>NZ_JAPPRG010000002.1:1227650-1532687 GCF_026672515.1 Novosphingobium sp. SL115 | reverse complement strand
GGCCGTGGCATTGCGCAGTCTGGTTGATGCCGCCCCGCTGATCGAGGCGCTGAACCGCTTCCCGGACCTGTATCAGCAAGCCATGGCGCGGCGCTGGTGCTGGCGGCTGGGCGTGCAACAGCGCGGGCTGGATGAAGACACCGCGCTTATCGGTGCATGCGAAAAGGTGATGGTCGCGCAAGGGGAGGGACCGGATGCGTTCTTCTTTGCCCACCGCGCAGGGCGTGGCGGAAGGGGATATACTGCCGCAGAGGCTGCACTGGTCGAAGCGCTCAATCCCTATAGCGCGACCGACCGGGATCATCCCTACTGGTCTGACGACACGCCGCAATCCATGCTGATCGACGAAGTAGAAGCGATATGGCAGCACATTGCCGACCGTGATGACTGGTCGGCGCTCAATGCCAAAGTTGCAGCGATCCGACGGATGGGCGATGCGCACGGGGAACCGCCGGAACCTCTCGGCCATTCTCCGGTGTGAACCCACTAACGCGATTGCAGGGGGTGGCGTCAGGGGTAATATTGTTTAATCGGTAACCATTGGCGCCCTAGGGACATATCCGGGGGCCCGGGAACCACCGTTCGCAAGAACCAACAAAAGCAGGCAAGTTCAGTGGCATTGGCCGAAATCGTCTCCCACGAACCCGCAACCGGCGCTGAAATCTGGCGCAGCCCCGTCGGCGATGTCGACGATGTGGTCGCACGCGCGCGACGCGCATGGCCGGCATGGGCAGCACAGCCCCTGGCAAACCGGATCGAACTGATGCGCCGCTTCGCGAACGAAGTGCGCAAGGATGCCGAAGCGCTGGCAACGATGATTGCGCGCGAAACGGGCAAGCCGCTGTGGGAAGCGCGGACCGAAGTGGAAAGCGTTATTGGCAAGGTCGAAATCTCGATCCGCGCCTATGCCGAACGCACCGCCCAGCGAAAGCTCGATTCGGCGCTGCAAGGCACTGCGGCACTGCGGCACAAACCGCACGGTGTCATGGCCGTGCTTGGCCCCTATAACTTCCCGGCGCACCTGCCCAACGGCCATATCGTGCCCGCCCTGATCGCCGGCAACGCGGTGGTGTTCAAACCTTCTGAAAAAACGCCTGCGACTGGCGAAATGCTGGTTCGCTGCTTCCACCGCGCAGGCATTTCGGCTGCCGTAGTTCAACTACTGATCGGCGGGCCGGAACAAGGGCAGGCGCTGGTCGCTCACGAAGGCGTGGACGGCGTGCTGTTCACAGGCTCCGCCCATGTCGGCATTGCCATCAACCGCCGCGTGGCATCCAACCCCGGAAAGATCGTGGCGCTGGAAATGGGCGGCAACAACCCCATCGTCATGTGGGACACGCCCAAGATTCAGGATGCGGCCACGCTGATCGTGCAATCGGCTTTTACCAGCGCAGGGCAACGGTGCAGCGCGGCGCGGCGGCTGATCATTCGCGATTCGCTATTCGATCAGGTGATGGACGAAGTGAAGCGTCTGGCCGACCGGATTATTGTTGGCGCTCCGTTTGATGACCCTGCACCGTTCATGGGACCAGTGATCGATAACCGCACTGCCGATGGCCTCACTGAAAGTTTCGTGTTCCTGTTGTCATCGGGCGGGCGCCCGATCAAGCACATGGTCCGGCTGGAACAGAATCTGCCCTTCCTTTCGCCCTCGATCATCGATGTGACCGATGTGGCAGACCGGCCCGATGTCGAACTGTTCGGCCCGCTGTTGCAGGTCATCCGGGTCAAGGAATTCGATGAAGCGATTGCCGAGGCGAACAATACCCGTTTTGGCCTGTCCGCATCGCTGATTGGCGGCACCCCGCAGGATTACAACCGCTTCTGGGCCAATATCCGCGCAGGCGTGGTCAACTGGAACCGCCCCACCAACGGCGCGTCATCTGCGGCCCCGTTTGGCGGCATCGGCCTTTCCGGCAACCACCGGCCCAGCGCGTTCTATGCAGCGGATTACTGCGCCTATCCGGTGGCATCGGCAGAAATGGAACAACCGCGCGCCAGCGTGGGCGTAGGCTTCAGGAACGAATAGTCATTCGCTGACGGTGGCGGCGCTGACCGTTTCAGCATCGGGCAAAGGTAGAGCTGGATCCACCGGGCCGCCCGGCAGAATCGCCAGATTGCGCATGTTCTGCTGGCTGAGGTCGGGATCGACCATCAATTGCCCCTCCAGCGCCTCAGCCATCACCGGGTCCAGCGGTTCGCCATCCTGCTGCAAAGGCGTCGGCCCGCAACCGGCAAGGTACAGGCACAAGGCCGAAAGAACGATGCGCCGCGCAAGCATGATGCGGTCATATATCCGATAGGGTTAATAAACAGAAAGGGAGCGCTCCACCAAGATGAAGCGCTCCCCAGCCGACCTTTCAGCGCGACCCGAAGGACGGTCAGTATCTGTTAGCGGCAGCGAGAACCGCCACGGTCGACTTCGCGACCCAGCAGCGCACCTGCACCGGCACCAAGGATGGCACCCAGCGTGCGGTCACCGCGATGGCCGGCAACTTCGCGACCGATCAGGGCGCCTGCCGCGCCACCGATCAGCAAGCCAGTGGTCCCGTCCGAGCGGCGGCAGTAATACCGGCCATCATTGCCACGCCAGGTGCTGGCGTTGCGATAGCCCCGGTCGTCATAATAGCCACGGCCATTGCCACGATAATACCCGCGATCGTTACCCCGACCATAGTAGCGGTCATTGCGCCAGTCACGACGGTCACGGCCATGCTCCCAGCTTTCGCCTTCAAGGCTGGCGGTGGCAACATTCACGCTGGTTGCGACATGGGCCTGCGGCAGAACTGCCGCGGCGGCTGGCGCTGCGGTTGCAACAGTCGATGCGGCAACCAGGGCCAGCGCTACTTTCTTGAACTCGATCATGGCTAATCTCCTGATCCTTGCGCGGGGTTCTTCGCCTGTCGATTTTCGAAGGCCCGCATGTTTTGTTTCGTCTGAATTTCTGCGTTGGTTCAGGTTTACGACTGCGAAGCTGAACAGATGGCAACGCCAGCGTCAGAATTCGGTTTTGCGATGAACCGACAACCCGCAGCGATGAAACGCCCTACCATGCAACGAAATGTTGCCATGCGAAGGCCTTGGCTTAAACCAAGGATGCTGCCAGACCCCGTGCATGATAACGCCTTCGATCCCGCAGTCGTCTTTGCAACGTGGTCTTGCCGCCGCCGTCGCTGCCTATGTCATGTGGGGGTTGCTGCCACTGTATTTCCGCGCGCTGCATGATGTGCCGCCGCTGGAACTGGTGGGATGGCGCGTGCTGTTCACCGTGCCAGTTTGCTTTGCCATCGTGGCCATGCGCCGTCAGGGGACCGAAGTGCGTGCCGCGCTGACGGATTGGCGCGTGCTGGGCCAATTGGTGCTCAGCGCGTTGCTGATCGGCGGCAACTGGCTGATCTATGTCATCGCCATCAACAATGGCCATGTTCTGGCCACCAGTCTTGGCTACTATATCAACCCGATGATAAATGTGCTGATCGGCACGCTGTTTCTGGATGAAAAGCTGACCCGTGTACAATGGGCCGCCGTTGCGCTGGCCGGCTTCGGTATCGCCTTGTTGCTGGCAGGCGCAGTAGAAACGCTGGCTGTCGCGCTGTCGCTGGCCTTCACCTTTGCGTTCTATGGCCTTGTCCGCAAGAAAGCACCTGTTGAATCAGTGCCCGGGCTGACGGTAGAAACGCTGGTGCTGCTGGCCCCTGCACTGGCCATCGTCAGCATCGCGGCGGCAGGTCCGCAGGGCACAAGCCTTGCCATGGGCGGCAACATCACGCCCATGCTGGCAGGCGCAGGTCTGGCAACCGCTGTCCCGCTGATGCTGTTTGCCGTGGCGGCCCGGTCGATGCCACTATCCACGCTGGGCTTCGTTCAGTTCCTTTCGCCAACCATTGCCTTTGTTCTGGGCCTGACGGTGTTTGGCGAAAAGCTTGATCCTGCCCGCCTTGCCTGTTTCGCGCTGATCTGGGCCTCCATCGCGATCTACAGCTGGGACATGCTCCGCCGCGCGCGAACAGCGGCGGCTTAAACCAGCCGCCAGTTCAGCGTTTCCCCTGCATGGAACGGCACGATCATGGTGCCGTTGCAATCCACCACGTCCGGCACGGTCACAGGGGCATTTTCCAGCGTGATCGTGGTTTCGTTCACCGGCAGCCCATAGAACGCCGGCCCGTTGCGCGAGGCAAAAGCCTCGAACTTGTCGAGCGCGCCCTCTTCGTCAAACACCGTGACATAGCTTTCCAGCGCAAAAGGCGCGTTGAAAATACCCGCGCAGCCACAGGCCGCTTCCTTCAGATGCTTGGCATGAGGCGCGGTATCCGTGCCCAGAAACACGCGGTCGCAGCCTGACGTCGCCAGCTTGCGCAGCGCCAGCCGGTGCTTTTCGCGCTTGGCCACGGGCAGGCAGAAAGCATGGGGGCGAATGCCGCCCACCAGCATGGCGTTGCGGTTGATATGCAGGTGCTGCGGGGTGATCGTCGCGCCGATGTTGACGCCCGCACCTTCCACAAACTGCGCCGCTTCTTGCGTGGTGATGTGTTCGAACACCACTTTCAGCGCGGGCAGATCGGCCACCAGCCGGGTCAGCGTGCGTTCGATGAACACCGCTTCCCGGTCGAAAATATCGACATGAGCATCGGTCACTTCGCCATGGATAAGCAACGGCATGCCGATCTCCTGCATCTTTTCCAGCACGGGATAGATGTTGCGAATGTCGGTCACACCATGAGCCGATCCGGTGGTGGCATGGGCAGGATAGAGCTTCGCCGCAACGAACACACCATCGGCATAACCGCGCGCCACTTCGTCCACGTCGGTCGAATCGGTCAGGTAGAGCGTCATCAGCGGGGTGAAATCGCTGCCTGCCGGAAGCGCGGCCAGAATACGGTCGCGATAGGCCGCCACGCCTGCAGCGTCGGTCATCGGCGGGGCAAGGTTGGGCATGACGATGGCACGGGCAAACTGGCGCGCGGTATAGGGGGCAACGCCCTGCAACACATCACGGTCACGCAGATGGACATGCCAGTCGTCGGGGCGGCGGATCGTCAGCTTTTGAGTCATGGGCTTCCCTTAGCCGCACGGCTCCCTATCTTCCACCCATGAACGATACCCCAGCCACTCGCCTGTTTGACCGCTCCCTGATCCGCCTCAGCCCGCAAGACCCGGCAGAAAATGTTGCCGCTTTTCTACAGGGACTCGTCACCAACGATGTCACAGGCGCGCTGCCGGCGTGGACCGCGCTGCTCACCCCGCAGGGCAAGGTCATTTTCGATTTCCTCGTCTGGCCCGATGACAGCACTGGCCTATTGCTCGACTGCGAAGCGCAACAGGCCGATGCGCTGGTCAAGCGGCTGACGCTGTACCGCCTGCGCCGCAAGATCGGCATCGAACGCGCGGCGGACCTTGCCGTCCACTGGCAAAAGCTCCCCGGCGATGGCGGCGTGGTCGACCCGCGCCTTCCCGCGCTCGGCCAGCGCTGGATCGCAGCCACCAGCGAATCGGACCAGTCCGCCGACGACGCCTGGCGCGCGCATCGCCTGTCGCTGGGCGTCACCGAAGGTCAGGCCGAACTCGGCAATGGCGAAGTCTTGTGGCTTGAATGCAATGCGGTGGACCTGAACGGCGTCAGCTTCACCAAGGGCTGTTATGTGGGGCAGGAAAACACCGCGCGCATGAACTGGCGGCAAAAGGTCAACCGTCGCCTGATCGTGGTGCCGCACGATCAATCAGACCCGGCCCGCCAGCGAATCGCTTATCCAGACCTTGCGCTTGCCATTGATCACCGCCGGGTTGACGACATTCCTGCCGCCATTGCCCCGGCATGGATGGACCTTACCCCTCCGACGTGACCTGCGCGGCAGCAATGCCTTCGACAAGCATCTTTTCCGCCCTGTCGCGCGCTGCATCGCGCGGCAGTTCCAGCGCCTGCGCCAGCGGCCCGCCCATCAGCGCGTCCCCCAGCGCCATCAGTGTCAGCGCCAGCGTGTTGCTGCGCTGGGTGTCGGACGCATAATCATCGAGATCGATCACCAGATCGTGAATGGTATCGACAATCGGGTCGAGCGCGTCCTCATTGCCCGACAGCAGCATCCACGATGCCAGCGCCCCTGCGCCTTCCTTGTCGAACGCATCAAACGTCAGGTCCACAACATCGCGCGGGCAGCCAATGCCGGACCGGCTGGCAATAACCGCCTCGCGGATAGTGGCGCAGATGGTTTCGGCAAGGTGCTTGGCCAGCGCCTTCTGCAGGCCCGATGCCGACCCGAAATGGTGCAGCAGATTGGCATGGGTACGCCCGATTCGGCCTGCTACAGCCTTCAGCGTCACCGCCTGAGGTCCAGCTTCCACCAGCAATCCGCGCGCGGCTTCGAGTGCGGCCATGCGGCTTTCCTCTGGCGAGAGACGCTTTCTTATTGACATTGATGTAAGCAAGCCTAGATTGTGGGCATGACCGCCATGACCCAGACTATCGCACTAGAGCGCAGCGCCGGTTCCGGCAAGGTTGCGCCTACTCCCACCGACCTGACCATTACGGTGCGTGACCGCCGTTTTGGCCGCAATGAACCTGCCGGACGGTGGTGGCTGGCCGGTGATCCGGTGGCAACGGTATGGCACAACGCCCTGTCCGCCACCTTCCCGCGTGGCGAAGCGTTCTTCATCGAAGCGGTAAAGGCCCATCGTGATGGCGTGCCGCCCAAGCTTGAAGCGGAAATTCGCGCCTTCGTGCGGCAGGAAATCAATCACACACGCGAACATATCGCCTTCAACCGCGCCGCCGAAAACGCAGGCTATGATATTGCCCGCATCGATAAGCGGGTTGAGGAAATGCTGGCTCTGACCAAGGATCGTCCGGTCATCCTCAACCTTGCCGCGACCATGGCGCTGGAACACTACACCGCCATGATGGCGCACGAATTCCTCGCCAATCCGGCACACTTTGCCGGAGCGGAACAGGAAGCGGCGGACATGTGGCGCTGGCATGCGATCGAAGAGATCGAACACAAGGGCGTCGCTTACGACACATGGCTCCACGCCACGCGCGATTGGAGCCGGTGGAAGCGCTGGAAAGTGAAGTCGCTGATGATGGTGGTCGTCACCAAGAACTTCATTACCCACCGCATCGAGGACACGCTGGACCTGCTGGCACAGGATGGGCTGACCGGTGCGAAGTGGAAATGGAAAGTGGCCGCCTACCTGCTGTGGAAGCCCGGCGTCATTCGCCGCATCCTGCCTGCATGGCTCAGCTACTTCATGCCCGGCTTCCACCCATGGCAGCATGATGACCGTGCGCTGATCGGCAAGGCGGACAGCGAATTTCCTGATGCGGTCATGCTCCGCTGACACGAAAAAGGCTCCCTTTCCGGGAGCCTTTTTTTGGTCGGCACCGCCTGCGTTCAGGCCGCGCGCAAAGTTCGCATCGGCGCAAACCCGCCATCTTCCGGCCCATCGCTATCAGCAGGCGGGGCAAGATCGATGGCGTGGATCATTGTCGGCACCGCTTCACGCCGCGCGGCGCTGCGCCCTATGCGGATCTCGCCCGTGGGTCGGAATCCCACCTTTTCCAGCACACGGCCCGAAGCCGGATTGTCGGCAAAGCGATGCGCCACGATCCGGTCATGCCCCAGCGTGCGCGCCAGCGACAGGACACTGTGCACCGCTTCGGTGGCATAGCCCCGGCCCCAATGCGCCTGCGCGATCCAGTAGCCGACCAAGCATTCATCACCATCCTGCGTCAGACCGACCGAACCCACCAGCCGCGAACCATGCGGACCGGGCAGGGTGATGAAGAAATGCGGATGGCGGCCTACCTGCGGGCGGGCGGCAAAGGCGCGGGCATCATCGGGCGAATAGGGCCATGGCGCGCGCGTAAGGTTGCGCACCACCTGCTCGTCATCGATCAGGGCGTGAAGTTCTGCCCAGTCCTCCGGCCAGCCGGGCCGCAGGAACAGCCGTTCGCTGCGAATGAACATCGAATGTCTCCTTCGTCGGCCCTCTCCATGCGCAGCTAGGCGCATGACGTGACAGCCGTATTGCGCCCTGCGCCAGATCGGACAGCGATTGCGTCCGAATGCGGCAAGGCGGGTTTGCGTTCGAAGGAGACATGAAAAGAGGGAGATGGGGCTGGCCCTCTCCCTCTATCGTCCAGCTTGCAAAAGCTGGCGGGACCATCCCATCGGGATGGCCCTTTGAATGACCATCCGGTTATTCTGCTGCTTCGGCCTGCATGTCAACCGACACGTATTTACGGCCAAGCTTGCCACCGTGGAAACGCACGCGACCTTCGGTCAGTGCGAACAGGGTGTGATCCTTGCCCATGCCAACGTTTACGCCTGCATAAACGCGGGTACCGCGCTGACGGATGATGATGTTGCCGCCGACCACTTCCTGGCCACCGAACTTCTTAACGCCAAGGCGGCGGCCTGCTGAGTCGCGACCGTTACGCGAAGAGCCGCCTGCTTTCTTATGTGCCATTTCAGATTACTCCGAATTTTGTTCGCTTAGGCGACCGAGACGATGCGCAGCAGGGTCATCTGCTGGCGATGACCGTTGCGGCGGCGATAGTTGTGACGGCGACGCTTCTTGAAAACGATCACCTTTTCCGACTTCGCCTGAGCGATGATCTCGGCCGAAACCGTGATCTTCGCGGCGTCTGCCAGCGAATCGCCTTCGCCAGCGAGAAGGACTTCGCCCAGCGTGATCTTGTCACCGGCTTCACCAGCCAGCTTCTCGACTGCGATCTTGTCTCCGGCGGCGACCCGATACTGCTTGCCGCCCGTGCGCACGATTGCGAACATGGTTCCTGCTATCCGTTCCAAAAGCCCCGGTTTCCCGTCGGCGATTCCAAATGAGGCGCCCAACGCCTGCGAATCGCTGACAACGGGCAACGCGCCGTTTCCCCGCTACGTGCAGGGTCCCGGAAAGAAGGGGGCGGATAATCCAACCCCCGCCGCCTGTCAATCCGATCCTGCGGAATTTGCGGGCCGATCCTGCGGAATTTGCGGGGTTTGCCCGGCGGCATTGCAACCTTCCATGACCACACCCCCGTTACCACAATATTGCATTGGCCAAAGCATGGCACGCGAAAGCTGGCAGCGCCGCCCAGCCATGCTATGTGCCCGGCCATGGTCATGCGCAATCCTACGGTCGCCCTTCTCGCCCTGCTCTGCCCCACCCTGCTGTTGGGCGGGTGTGCGAATCGTGACGGCTTTCCTTCGCTGGCGCGCCGCCCGGCAGAAGATGCCTATGGTGCAGCGCGCGCAGCCCAACCCGCCGCGCCAGCGCAGCCTGCAATCACGCAAGGTCTGGAAACGCGCCTGTCTGCACTGCGCAACACTGCCAACGATGCCCATGCCCGGTTCCTTGCCCGTCAGGATGCCGCCACCCGCGCGGCCAATGCCGCACGAGGCGCTGCGCCGGGCAGCGAAAACTGGTCTGTCGCTTCCATCGCCGTCGCAGGCCTCGAATCAGCCCGTGCTCAGGCCGCCATGCCGCTGGCAGATCTTGACCGCCTGGAATCAGAGGCGAGCAATCGCGCCGCCCTTGGCGACGAAGCCGATCTCGAAGCCATCAATGCCGCGCGAATCGAAGTCGAATCGCTGGTCGAGGCTGAAACCAAGGTCATCGATTCATTGCTGACCCGATTCGCTGGCTGATTGCCGGTAAAATCAGCGCCAGCGCGCCAGATCATCGTAATCCTCACCGCGCGGTTCGATCCAGCGCCAGCCATCGGCAGTCTTTTCACGCTTCCAGAACCAGCTTTCGCTTTTCAGGTGGTCCATCGCAAAATCGGCGGCGGCAAAAGCATCGCGGCGATGTCGCGCCGCAGCCGCCACCAGCACGATCGGATCGCCCGGCACCATTAGCCCGCTGCGATGTACGATCATCAGCCCTTCCAGCGGCCATCGCGATTGCGTGATTCGCGCCAGTTCCTGCATTCCCGGCACCGTCATCGGCGCATAGTGCTTCAGTTCCAGCGCTTCCACGCCGCCTGCGTCGCGCACCTGCCCCAGAAACGTGACGATGCCCCCCGCCGCAGAATGCAGCGCGTTGAAGCCTGCAATTTCCGCTGCCGGATCGAACGCCTCAAGCGCCAGCCGAACGTCAGCCATGCCTAACCGCCGCTGACCGGGGGCAGAAACGCCAGCTCATCGCCCTGCGCCAGAACCACCCCGCCCATGTCGGTCAACAGCCTGCCGTTCAGCGCCATGCGCACACGCTCGCCCAGCAATTGCACTGCCAGCGCCGGATCAAGCCCCGCCAGCACCTGCTCAACCGGTCCCGGCATCACCACCAGTTCGCCCGTGCCTGCAACGTCCTCAAGCCGCCCCATGAACACCAATCGCGCCATGATCTATCCGCCCGTGGTCGACATATGGCGCGACACTGCAGGCGCACCGCCGGGACGGTCGATCACAAAGGAATGGCGCTCCTGCTTTTCGCCCATCGCGCGGGCAAACGCTTCGTCCAGCGCGCCATCGGGATCATCGCAGCGCAACGCCGCGCGCAAATCCACCCGGCCTTCCCCGCCAAGGCACATGTAAAGCTGCCCTGTGGCCGTCACCCGCACGCGGTTGCAGCCTTCGCAGAAATTGCCAGTCAACGGCGTGATAAAGCCCAGCCGTCCACCCGTTTCAGCAATGTCGACATAGCGCGCCGGCCCGCCGCTGCGGGCATCGCTGGCGGTCAGCGTCCAGCGCTTTTCCAGATCGCGCCGCACCGCATCCAGCGGCAGATAGTGGTCGAACCTGTCGCCCTCTACTTCGCCCAGCGGCATGACCTCGATCAGCGTCATGTCATGGCCCGCCCCGTGTGCCCATTCGATCAGCGCGGGAATCTCGGCTTCGTTGACATCTTTCAATGCAACCGCATTGACCTTCACCTTAAGCCCCGCCGCCTTGGCGGCAGCAATGCCTTCCAGCACTTGCGGCAGCATGTCCCTGCGCGAAAGTTTGGCAAAGCCTGCACGGTCCAGCGTGTCGAGCGATACGTTGATTCGCTTCACGCCTGCTGCGGCCAGATCATCGGCAAATTCGGCCAGCCGCGTGCCATTGGTGGTCAGCGTCAGTTCGTCCAGCCCATCCCCCAGCTTCCGCCCCAGGGCCCGCACCAGTTCAACCATGTCGCGCCGCACCAGCGGTTCACCGCCAGTAAGGCGAATCTTGCGCACGCCGCGCGCGATGAAGTGCAACGACAGCCGGTGCAGTTCCTCAAGGCTCAACACTTCAGCGCGGGGCAGAAACTCCATGCGTTCAGGCATGCAATAGGCGCAGCGCAAATCGCACCGGTCGGTTACCGAAAGTCGCAGATAGGTGATCCGACGGGCGAATCGGTCAATCAGGGGCGCAGTGGCAACAGGCGGGGAAGCGTTCACTTCTCCAGATATACGAAGTCGCGCGCATAAGATTCAAGGCTTGCGCCTGCATCCACGAACAAAGTTTGCCCGGTGATCGATTTTGCCGTGCAAAGGAAGTAAACCGCGTCGGCGATTTCATCCGCGCCGGGCAAGCGCCGCAGCGGCATGATCTCTTCCAGACGTCGCCACTGCGCCGCGTCGTAATCCGCCGTCGGCAGGATCAGCCCCGGCGCCACCCCGTTCACCCGCACCCTGGGAGCCATTGCCCGCGCCATGGTCCGCACCGATGCATGCAGTGCCTGCTTGGACAAGGTATAACTGATCTGGTCTGGCACTGGATTCAGCACCCGCTGGTCCAGAATGTTCACCACTGACCCTTCCCGCTCGCCCAGCGCCTCGGCAAAAGCGCGGGTCAGCAACAGCGGCGCAAACAGGTTGACGCGGAAATGCTGTTCCAGTTCTTCGGGCGTGATCGTATCGGCGCGGTCATCGTGAAACAGCGATGCACAATTGACCAGCAGCACGGGTGATCGCCCCGCATCCTGCCCCACTTGCGCCAGAAGGCGTGCTGGAAAGTTGCGGTCGTCCAGATCGCCCGCCACCGGAAACACCGCCGCGCCCAGCCATTCCAGTTGCGCCTTGAATTCGGCGTCAAACGACGCGGCGTGATGCGCATGCAGCACAACGTCCCAGCCTTCGCTGGCCAGCTTGCGTGCAATCGCACCGCCAATGCGACGCCAACCACCGGTCACCAGTGCCAGCGGCCGCACATCCGCCATCAAACGCGGCGCTCGCGCTTCAGCGTAATGCCGATTTCCTCGCCGTTTTCGCTAATCGCCAGCTTCACGATTTTCACTTCCGCCCACATCACCCGTTCATCCTGCAAGAACAGCGTTTCGCAGATGTGGTCTGCCACGGCTTCGATCAGCTTGAAATGCACCCCCTTGGGCAAGCCTTCGCTGGCCGCGTGTTTGAGGTCCATATAGTTCTTGCTGGCCGCCAGCGGACAATCGGGCGTGTAGCGGTCCTGATGCTTCAGCCCCACCCGCATGGAAATGCGCAACGGCTGCGGCCGCCCCGTCTCTTCCGAATAGATGCCGGTAAGCACGTCGGTTTCAAGATTGGCGACTTCAAGGATCAGGCTGTCTGACATGGATCACGCCTCTGACATTGCCGCGCGGGTGAGTCTACCGCACGACACAGGATTTCAGTTTTTCCAGCGCGCGAAGATCGCGGTCGGCAGCAGACGGCCATCGGGGCCAGTTTCGCGAATCGACAGGTCGCCATGCTCGATCGTGCCGCCCAAGTCCTTCAGCGCGTCGGCCAGAAGGCCTGCAATGGCAAGCGATGACATGCGCACAGCATAAACCGTCAGGAACAGAAAGCGGCTGTCGGCATCCAGCAATTGCGCGCAATCGGCAATAAGCCCCGGCAGACTTTCTTCCAGCCGCCACACTTCGCCATCCGGTCCGCGCCCAAACTTGGGCGGATCAAGGATGATCCCGTCATAGCGCTTGCCCCGCCGCACTTCGCGCGCGGTAAACTTGGCCGCATCGTCCACAATCCAGCGCACCGGTCGATCCGCCATGCCCGAAAGCGCGGCATTGGCGCGAGCCTGCGCCACCGACTTCTTCGACGCATCAACATGCGTAACCGGGCCATATTCCGAAAGCGCCAGCGTGCCGACACCGGTATAGCCGAACAGGTTCAGCGTCTGCGCATCCGGCTTGTCCTGCAGCCGCTCGCCCATCCAGTCCCACACCGGGGCCATGTCGGGAAAGAACCCCAGATGGCGGAACGGGGTGCACGATGCGGTAAAGCGCACATCGTTCCAGCCCAGTTCCCAGCCTTCGCGCGGCACCTCACGGTCGAACTGCCAGCGTCCGCCGCCGTCCTCATCCGATCCCGGTACGAACTCGCCATCGGCGCGCCAGTCGGCCAGCCGCGGCGTCCACAGTGCCTGCGCTTCGGGGCGGACGAAGCGATGCGGCCCATATTGCTCGAGCTTTCGCCCATAACCCGAATCGAGCAAGGCAAAGTCGGCCCAGCCCTCGCCGATCATCAGCTTGGGCTGGAGATCAAGCTCAGCCATTTTTGAGCGTCGCGCGTTCAGCCACAAAGGCCGCCACTGCATCATAGTCGCCCGGCAGATGCGCGCAGCGTTCCTCACGCTCGAACAGATCGCCCACCCGACCCGGCAGGCCCGGACGCACGCCGGTTGCGCGCTCCACCGCATCCACGAACTTGGCCGGATGCGCGGTCGCCAGCGTCACGATGGGTACGCCCGCCGGAATGCCCTGCGCCACGCGCGCGGCGTGCAGGCCGATGGCCGTGTGCGGGTCCAGCACTTCGCCGGTTGCCTCATAAGCCCAGCGCATCGCAGTGGCCATATTACCCGCGTCGGCGCGTTCCGAACTGAACAGCGCAGCAGCGGATTCGCGCTGAGCATTGGTCAGCTGCATCGCCTTGGTCGCTTCGAAGCTCTTCATCTGCTCGGCCAGTGCGGCGCCATCACGCCCACAGCCGTCAAACAGAAGGCGTTCAAAGTTCGACGAAACCTGAATGTCCATCGAAGGTGCCGCCGTGGGCGTCACAGTGCTGGCCGAATAATCGCCGGTCGACAGCGCGCGGTGCAGAATGTCATTGACGTTGGTCGCCACGATCAGCCGTTCGATGGGCAGGCCCATCTTGGCCGCGACATAGCCTGCGAACACATCACCGAAATTGCCGGTGGGCACGCTGAACGCCACCTTACGCTGCGGCGCGCCAAGTTGAAGCGCGGCGTAGAAGTAATAGACCACCTGCGCCATCAGGCGTGCCCAGTTGATCGAATTGACCGCGCCGATGCCGAAACGTCCGGTCATAGCCGTGTCGTTGAACATGCGTTTTACCATCGCCTGTGCATCGTCAAAGCTGCCGTCGATGGCGATGTTGTGGACGTTCGGCGCGATCACCGTGGTCATCTGCCGCCGCTGCACATCCGACACACGCCCATGCGGGTGCAGCATGAAGATATCCACCTTGGCACGGCCCGCCACCGCGTCAATCGCGGCAGATCCGGTGTCGCCCGACGTAGCGCCGACAATGGTGATGTGGTCATCACCGCGCGCAAGGAATTCTTCAAACAACAGCCCCAGCAGTTGCAGTGCCACGTCCTTGAACGCCAGCGTCGGGCCGTGAAACAGCTCCAGCACCCACTGCGTCTCGTCCAGTTGCTTCAGCGGCGTGACGGCGGCGTGGGCAAAACGGCCATAAGCCTGTTCACACAGTTCGCCCAGGCGTTCCGGCGTCAGGCAATCACCCACAAAAGGCTGCATGATGGTCTGTGCCAGCTTGGCATAAGGCAACCCAGCCATCGCGGCGATCTCGTCCGCGCTGAACTGCGGCCACGTTTCGGGCACATAAAGCCCCCCGTCGGACGCAAGGCCCGCAAGCGTGACACCCTGAAAATCGAGCGATGGGGCCTGCCCCCGCGTGCTGACATACTTCATGGGGAACGGCGGTTAGCGGCCATGCAGCCAAAGGGCAAGGATTCTGGAGAATGCAAAGGCCGGTTCAGCGCTTCTCGCGCCAACGCCCCCGCAGCGCCAGGCCATAGATCACCAGCGCCACACCTGCGAAAAAGAACCACTGCACCGCATAGGCAAGATGATTGTTCGGCATGTCGCGCGGGTCAGGCCGGGCATTGCCCTCCAATCCTGCCTGCGCAGGATCGGCCACCAGCTTCGGCCCCGGCGCGATCCACCCCGTCACCGCACCGCCCGACCACGCAGGCGATGCAGGATTGCGCGACCAGCCCAGCGACACTGGCACGGCCGAACCATCGGCCAGACGGCAATCCGCCACATGTGCCAGCCCGGCTTCTCCGGCGACATTGCGGCCCGAAACCGTCGTCATCCCGGCCACAGTGCGGCAATCCACCCGGCTGCGGTGGTAAAGCGCCATTTCCGCCCCCGCACCACGCCCCGGCCATGACACTTCAGTCGCCGATGCCTGCGCCGCCTGATACCGCGCCAGCATCGCCTCCTTCTGGTGCAAGCGCTGCATCTGCCACACCCCAAGCACGACCATAACCGCAGCAGCAGCAGCAACGAACATCGTTGGCAGGATCGGCAGTTTCCGCATCCCATGGCGGCGCATCAGATCAGCCCTTCTTTTTCAAGCCGTGCCAGCAGCACTGCCGATTTGGCAAAGCGCAGCGCGCCAATCACCGCCAGCGGTACACCCGTACCCCAGAACGCGATCAGCGCCCACACCGGCAGGCGCACCACATCATCCAGCTTCAACGCCGCCAGCATCAGCAGGATCGTCACCGGCAGAACCACCAGATACAGCGTCCGCCCCTTTGGCGCGAACCGTTCGATATCCAGCCCGCAAGCCGCGCATTGCCCCGCCAGCGCCGCCGGTCCGGCCCATACGCCCTTTGCTCCGCAGCGGGGGCACAAACCGAAAAGGGCAGTCGCGGTAATCCCGGACTGCCCTTTTTCGTTATGGCTTTCGCCGTTCCGCATCAGTGAACCGGGTAGCCCCAGCTGCCCCACACATAGATGGCGATGAACAGGAACAGCCACACCACGTCAACGAAGTGCCAATACCAAGCAGCCGCTTCGAAGCCAAAGTGCTGGCGCGGAGTGAAGTGGCCCTTGTAAGCGCGGATCAGGCAGACGATCAGGAAGATCGTGCCGACAATGACGTGGAAGCCGTGGAACCCGGTCGCCATGTAGAACGACGAACCGAAGGTGTTCACGCCAAACGCAAACGGCGCTGCCGAATATTCGTAAGCCTGAATGGCCGAGAAGATCAGGCCCAGGATGATCGTTGCCCAAAGGCCCTTCTTCAGGCCGTCACGGTCACCATGGATCAGCGCGTGGTGCGCCCAGGTAAGCGTGGTGCCGGAGCACAGAAGGATCAGCGTGTTGAGTAGCGGCAGGTCGAACGGGTCCATGACCGCTTCGATCGCCTTGGGTGGCCACTGTCCGCCTACCGATTCGGCCAGTTCCGACGGGAACAGCGAAAAGTCGAAGAACGCCCAGAACCAGCCGACAAAGAACATCACTTCCGAAGCGATGAACAGGATCATGCCGTAACGCTGGTGAAGCTGCACCACCGGGGTGTGATCGCCAGCATGAGCTTCCTTGATGACCTTGCCCCACCACGAAAAGAACGTGACGAGCACGCCGAGAAGGCCCAGCAGCATGACACTGGTGCCGCCTGCCATTTCGTGCATGTACAACACACCGCCGCTGGTCATGACCAGCGCCGACATCGCGCCCGTAAAGGGCCAGATATCAGGCGGCAGGATGTGATAATCGTGGTTCTTAGCGCCGGCCATGATCGTCGAATTCCCCCAGTCAAATCTGGTCGTATGTCATCGCCCGAAGCGCACGGCAGCGGACGTAGTTGTAAATGGCCTTTATCGCCGTGCTTGCGCCGGGTCCAGAGGCTTTTCGACCGGTACGCTCAGCGGCTTGCCCGTGGCTGCCGCAGCGCTTTCCGGCGTTTCGTTGAAGGTATAGCTCAGGGTGATCTCTTCCACGTTATTCGCGGCCGGATCGTCCAGAATCGCCGGATCAATAAAATAGATCACCGGCATGCGAACCTGCTGACCCGGTTCAAGCTTTTGTTCGGTAAAGCAAAAGCACTGGATCTTGTTGAAATACTTGCCCGCCTGTTCCGGCGAGACATTGAAAACTGCGGTGCCAGTGATCGGACGGCCAGAAAGATTATGCGCCGAATAGGTCGCAATCTTACGCTCACCGATCTTCAGGTCCTGCGTCACCTGTTCGGGCTTGAACGTCCATGGCAGGCCCGTGGCCACGTTGGCGTCAAAGCGCACGCGGACCATTTTGCCTGCCACTTTCACGCCTGCCATCTTTTCGGCATCGGCACGCTGGGTAGTGCCGCCGTATCCCGTCACCTGGCAGAACAGCCGATACAGCGGAACCGAAGCATAACCCAGCCCCAGCATCGCCAGCGCACCGGTGGCCGCCATCAATCCGACACGGCGGTTCTTGCGCGAATCAGGAACAACGGTGGCCGCCATGTCAGTGCGTCCCGCCGCTTTGCGCGGCAATCTTCACGATCGAAATCGCAAAGAACAGGACCGCCAGCGAAAGCAGGATTGCCCCCAGCACGCGGTTGCGCCCGCGCTGACGCGCGCGATACATCTCGGACTGCTGCTTATCGAGCTGTTCGTTCATCATTGCCAACCTTGCACAGTGGCAAGCCGGTCCCCCACCAGCACGCCGAAAAGAACAAAAAGATACAGCACCGAATACGCGAACAGCCGCTTTTCCGGTTTCATCGCATCATCGGGAACCGACTGGCGCAGACCGACCTTCATCGAAAGAATGACAAACACCAGCCCCAGCGCCAGCGCCGACCAGCCATATATCGCCCCGGCCCCGCCAATCCACCACGGCACCAAAGTCAACGGCAGCAGCAGCACCGAATAAATCAGGATTTGCCGCCGCGTCGAACGCTCACCAGCCACAACCGGCATCATCGGAATGCCGACTTTGGCATAATCGGTCTGCACGAACAGCGCGAGTGCCCAGAAGTGCGGCGGTGTCCACATAAAGATGATCGCGAATAGCAACACCGGCATCAGCGTGACGTCACCCGTCACCGCCACCCAGCCGATCATCGGCGGGAACGCGCCCGCGCCGCCGCCGATCACGATGTTCTGCGGCGTGCGCGGCTTCAACCAGACGGTATAGATCCACGAATAGTAGAAAATCGATACGGCCAGAATCGATGCGGCCAGCCAGCCCACACCCAGTCCCATGACCATGACCGAGCCGCCCGCCAGCGCAAAGCCGAAGTCCCGCGCAGAGGTGCGCTCCATCCGGCCTGCGGGAAGCGGGCGCTGCGCTGTACGCTTCATCCCGGCATCAATGTCGGCTTCCCACCACTGGTTCAGCGCTGCTGCGCCACCTGCCCCCACAGCAATGCACAGGATAGCCGTAAAGGCGATCACTGGATGAATACTGCCCGGTGCCGCAAGCAACCCGCAAAGACCGGTGAAAATCACCAGCGTCATCACGCGCGGCTTGGTCAACGCAAAGAAATCGCGCCAATCGGCAGGCAGGGGCAAGGTGCGAACAGAATCCATGATCGCCGCGCCTATACGCGCGGTTGAACCGGGAGGGAAGCGAAAGGGGACATCCTGTCAAATGCGGCATTCAACGGGACATGCAGTGCCGCTGTCTTCCCTTCCTCCCCCACCCCGCCGTTCGTGTCGGACAAAGTCGAGACAGCACAACGCAGCACAACGAAAAAGGCCCCCGGATCACTCCGGAGGCCCTTTCGCATCCAGCCTTTCGGCCGAAAGTGTGGCTCAGTGAGCGTGAGCCTTGTCGTCGATCACCGGCAGGGTTTCGAACTGGTGGAACGGCGGCGGCGAGGACAGGGTCCACTCCAGCGTCGTGGCGCCTTCGCCCCAATAGTTTCCTTCAGCCTTCTTGCCGGCCGTGAAGGCGTAAATGATGTTCACGAAGAACACGCCCAACGATGCCGCCATGATGACATAGCCGTAGGAAGCGATTTCGTTCCAGTACGAGTAGGCCAGCGCATAGTCAGGATAGCGACGCGGCATGCCCTGAATGCCCAGGAAGTGCATCGGGAAGAAGATGGTGTTCACGCCGACGAAGAAAATCCAGAACTGCAGATGGCTCAGGAATTCCGAGTGCATGCGGCCGCTCATCTTCGGGAACCAGTAGAAGAACCCGGCAAAGAGCGAAGTCACCGCGCCCAGCGACAGCACGTAGTGGAAGTGCGCGACGACATAGTAGGTGTCGTGCAGGTTGTCGTCCACGCCGCCGTTGGCCAGAACCACGCCGGTCACGCCGCCTACGGTGAACAGGAAGATGAAACCGATTGCCCAGATCATCGGCGACTTGAATTCAAGGCTGCCACCCCACATCGTCGCGATCCACGAGAATATCTTGATGCCGGTAGGCACTGCGATCACCATGGTAGCCGCAGTGAAGTACATCTTCGTGTTAACGTCGAGGCCCGTGGTGTACATGTGGTGCGCCCACACGATGAACCCGACCACGCCAATCGCGACCATCGCGTAAGCCATGCCGAGGTAACCGAACACCGGCTTCTTAGAGAAGGTTGAGATGATCTGGCTGATGATGCCGAAGCCCGGCAAAATCATGATGTACACTTCGGGGTGACCGAAGAACCAGAACAGGTGCTGGTACAGGACGGGGTCACCGCCGCCAGCCGGATCGAAAAAGGTCGTGCCGAAGTTGCGGTCAGTCAGCAACATGGTGATGGCAGCGGCCAGAACCGGCAGCGACAGCAGCAGCAGGAACGCGGTAACCAGCACCGACCATACGAACAGCGGCATCTTGTGCAGGGTCATGCCCGGCGCGCGCATGTTGAAGATGGTGGTGATGAAGTTGACTGCGCCAAGAATCGAACCAGCGCCCGAAAGGTGCAGCGAGAAGATGGCGAAGTCGACAGCCGGCCCAACCGAACCCGAAGTCGAAAGCGGAGCATAGACCGTCCAGCCCGTGCCTGCGCCGTTGCCCACGCCGCCCGGCACGAAAGCCGAGAACATCAGCGAGCAGAAACCGACGAAGGTCAGCCAGAACGACACGTTGTTCATGCGCGGGAACGCCATGTCCGGCGCGCCGATCATGATCGGAACAAACCAGTTGCCGAAGCCACCGATGATCGCGGGCATGACCATGAAGAACACCATGATAAGGCCGTGCGCGGTAATCAGCACGTTCCACAGGTGCAGCTGCTGGTCGAAGCTGGGGTTGGCAGTGCCAAGCAGCTCGGCAAAATAGCCCAGCACCTGAATGCCCGGCTGCGCCAGTTCCCAGCGCATGATGCCCGACACCGCGCCACCGATGATCCCCGCGAAAATCGCGAAGATCAGGTACAGCGTGCCGATGTCCTTGTGGTTGGTCGACATGAACCAGCGGGCAAAGAAGCCCGGCAGATGGTCATGATCGTGGTCGTGCGCATCGTGATGCGCATCAAAACCTTCGTTTGCGGGAATGGTGGCCATTTCGGTCAAACCTTGTCCATGAATTCGCGTCAGGCGGCGGGCGCTGCGGAAGCGTCGGCAGCCGGGGCATCGGCAGGCGCTTCAGCCGAAGCCGGAACCGCTGCTGCGGCGGCCGGGGCAGCTTCCACTGCCGGGCCAACCGTGCCGCCGGGCTGGGTCTTGACCCATGCCTCGAACTTGTCGCGTGGGAGAGCTTCCACCGCAATCGGCATATAACCGTGGCGGACGCCGCACAGTTCGGAACACTGGCCGTAATACAGGCCCGGTTCCTTGATGAAGAGCACCTTTTCGTTGATCCGGCCCGGCACCGCGTCCAGCTTGAACCACAGCGAAGGCACGGCAAACGAGTGGATCACGTCAGCACCAATGGTCTGGATGCGGATCGGTTCACCCACCGGAACAACCATGCGGTTGTCGACGGCAAGCTGGCCCGGCTCACCAGCCTTCAGCGCATCTTCTTCCGACAGCATGTTCGAAATCACTTCGAACCCGCCGTTGTCGGGATAAGTGTAGCCCCAGTACCACTGATAGCCGGTCACCTTGACGGTTACCGAACCCTTGGGGGCAGGTTCGTACTGGTGGGCCAGCAAGCGGATCGACGGAACCGCGACGACCACAAGGATCAACACCGGGACCAGCGTCCAGACCACTTCGATCAGCGTGTTATGGCTGGTCTTGGAAGCGACCGGGTTGGCGCGCTTGTTGAACTTGGCAGCCACAACCACCAGCAGGATCAGCACCAGCACCGAAATGGCGACAGTCAGCGGGAACAGCACGACATCGTGCATCCACAGCGCCTGTTCACCCGTGGGCGAATACTGGTCCTGGAAGGTCCAGCCCATGTCCACCGGCTGCCCCTTTCCGGGGGTCGGCTTCATCGGGGTGTACGAACCCTTGTCAACAACAGCAGCGTCGGCGCCAGCAGGTGCGGCGACGGCGGATGCGGGGGCAGGCGCGGGCGATTCGCTGGTCGCGGCAACCGGAGCAGCGGCAACGGGCGCGGCAGGAGCCGCAGCCATGGCCTGCGCCCCGAAGGTCAGCGCGGCGGCGACGCCAAGCGTCCTGATAGCTTTGCCCATGGTGCGGGCGTTATCGGCAAGACTCATCGTCGAAGTTTCCGCTTTTCCCTGTTTGCGCGCGCTTTGCGCTGCATCAAGGAGGCGCTTGCGCACCCCCTCTAAGTCCCTCGATTGGACCGGCCTATACGCGCGGTTGATACAAGCCTCAAGCCGCAGGACGCATATTTTTCACGGCAGCGCCCCGCCCATTTGGACAGGGTGCCCGCATACCCGCCATAATCGGCCACCCGGTGCCAACCGAAAAAGGTTGCCCCCTGCCTCCGCAAGGGCCATTTGGCCGATATTCCACATACCCCTTCGCGGCCATTTTCCTGCGCCGCACATTCAGGTGCCAGATGCACGAAGACGACATCCTTTCCGAATTCCGCGCCAGCCAGGCCCTTCTCGAAGGCCACTTTCTGCTTTCGTCCGGACGCCACAGCGCGCACTATCTGCAATGCGCCCGCGTGCTGATGGACCCGATGCGTGCCTCGCGCCTTGCCATGGCGATTGCACAAAAGATCCCGCGCGAAGTGCGCCAGCAGATCCAGAAAGTCGTCTCGCCTGCAATGGGCGGGGTCATCATCGGCCACGAAATGGGCCGGGCGCTGGGGGTTGAGGCGATGTTCGTCGAACGCCCCACCGGCACGTTCGAACTGCGTCGCGGCTTTGCGCTCAATCCCGGCGACAAAGTGCTGATGGTCGAAGACGTCGTGACCACGGGCCTGTCCAGCCGCGAAGCGATCAAAGCCATTGAGGCTGCGGGCGGCGAAGTCATCGCGGCCGCCGCCTTGATCGACCGTTCGGCCGGCAGCGTCGATCTGGGCGTGCCATTCTTCCCGCTCGTCGCGCTCAATTTCCCCACGTATGCGGCCGACGAACTCCCGCCCGAACTTGCCGCCACCCCGGCAATCAAGCCCGGCAGCAGGGCGCAACCATAAAGGCAAAGGCAGCGCGATGAGCGTGCTTACCCCCGGACGCCTGCGACTTGGCGTCAACATCGATCACGTCGCGACCATCCGCAACGCGCGTGGCGGCGATCATCCCGATCCGGTGCGCGCCGCGCAGATCGTGGCGGACGTTGGCGGCGATGGCATCACCGCCCACTTGCGCGAAGATCGTCGCCACATCCGCGACGAGGACATCGCCCGGATTCAGGCCGCCACCAGCCTGCCACTCAATTTCGAGATGGCAGCGACGGACGAGATGCTGGAAATCGCGCTGCGCCACATGCCGCATGCTGCATGCATCGTGCCCGAACGGCGCGAAGAGCGGACCACCGAAGGCGGGCTGGACGCAGCCGGGCAGCACAACCGCCTTGCCCCCATCGTGTCACGCCTGTCCGATGCGGGCATCCGCGTCAGTCTGTTCATCGCACCCGAAGCCCGCCAGATCGAAGCCGCAATGAAGCTGGGCGCACCAGTGGTCGAACTGCACACCGGCGAATATGCCCACGCGACGGGTGAACAGCGCGCCATCGAACTCGCCCGTATTGCCGATATGGCCGCCCTTGCCGCGCGCAATGGTATCGAACCTCACGCCGGTCACGGCCTCACGTACGAAAACGTCCAGCCCATCGCGGCGATCCCCCAACTGGCGGAGCTCAACATCGGCCATTACCTGATCGGCGAAGCCATCTTCGTCGGGCTGGAAGCCGCCGTTCGCCGCATGCGCGATCTGATGGACGAAGCGCGATGAGGCCGAACCCGTGATTGTCGCGATCGGCTCTGACCTCTGCAATATCGAGCGTATCCAGAATTCGCTCGACCGTTTTGGTGACCGCTTCATCAACCGCGTGTTTACCGATGTCGAAAAAGCCAAGGCCGCCCGCCGCCCCTACACCATGGCCGGAACACTGGCGAAACGCTTTGCCGCCAAGGAAGCTTTTTCCAAAGCGGTCGGAACCGGCTTCAAGGCTGGCGTGTTCATGAAGGATATCGGCGTGGTCAATGCCCCCTCCGGTGCGCCCACTCTGGCGCTGACGGGCGGGGCTGCGGCGCGCCTTGCCGCCATCACGCCAGCCGGGCACCTTGCCGTCGTCCACCTTACCCTTACCGACGATCACCCATGGGCGCAGGCCTTCGTGGTGATCGAGGCCCGCCCCATCACCGGACATTCCCCCGCTTGACCGACCTGCTGCCTGACCCCACGTTGACCGGGCCGACGCACGACGCACACGATGCCCCGCTCTCTCCGCCCCCTGCCCCGCCCGAAAAGGTGGACTGGTGGGCTGAACTGCGCGGCCTTGCCCTGATGCTGCTGGCTGTCGTGGTGTTTCACAGCCTGATCGCCAAGCCGTTCTACATCCCGTCGATTTCGATGATGCCCAACCTGTTGGTGGGCGATCGGCTGATCGTATCGAAGTATCCTTATGGCTGGTCGTGGGTTTCGGCATCGTTCCACGTCCTGCCGCGCGGTGACCGCCGCGTTTTGGCCGGTACGCCTGAATATGGCGACATCGTCATCGCGGTTCCGCCGGATCGCGACGAGGACTATATCAAGCGCGTGGTTGCCCTGCCGGGTGACCGGATCGCCGTCATCAACGGACAGATCATCCTGAATGGCAAACTGGTGCCACAGGCTGCCGAACCGCCGGTGCAGATTGCGGTTGAACCTGATCTCGATTGCGATGGCGAGCCGTGCTATGACATGTTCGAACGCTATCGCACCCGCCTTGCCGATGGGCGCGAGGTTTACGAACTTCCCGCTTTTCGTGAAACATTGCCCAATGGCGCCAGCTATCTGGTCATCGACCACATGAACCAGATGCTCGACAACTATCCCGAAACGCTGGTGCCGCCCGGTCATATCTTTCTGATGGGCGACAATCGCGATCATTCGGCCGATAGCCGCGCCTCCATTGAGGAACGCGGCCTTGGCGGCCCGGTGCCTCTGTCCAGTGTGGGCGGAAGGGCCGAATTCATCACCTTCTCGCTCAACGGTGGCGAAACGCTGAATCCGCTGACGTGGTGGTCCGCCTTGCGCGATGGCCGCGCGTGGACCAGACTGCGCCCGGAATTGCGCCAGACAACACAACTGCGTCAAACATCACAAGTAGCCGGCGCTTCACGGGAGCCTTGATCCGCATGGATGTGCAAACTCAGCCCAACTCCACCGGACCCCACTCCCCCGGCCCGACCGATATCAGCGATGATCTGGTAAAGCGCGAAGCCAAGAAGGCGACCGTGTGGATCGGCGTTGCCGGGCTGTTCGCGCTGGCCGTGCTTCTGGCGCAACCGTTGCTGGTCATCATCGGCGGCATTGTGTTTGGCGCAATGATCGATGGCGGACAGCGGTTGATTGCACGCATTGCGCCATGGCTGCCGCGCGGGGTGCGGATCACGCTGGTCCTGCTGGGCGCATTTGCCTTCCTTGTCTGGCTGGTGATCTTTGCGGGCGGGCAAATCGCGGCGCAGGCTGCACAGTTGCCCGAAGTCATTCAGACTCAGGTTACCCGCCTGTCGCTCTGGGCGCAAAGCCACGGCATCACCATGCAGGATTTCAACCTGCAACAGGTGGCATCGCAGGTTTTAGGCAGCGTCGGCCAGGTCACGCGCGCGCTTGGCGGCATTTTCGGCGGCTTCACCACCGCCTTCCTGATTTTCATCCTGTCGATCTATTTCGTTCTGGAGCCAGACCTCTACCGTCGCGGCTTTGCATGGATGCTGCCTGCCGAAAGCCGCGACCACTTTGAAGGCACCGCCGTCCGCATGGGTAAGGCGCTGCGGATGCTGCTGTTCGGTCGGTTGATCGGCATGGCTGTCGAAGGTGTCGCAACGTGGGCGCTGCTGGCGTGGTGGGGCGTGCCCATGGCCGCGCTGCTGGGTTTGCTTACCGGCCTGCTGGCCTTCCTGCCCAATATCGGCGCGCCCATTTCGGGCCTGCTGATGGTCATGGTCGGCTTTTCGGGCGGCACCGAAATGGGCCTGTTCTGCGTCGCGGTTTACGTCATCGTGCAGACGGTGGACGGCAACATCATCGTGCCGATGGTGGCCAAACGCACTGCCGACCTTGCGCCCGCGCTGGTGCTGGGTGCGCAGTTGGTGTTCGGCCTGCTGTTCGGCATTCTCGGCCTGATGCTGGCCGATCCGATCGTGGCGATGATAAAGATCGCGCTGGAACGGCAGGCAGATCGCAACAATGCGGCTCGCTCGCCCATCATCACAACGACCGATTGACCGGCAGGATCATCTCAACAATGGCACGCAAGTTCCTCTATCTCATAGCCCTTTTTGCGGTTCTGGTGATCGCGGCATTGTTCGCCCTGCGCATCTGGTCCACCGAACTGACCCGGTTTGCTTTCGTCCCGCGCACCGCCTTCGAAAAGCTCCCGCCCCTGCGCCCCAATGCCTATGCCAACGTCAACCTGTGGGTCTCGCACCCTCAGGCAAATGGCACTGACCCTTCGCGCTGGACGCCCGATGGTGCTTCGCGTGACAATGGCAAGGCGGTGGTGTTCTTCATCCACCCCACCAGCTATCTGGCACGGGCACACTGGAACGCCCCGGTCACCGATACCGACAGCGCGCGGCGCACGGATTACTATATTCGCGGCATGGCCACGCCATTCAATTCGCAGGCCCAGCTATGGGCGCCGCGATATCGTCAGGCCGCATTCGGGGCCTTTCTGACCGACAAGCCCGAAGCGCAAAGCGCGCTGGAAACTGCCTATCTTGATGTGCGCGATGCGTTCGACACATTCCTTGCCGCCGCGCCCGCCGATGCCCCCATCGTTCTGGCAGGCCACAGTCAGGGCGCGCTGCACCTGATGCGCCTGCTTCAGGATCGCGTCGCCGGCACCGCACTCGCTCCCCGCATTGCTGCCGCCTATGTCATCGGCTGGCCGGTGTCGGTGCAGCATGATCTGCCCGCCATGGGCCTGCCTGCCTGCAATGCGCCCGATCAGGCCGGTTGCGTCGTGTCATGGTCTAGTTTTGCCGAACCTGCCGATCCGGCGCTCGTGCTCGAAGCCTATCGCGCCCGCCCGGCGCTGGATGGAAAGCCCAAGGGACCGGAACCTGTGCTGTGTACCAATCCACTCACCGGCAGGACCGGCGGCAACGCGCCCGCATCGGCCAATACCGGCACGCTGCACCCCACCGAAAAGCTTGATGGCGGCAAGCTGGTCAAACAAGCCGTTCCTGCGCGCTGCGATGCCACCACCGGCCTGCTGATGATTGGCGACCCGCCCGAAATCGGCCCTTTCGTGCTGCCGGGCAACAACTACCACATCTATGACATCCCGCTGTTCTGGCAGAACCTGCGCAGCGACGTCGCCCATCGCGCCGCCGCGTGGGGTGCCACGCACAGCAAAACCGCGCCATGATTACCCAGTCGATTCTCGATATGCGCGATGCCCTGCCCGAAGGCGGCGTTTTGCTGGGCCTCGATACCGGCACCAAGACCATCGGCATCGCCTTGTGCGATCCAGACTGGCGCTTTGCCACAGCGGGCACCACCATCCGCCGCGCCAAGTTCACTCTGGACAAGGCAAAGATCGCCGCGCTCATTGCCGAACGCGGGGTGCAAGGCATGGTCATCGGCCTGCCGCTCAACATGGATGGATCGGAAAGCCCGCGTTCACAGGGCGCGCGTGCCATGGCCCGTAATCTTGAGGATATCGGCCTGCCGATCCTGATGTGGGACGAGCGCTGGACCACACAGGCCGCCGAACGCGCGATGATCGAACAGGATTTCAGCCGGGCCAAGCGCGCCACTCGCATCGATTCGCATGCCGCCGCGCTGATCCTTCAAGGCGCAATCGATGCATTGGCGGGCAGCGCGTTCTAGCACCTTCAATCGTTCGATTAAATCGCTTGAAATCATCGGTCGGTGTCGGCACTGATCGATGATGAACAGCATACCGCAAGACCCGCAGGGCCGCCCTGCCATCCCCAAGGATCTGCCGTTTGATCCTGCGCGCTTTGCCGGGTTCATGATGAAGCACGGCCATTCGGGTTTTGTCGGCATGGAATTTCTTCAGCACGGCGACAACTGGGTCGAACTGGCCCTGCCCTGGCGCGACGAACTGGTGGGCGATCCCGAAACCGGCGTGCTCGCCTCCGGTCCGATCATCAGCCTGCTCGACAATGCCACATCCATGTCGGTCTGGGCCTTGCGCGGCGCCTTCCGCCCGCAAGTCACGCTCGACCTGCGGGTCGATTACGTGCGCGCCGCCACACCCGGCAAAACCGTAATCGCATGGGCCGAATGCTATCAACTAAAAAAGTCGATGGCCTTCGTCCGGGGCATTGCCCACGATGGCGACATTGCCGATCCGGTCGCCCACGCAGCGGGCATCTTCATTCAGGTCGAAGCCGATGGCTGGGCGCGTGCGCCGGAGAAAAGCGCATGACCGCCGACACGCTTGAACACCTGTCAGACCGCCTTCCCCCCTATGCCCGCGCCATGGGTATGCGGGTCGATCACATGCTCGATGGCGCGCCGGTTCTGGCCATGGATTTCTCCGACCGCACCATGGGCCGCCCCGGCTTCCTCCACGGTGGCGCGATTGCGGGCCTGCTCGAAATGGCGGCCATCATCGCACTCCACGCCGATCTGGGCGCAGAAGATGCAGCGCTGCGGATCAAGCCGGTCAATATCTCGGTCGAATATCTGCGCGGCGGGGTAACGGTGGAAACCTTCGCGCGCGGTCAGGTCATCCGCGCCGGCCGCCGCATCGCCAACGTCAGGGCAGAGGCATGGCAGACCGACCGTGACAAGCCGCTTGCCAGTTGCTGGATGAACTTCCTCATCAAGCCGCGAAAGGCTTAATCTTCCACTACTTTCAGCAGCTTACGCTCGAGCGGTGACAATACGCCAGGCAGATCGTGCCCGCGCTTCAGCACCTGCCCCGCTTCCCCGAACAGCGCCCACATGCCCTGCTTTCCGCGCAGCGCGGGGCGCTTTTCAATCCGTGCGGTCGGGCGTTCGGCCGTGCGTTTGAATGCAGCGAAAATCGCCGCGTCCTTGCCGAAATCCATAGCATAATCGCGCCAGAATCCTGCCGCCACCATGCGCCCATACAGATCAAGGATGCGCAGCAGTTCCAGCCGGTCAAACCCGACCTGAAGCGGCGCGCGCGCATGCGGAAAGGGAACAACCGTGCCGGGAGGCCCGGCTTCTGGCCCGCTCCCGCTCAGTTGCGCGTCCTTCGTGATGCGGTTGTCGGCGTCGGCGCGGGTGTTTCATCGCTCTGTGCCGCGATCAGCGCCGCCACTTGTGCCTTCAGCGTGGCAACTTCGGCCTCAAGCTCATCAACCCGCGTGCCGCCATTCGGCTCGCACGGTTCCTTGCAGGGCGTGCCATAGGGGATGAACTGCTTCAGCCACGTTTCAGCAGGCACCAGCGTTGATCGCGCCTTCAGGCCGATCATCGTCGCGCCTTCGGGCACATCGTCGGTCACCACGGCGTTGGCACCCACGCGCGCGCGGGGTCCCACGGTAATCGGCCCAAGGATCTGCGCGCCCGATCCGATGATGACATCATTGCACAGCGTCGGGTGCCGCTTGCCCGGAATACCATTGGCAGGGTTCGTGCCGCCCAGCGTAACACACTGATACATCGTCACATTATCACCAATCTCGGCGGTTTCGCCAATCACGGTAAAGCCATGTTCGATAAACAGGTGACGCCCGATCTTCGCACCGGGATGAATGTCGATGGCCGTCAGAAAGCGCGAGAAATGGTTCACCGCGCGGGCCAGGAAATACAGCTCCGCTTCGAACAGCCAGTGCGCCACACGATGGAACCCCACCGCCCACAGCCCCGGATAGAGCAGGATTTCCCAACGCGAACGCGGCGCAGGATCACGCGAACGGATCGAATCCAGATAAGCGATAAGGCCCTTGAACATGCCCCAATTCTCTCTTTTTAACCGCGCTAAAGCAAGCGCGGCTGAAATTCCCCGGTTCGCTCTGCCAAAGCATCGCGCACAAGCGATATGGTGACGGGTGCTTTACGCTCAAGAGACAGCCGGTCAAGAGTTTCAATCAGCAACTCGATTCCCGCATGGCTCCGCTCAACCCGTTGCAACAGATAGGCCAGTACCGCCTCGCCCAGAATCAACCCGCGCCGGGCCGCGTGCTCGACAATAAGCCCCGCCAGCAATTCATCATCGGGCGCGCCCACCTCGATCAGCAACGCCGCGCCCAACCGCGATGCCAGATCGGGCAAGGCAATCTTCCATTCGCCCGGCGCGCGGTCGCATACCAGCAGCAGCGGTCGCCCATCGGCCTGCGCCCGGTTCCAGCGATGGAACACCTCGTCTTCGGGCAGACTGTCGGCCCCGTCCACCACCTCGCCCGCGCCGCTTTCGGCAAACCAGCGCGCCAGCAGGCTTTTGCCCGAACGCGGCGGCCCTGTCAGAAGCGCCGTGCGAAACGGCCAGCGTTCCGCCGTCATAAGCGCGTCGATCACCGGCACCAGCGATGGCCCGGTCACAATCGTTTCCGCACCGCGCGCCGTCACCAGCGGCAGCGCAATCTGTGATGTCTTGCCCCCCTGAGTCATCACACCATCAGGCCGCTCCCTTGCGGCCATCACTTGCGAATCGACAGCGCGCCCGCACCCACCGTCACCCGCCAGCCCTGCGACCGCAGCGCTGCGGCCAGCGCCTCAAGCTCGCCGGTATATGTCACGCGCATTACCGATGTCCCGCCAATTGCGATGGAACTGGACGCCGCGCTTTTCACACCCGCAATCCCGCGCACTGCCGCCATGCCCGCATCCACCGCCGCCGCGTCCGCCGTGGCGAACTGCACGGTAAAGCTGGTCGTCGCTGCCACCGGGCTGGCGCTGGCACTGGCGCTTGGTCCGGCTTCGGGGGCCTTGGCCGGGTCTGCCGTCGCCACCGGCCCAGCCGAAGCCAGCACCTGTTCGATGAGCTTGGGGTCGATCTGCGGCGCCATGTTCAGCGTCGGGTCCGGGCGCAACGTCCCGGCTTGCAAGGCCTGCGCATAGATCACATCGATTCGCCCGATGGCTTGCTCCAGCATCTTGGGCAGTTCCGCCTCGCTCTTGGCGGTCAGCGTAAAGCTGCCCAGAAAGCGGTTGTCGGGGCCATAACGGGCCGAAAAGGTGCCCTTCACCGGCCCGCCGGGAAATTCCCGTTCCAGCCGGGCCATCGGCATAATCACATCGCCCGCGCCAAATTCGTCCAGAATCATCCGCCACCAGTTGCGGCTACGACGGTCAAGCTGGCCTGCGGTCAGCAGCAGCGAATCGGAACCCGATCCGGTTGGCCGCACATAATCGATCATGCTGTTGCCGGTGCGATATTCCGCCCACGCCTTTTGCCAGACGTTGCGGGTTTCAAACACCGTCGCCACCCCGCCATCATGCAGCACCGGAATCACCAGCATCGGTGCGGACCGGGCCTTTACTCCGCTCATCCCCAGCCGTTCGCTGGTGCGCGCGCGGTCAAAAATCACACCCAGAGTGGCGATATACCGGCGCGGGCCAATCTGTTCGCGCTCAACCACAACGGCGGAAACCATTGATTCAATGGTCAGATCGTCCAGCCCCGGCGCGGCCCCGCCGCTGCCATTGCTGGCCCACAGCTTTTCCCATGCCTTGCGCTGCGCTTCGCGCCAGCCATTGGCTCGCCCGTCTTCGGGGTTGTCCCCGCTGACGTTCACTTCAATCCCGCGCACTTCGAAATCGCCATTGCTGGCAATCGGGGGGATGCCTCGGTCCCCTTCGATCTGCGCCACCAGCGCAGCCCCGCCCAGCCCAGCCACAAGGGCCAGAGCGATCATCACAGCCTTGCGATTCGGCACAAGATCAACAGGCAAACGCAGTGCGACCACGGGAACTCCAGACAAAACAGGCCGCTCCCGAAAACCCCATTTTCGAATTTCGGACCAGACAAACGCGCTTTTGCCCAAAGGCGAGTGGAAATCCAAGCAGGAAACCGCTAGGCGCGCGATCCATGAGCGACGATCAGAACAAGCCTGAGAGCTATAGCTACGCCAAGGCCGGCGTGAACATCGCAGCCGGCAACGCGCTGGTAAAGGCCATCGGCCCGCTGGCCAAGGCCACCGCACGCCCCGGCGCCGATGCCGAACTGGGCGGTTTTGGCGGCTTCTTCGACCTCAAGGCTGCGGGCTACAACGATCCGCTGCTGGTCGCGGGCAACGACGGCGTTGGCACCAAGGTCAAACTCGCCATCGACCATGACCGGCATGACCAGATCGGCATCGATCTTGTCGCCATGTGCGTGAACGACCTGATCGTTCAGGGCGCTGAACCCTTGTTCTTCCTCGACTATTTTGCCACGGGCCGCCTCGACAACGGCGTGGCTGAACGTGTCGTGGCGGGTATTGCCGATGGCTGCAAGCTGGCCGGTTGCGCGCTGATCGGTGGCGAAACCGCCGAAATGCCCGGCATGTATGCCGATGGCGACTATGACCTTGCCGGTTTCTGCGTCGGCGCGGTGGAACGCGGCGAACAGCTTACCGGCGATCGCGTGGCCGCAGGCAATGTCCTGCTCGGCCTTGCCTCGTCGGGCGTTCACTCCAACGGCTATTCGCTGGTCCGCCGCCTTGCCGCCGACAAGGGCTGGAAGCTGGACCGCCCCGCCCTGTTCGACAACGAACGCCTGCTGATCGATTACCTGATCGAACCGACGCGAATCTATGTGAAGAGCCTGCTGCCCTTCATCCGTTCGGGTCGCATCAACGCGCTGGCCCACATCACCGGCGGCGGTCTGCTGGAAAACGTGCCCCGCGTCCTGCCGCGCGGCCTGCACGCCCGCATCGATGCCGATAGCTGGGAACAGAGCCGCCTGATGGCTTTCCTGCAGGCACAGGGCAATATCGAGCCGGAAGAGATGGCCCGCACCTTCAACTGCGGCATCGGCATGATCCTCGCGGTCGAAGCCGATCAGGCTGACGCCCTTGCCGCCGATCTTGCCGCAGCGGGTGAAACCGTGTTCCGCGTGGGGCATATCGTCGAAGGCGAAAAGGGCTGCACCGTGTTCGGCAGCGCCGAAACCTGGTCGGCCCGCGAAGCATGGTCCGCCACCCACAATGGTTGATAAGACCCCCGTCGCGGTCTTCATTTCCGGCAGCGGCACCAACATGGCGGCGCTGCTCTATGCTTCGCGCGCGGCGGGCTGCCCCTATGAAATCGTGCTGGTTCTTTCCAACAATCCGGATGCATCGGGCCTGAAACTGGCGCAGGCCGAAGGCGTGCCCACGTTCTGCCTGCCGCACAAAGGTATTCCCCGCGCAGACCATGACGCGCTGATGGAAGAACAAGTGCGGGCATCGGGCGCGCGGTTCATCGCGCTGGCGGGGTACATGCGGATTCTCAGCCCGGAATTTGTCGGTCGCTGGGAAGGTCGGATGCTCAACATTCACCCCTCGCTCTTGCCCAAATACAAGGGCCTGCACACGCACGACCGCGCGATTGAGGCGGGCGACACCCACGGCGGCTGCACCGTCCACCTCGTCACGGCCGAACTCGATGATGGCCCGGTTCTGGGGCAAACGCCCGTCGCGATCATCCCCGGCGACACCGGCGACAGTCTTGCTGCGCGCGTGCTCTTTGCCGAACACCAGCTCTATTCGCGCACGCTGGCAGCCTATGTCGCACGCGAAAACAGCGCAGAATGGCTGCTCGAAAAAGTCCGCACCCTCACCGCTGCCTTGCCAGAGGTTGAGGAGCGCGAAAGCCACGGCGCGCCCGGCTGGCGTGTCGGCGGCAAATACTTCGCCCATTTCAACGATCAGCACCACGGCACGCCCCACATCGCGCTGCTGGTAAAGACCAGCGGGCAGGATGAACTGGCCGCCCTGATCGATCAGGCCCCCGAAATGTGGTTCCGCCCCGCCTATTACGGTGCCAGCGGCTGGGCGGGATTGGTCCTCAACCGCGCCGATGTCGATTGGGACCACGCGGCGGACTGGCTACGGCGTAGCTGGGCGGCAGTCGCCCCTCGCCGTCTTGCCGCCATGATGGAATTTTAACTCAAGCCATGGCTTTCACCACCTTGCGCCGCATCTACACGCACACTGCACTGCAATCGTTTGTAGAGGCGAGCGGCGGCCTGTTTGTGGTGGGTTTTCTGGTCAAACAAGGCCTGTCCCCCGCCCTCGCTCTTGCCAGTTTCGCGCTGGTTCTGCTGTCGCGCTTTGCCCTGCGCGCGACGGTGCTTCCCCTTGCCCACGCCCATGGGTTGCGCACCGTGCTGCTGCTGGGCGTGTTAATCCGGGCCATCAGTTTCGTGACGCTGCCCTTCGTCGGCGGTATCGGCGCGATGCTCGTCGCCTATATCCTCATCTCCGGCTTGGGCAGCGTGCTCTACTGGACCGGCTACCACGCCTATGTCTCTGCCGCGGGCAGCGAAGGCGCGATGGGACGTCAGGTCTCCATCCAGCAGGCCACCACCGCCACGGTCGGCATCGTCGCCCCGGTGGCGGGCGGGTTCCTGCTGGCAGGGGCCGGACCACTGGCAGGCTTTGCCATCATCGCCGCCCTGCAACTGTGCGCCGCCCTCCCCTTCCTCGGCGCGCCCAACCCGGCCATCGATCCGGCCTCCCGCGCTGATCCGGCCATCGTCCGCTTCGGTCGCCGTCTCTACTTTGCCGAAGGGCTGCAAACCGGCTGCGGCGTGGTGATCTGGAACCTCGCGCTGTTCGTCACGCTCAACCAGAACTTCGAAAGCTTTGGTGGCGCGATGGCGCTGGCGGGGATTGGCGCGGCGGCGGGCAGCCTCATCATTGGCCGCCTGATCGACGGCGGACGGGGCACCCACTCGCTGGCGCTGGCCTATGGCTTGGGCGCGGGCGTCCTGGTCATCAAGGCGCTGGCATGGGCCAGTCCGCTGCCCGCGCTGATCGCCACCGCACTGGGCGCGCTGGCCGCGCCCATGCTCGCTACCGCCATGCTCTCACCGCTCTATGCCATGGCGCAAAGATCGCGCTGCACCTTGCGCTTCAACATGGCGACAGAGGGCGGATGGGATCTGGGATGTTCGGTCGCGTGTCTTGTCGCGGCCGTCGTTCTGGCAAGCGGTAAGGGCTATTCGCTGCCCATCGCGATGGGCCTGCTCGGCACCTCGGCCATCGCCCTGGGCCTGACGCACTGGTATCGCCGTCTGGCGCAGGCTTGAGGCCGCCCGTGCCAGCTTAGGGGCTTTTAGGTGTCGTTCAGGTCACCCCTTCAAATTTGCCCTGAATCCACCTGCGGACGACTTTCGCGCGTGCCGCGATAGCGCACGGCAGGATCATTCGCATCGCCTGCGATCACCACAAAATCATTATGCACTTCAAGCAGTTGCCCGGCAAACGGCATGTCTTCAAACATCGGGTTCCCGGTGATGCGATAGCTGACCGTATCGCCCACTTTGAACGTCGCGGCATCAAAATTGAAGCTGAAGGGGCAATCGTCCCCACCCATCCCTTGCATCGCTGATTCTCCCATTTAACCGATCGCATAACAAAAAGGGCTGCCGGAATGAACCGGCAGCCCCCGAAAGGTTCCCATTTCCCGAAAACCGGGATCAGGGTGGATCAGAATTCGTAACCCACGGTCACGCCATAGGTGCGCGGCGGCATCAGCGTGCCCCCGATGGTGCGGCTGGTGGCCACGGCATAGCTGCCCGCCCAGACCAGCTTGTCGGTCAGGTTGCGGACCCACAGGTTAACCGAGGTCTTGTCGTCCGAATGGCGGTACTTCACGTTGGCATCGACCATGGCATAGGCGTCTGCGGCCATGCGATCGTCATTGAACTCCGTGTGATACTGCTTTGAACGATAAGAGAAATTCGAGCCCAGCGTAACGCTTGCACCACTCTGCAGATCAAACGTGTAGGTGGGGTTGAAGTTGAACGTCCACTTCGGGCTCATACGGGTATAGTTGCCCGACAGATCCTCGTCAGGCAGGGCCGCGCCACCGGGGCCGAACAGCGCCGCATTCAGCGGGTTCTTCGAGAAGAACTTCGAGAACTTGGAGTCGAGGTAGGCACCCGACATGTCGAGCGACAGGCCATCAACCGGGCGCCAGCGGAATTCGACTTCCGCACCATAAGCGCGCGATTCCGCAGCGTTTTCAAGCGCGCTGGCAAAGAACGGCGCGTTCGGGATCGGGAAAGTGCGCTGGAACTGGCCGTTCTTCAGCTTGTGGTGGAACACCGCAAGATTGGCCTGCATCGTGCCCGCGCTATACTTCACGCCCGCTTCGTAAGCTTCGACCTTTTCAGGGTTCACGAACGGCGTGGTGGCAGTGGCAGACCGGCGCGAACCGATTTCGGCGGTACCCGATTTGAAGCCGCGCGACCAGTTGGCGTAGAGCATTACGTCATCGTTCGGGCGGAATTCAAAACCGGCCGAGGGCGAGAAATCGTCCCAGGTCTTTGACGTATCCCACTGCAAAGGATCAAGATTGAAGCCGGTAGCGGCGGTGCCGATCCCGCTGTTGTTCTTGAGATGGCGCTTTTCCCATGAATAGCGACCGCCCAGCTTGACCGAGAACTGTTCGGTCAGATCATAAGTGACGTTGGCGAAAACCGCCCAGGTTTCAACGTCCAGCTTGCCGTCAAACTGCACGCGGAAGGGATCGGTGTTGTTCAACACATCAACACCGATGTGGTTTTCAACGCGGATCTTTTCCTTCAGGTAAAAGCCTGCGAACACCGCATGCAGCTTGTCGGTTTCGACGTTGGCCTGCAGTTCTTGGCTGAACTGGTGCTGGAATACCGGCTGCCAGTGGTTGGCGCTGGTGCGCACTGCGTTGGTCTGTGCCAGCGGGTAGCCGGCATAGGACGACATGTCGAAATCGTGGAAGAAGATCGCGCGGAAATTGCGGTACGTCGTCAACGACTTGAGGCTCAGCGCGTCAGAAGCGTCATAGTCCATGACGCCGGTGAACGAATACTGCTTGCGATCATTGATCGGATCGAAGTTGGTGTTCAGGTTACGCACATTGCTGGCAAAGGCAGCCTGGCTGCCATCGGCATTGGTGCGCTGGCCCAGCGCGGTCAGGCTGGCCGTGGTGGTGCCGGGGAACGACACTTCACGGAACTTCACCGCCAGCGACTGGTCATTTTCGGTGTGCAATTCGCCGGTCAGCAGGATCGACAGCTTTTCGGTTGGCAGGAACTGCAAGTGACCACGCACCGACCACTGGTTGGCGTTATCGATGTCGTTGCCGGTAAATTCGTTGATGCCATAACCGTCGCGGTGAATGCGCTGCACGGCAAGGCGCGCGCGCACGCCTTCGGTGATCGGGCCACCAATGGCCGCATCGGTCTGGATCAGCAGGGCATCGCCACCAATGGTCTGGCGCACATAGCCGTCCAGCGTATCGGTGGGCTTGGCGGTGATGAGGTTGACCGCGCCACCCGTGGCATTGCGGCCATAGAGCGTGCCCTGTGGGCCGCGCAGCACTTCAACCCGTTCCAGATCGAACATCGAACCGAGCTGTGCCTGTGCCAGCGAAACCACTGCACCATCGACATGCAGCGCAACCGAGGGATCGACGCCCGGCAGCGAGCTGGACAGGCCGATGCCGCGGATGAACAGCTTGGCGAAGTTGAAATCGTTACCGAAACTGATCGAAGGCACCAGCGTTTGCAGGCCTTCAAGCGTTACAGTATTGTTCGCGGCAAGCTGATCGGTGCCGACAGCGGCAACCGAAAGCGACACGTCGGACAAAGACTGCGCACGCTTTTGCGCAGTTACGATGATTTCGCCGCCGCCGGCTTGATCGGCAGCTTCCTGAGCGAAAGCGGGCTGCGTGACGGCAAAGGCCGCGACTGCAAGAATGCTGGCGCGCGAAAAAAGGCGCGCAGTAGCGCGGGTTGTGCTCACAGGTATCCTCCCTGACTGGCCCCTTACGGGTCCGGCGTTCTCATTGCGGAACGATTGCAATCATAGCAGTCGTAGGCAGCGCATACAATTTCCGTTCTGATCCATAACAGTCATTTCAACGGAGCGTTGCATTGCTGCAACATTCGACCAAGGTCGTGGAGGACGCAAAAAGGGCCGGAGGCATTGCTGCCCCGGCCCCTCAGGTTCAGACCAAAGGCCTGATTAGCCGACGATTTCTTCTGGCTTGAAGAAATAGGCGATTTCGATCGCCGCATTTTCATCAGAGTCCGAACCGTGGACCGAATTGGCCTCGATCGATTCGGCCAGCTCCTTGCGGATGGTGCCGGGTTCGGCATTGGCAGGGTTGGTGGCGCCCATGATGTCGCGGTTGCGCTGCATCGCGTTTTCGCCTTCCAGCACCTGCACGACCACCGGGCCGGAGATCATGAATTCGACCAGTTCGCCAAAGAAGGGGCGTTCGCGGTGAACGGCATAGAAGCCTTCGGCCTGTTCGCGGGTCATGTGGATACGCTTGGAAGCGACGACGCGCAGACCCGCTTCTTCCAGCATCTTGGTGACCGCGCCGGTCAGGTTGCGACGGGTCGCGTCAGGCTTGATGATCGAGAAAGTGCGGGTAACCGCCATGGGATTTATCCTTGCGAAATGTGGGAAATCAGTTGGGCGCGCCCCTAGCCGGGATTGTATTGCAGTGCAAGGTTGGGCTTCTTTGGTCAGAAGCCTCTGCCCGGATCAGGTTCGGAGCGAGACTTCGCTTCCAAGCAGAGGCTGTCCCTTCAAGGCCCCTCTTTCCACTTGCCTTGCTCCTGCCGCCAATAGCGCCGTTCCACCCCTTCGCGGGTGGCCAGCATGCGCCAGCATCCGCGCGCGTCGTCAATGCGTGCAGGTGGGAACAGCAGGAACACGCGGTCGAAATCGCCTTCGCGCCATATACCGTCGGCCAGCGCCATGAATTTTGCGCCATTGGCCGGGTTCGGCGCATCGGACAGCAGCACTGGCTGGCGCGCATCGTGCGCGGTGCCAGCACGGCCATTGGCAAGGAAGGTGTCGGGCAGGCGCGACCACAGCGCTTCGCTGGCGCGTTTGAGCTGCGCTTCGTCTTCGGATACGACCAGCAGGCGTTCGCCCGCCGCCAGCGTATTGCGCGCGATCAGCGGCAGCACCTGTTCGGCAGGGTCATTGGTCAACTGGTAGAAATCGACGCGCATCAGCCTGCAACCTTGCCTTTCCCGCTGCGGCAGCGGTCGGAACAGAACTTCACGTTATCCCAGTCCCGCTCCCACTTCTTGCGCCATGTGAAGGGCAAGCCGCAAGCGGCACAAGTCTTCGTCGGAAGGTCAGACTTGCGCCGCATCTTGGGCATGGAGTGTCAGGCTTCCAGCACGTCGCGCACATAGCGATCGAGCAGGCGCACGCCATAACCGGTCGCGCCCTTGTCCCACGTCTGGCCGGGCTTGTCGGCCCAGACCATGCCCGCGATATCAAGGTGCGCCCATGCCACGCCCTTGTCGATATAGCGGTTGAGGAACTGCGCAGCGGTGATCGAGCCGCCATAGCGCGGACCGACGTTCTTCATATCGGCAATCGGGCTGTCGATCAGCTTGTCGTAAGCAGGCCCAAGCGGGAAGCGCCACAGCTTATCACCACATGCCTTGCCCGCCGCATCCAGCTTGCCGGCCAGTGCATCGTCATTGGTGAACATGCCGCCATATTCATGGCCGAGCGAGATGATGATGGCACCGGTCAGTGTCGCAAGATCGACGATGGTGGCAGGCGCATATTCCTTCTGCACCCACGTCAGCGCATCGCACAGCACAAGGCGGCCTTCGGCATCGGTGTTGATGACTTCCACCGTCTGGCCCGACATCGACGTCACCACGTCACCGGGACGCTGGGCATTGCCATCGGGCATGTTCTCAACCAGCCCGCAGACGCCGATCACGTCCGCTTTTGCCTTGCGCTTTGCCAAAGTAAGCATGGCACCCGCAACGGCACCTGCGCCGCCCATGTCCCACTTCATGTCTTCCATGCCAGCGGCAGGCTTGATCGAAATGCCGCCGGTATCAAAGGTCACGCCCTTGCCGACAAAGGCGGTGGGCTTTTCAGCTTCAGCACCCTTCCAGCGCATGGCCAGCAGCTTGGGTTCGCGCACCGACCCTTGCGCCACGCCCAGCAACGCCCCCATGCCCAGCTCGGTCATTTCCTTGAGGCCCAGCACGACGATTTCAACGCCGGTGCCTTCTAGCCGGGCCTTGGCGCGTTCAACGAAGGTTTCGGGATAGATCACGTTGGCCGGTTCAGCCACGAGTTCACGGGTGAATTCAACACCTTCGGCAACGGCGCTGGCATCGTCCCATGCCGCAGCCGTGCCTTCAGGAGCCGCTACGGCGACGATCTCTGCCAGCGACGGCTTCTGTTCGTCTGTCAGCTTGGTGCGATAGACATCGTGGCGCCAACCGCGCAGACGTGCGCCCAGCAGCACGGCGGCGGCCTGTTCACCCGAAAGGCCAGAACCCACAAAGTCGATAGCGAGCGCGGTTTCGCCCGATGTCAGGAACTTTGCCGTCAGCGCCGCGCCTGCCTTTTCCAGTGACGCGAGACGATCTGCTGCGTCAGCATGGCCGATTCCGGCAAGCGCCAGACGCTTCACCCCGCCATCGGACGCGACGAAAGCTTCGTAAACCTGGCCCGCTTTTCCGGCGAAACGCGCGGCGGCGGCCCCTTCTCGCACCACGGCATCAAGATCGGCGGGCAGCGCGTCCTGCGCCACCAGACGGGCAACGAGGCGGGGCAGCGGGGCTTCGCTGGTGCGGAAAACGACCTTCATTCGGCACTCCTGTCGGAAAGACGTCACGCTTTGGCGCGGATTGGCCAAGGCGAAAAATGTGCAATTGCAGTTAGGGTGCACTGGTGCGATAGGCAACCCATGCAACCTGCCCGGCGGCCGCAGCCGCAAGCCTTCGATCGATGCTTGCGCCTTGTGCGCATGACAGCAGCCGCGTCAACCCTAGCGCTAGCCTGCGCCGCAGCCCCCGCTGCATTTGCGCAAGACGCAATCGCGGGTGACGAATCATCCGTCGATGACGTGGTGCGATTCGAAGCCGACGCGGTGCGGTATGACAGCAATGCCGAACTGGTAACCGCCAAGGGCAATGTCGTGCTGCGCCACGAAGACCAGACCGTGCGCGCCGACGATGTGACGTGGGACCGCAACACGGGCAACATCCTTGCCGCGGGCAATATCCGCTTTGTCGATGTAGACGGCAACGTGGTCTATACCGACAAGGTTGAACTGACCGACGAATTCAAGGCTGGCGCGATGGAAGACCTGCTGGTCGTCCTACGCACCGGGGGTCGCCTTGCCGCCGAACGCGGATCGCGCGATGAAAACGGCAATATGACGCTGGAAACCGCAGCTTATTCAGGCTGTTCAGTGGAAGACGGCAAAGGTTGCGCCAAAAACCCCAGTTGGGAAGTGACCGCCGCCCGCGTCTATTTTGACGCAAAGGAAAAGCGCGTCAAATACAAGGGCGCAACGCTGCGCATGTTCGGGATTCCGGTCCTGCCCCTGCCCGGCCTTGGCCACACGTCCGATTTCCGCGCCGAAACCGGCCTGCTGATCCCTGATTTCCGTCTGGGTGCGTCGAACGGTGCCGAAATCAGCGACACCTGGTACTGGCGCATTGCCGACAACCGCGACCTTGCGCTGACCGGCACGTTCTTCACCGGTTCGTTGCCGATGCTGACCGCCAAGTATCGTCACCTGACCAATCTGGGCGCGTTCCAGATTACCGGATATGCCACGCGCAGTTCACGCATTTCAGTAGGCGGGTCCAGTTCCACCCAGCAGCAATCGTGGCGCGGCTATATCGAGGCGAACGGCAAGTTGCAGTTCTCGCCGGAATGGAGCCTGACTGGCAATGGTCGTCTGGCGTCCGACCGCACGTTCCTGCGCCGCTATGAAATCAGCCGCGATGACCGGTTGCGCTCGTCGCTCAATCTCGAACGGATCGACAACGACAGCTATCTGAGCATTGCCGGATGGATGACGCAGACGGTGCGCGTCGATGATCCGCAAGGCATGGTGCCATTGGCCCTGCCCGCCATCGATTATCGCCGCCGCATGACCTTTGATGGCGTGCCGGGTCGGTTCGAACTGGAAGCCAACAGCCTCGCCATCCTGCGCACCGCCGGGCAGGACAGCCAGCGCGCCTTTGCCCGCGCGCAATGGGATTTGCGCACGATCACCGGCATGGGTCAGGAAGTGACGCTTACCGGCCTTGTCCGCGCCGACGCCTATCACAGCGCTGAGAACGACCTGACCGAAACCGCCATCTATCGCGGCTTACCCGGCTGGCAGACGCGCGGCATCGCAACGGCGGCGGTGGACGTGAAATGGCCATTCATGGGCGAACTGTTCGGTGGAACGCAGGTTCTCACCCCGCGCTTTCAGGTGGTTGCGACACCGGGCGTCCGCAATTTCGAGATTCCGAACGAGGATTCGCGCTCGGTCGATCTGGAAGATACAAACCTTTTCGCGCTCAACCGCTTTCCAGGGCACGACCGGATCGAGGACGGGGTGCGCTTTACTTATGGGTTCGACTGGAATTTCCAGCGTCCCGGCCTGCGCATTGCCACCACGGTCGGGCAAAGCTATCGCCTGTCGAACCAGAATTCGATTCTACCCGATGGCACAGGGCTTACCAACCGCGCTTCCGACTATGTGGGCCGCACATCCGTCCGCTTTGGCGATGTCATCAAGTTTACGCATCGCTTCCGGCTGGACAAGGACAGCTTTGCGATGCGCCGCAACGAATTTGACGCAACGCTGGGCAACCATCGCCGCTATGTCGAAATCGGCTATCTGCGGCTGAACCGCAACATCGCCAGCACCTTTGAAGATTTGCAGGACCGCGAAGAGCTGCGCTTTGCCGCGCGCACCCCGATCACCCGCACCTTCTCGGTTTTCGCATCGGGCATCGTCAACCTGACCGACAAGAACGAAGACCCTTCGCTGACGTCCGACGGGTTTGAAATGCTGCGTCACCGCATCGGCGTTGCCTATACCGACGACTGCCTCGACCTGTCGTTCACATGGCGGCGCGATTATGTGACCACGGGCGATGCTGCACGCGGCAACTCGTTCCAGATTTCGCTCTCCCTCAAGAACCTTGGGGTGAAATAGCGCGCATCTCTTGCCCTTTTGCGTGTGATGCGCCACTCAGCTTGGGTTAAGCCGCGCGGCGCCACATATCCGGGGATACCAGAAGGCCGCCACCCAAGCGCCAGTTCGACAGGACCAACTACTTTATCATGATGTCCAAGCTGAACATTTCCCGCAAGGCGGTAAGCCGCACGCTGGGCACCACCGCCATGGTCGTGGCCGCATTTGCCACCGCCGCAGCACCGGTCATGGCCCAGGGTGCCAATTCGCCGCTCAACATCCCGGCAAACCCGCAGATGTTTGGCACGAACGATCCCAACGTGCGCCGCGCAACGGCCATCGTGAATGGCGAAATCGTGACCGGAACCGATGTGGAACAGCGACTTGCGCTGATCCTGTCGGCCAATGGCGGCAAAGTGGACGGCGAGGAAAAGGAACGCCTGCGCATGCAGGTGCTGCGCAACCTGATCGACGAAACGCTGCAGATTCAGGAAGCCAAGGCCGCTGACGTGCCTGCCGACGACGCGCAGGTTGACGCCACGTATGAACGTGTCGCCACCCAGAACTTCGGCCAGACCGCCGAAGCGATGGAAAAGTATCTGGCACGCATCGGATCGTCATCATCGTCGCTCAAGCGGCAGATTCGCGGCGAACTGGCATGGCAGAACCTCCTGCGCCGCAACGTGCAGCCCTTCGTCAACGTCTCTGACGGCGAAGTGCAGGAAATGATGCAGCGCCTTCAGGCCTCGAAGGGCACCGAAGAATATCGCATCGGCGAAATCTTCCTTGCCGCGACCGACGAAAACAAGGCGCAGGTCAATGCCAACGCCCAGAAGATTGTCGAACAGCTGAAGGAAGGCGGCAGCTTTGTTGCCTACGCCCGCCAGTATTCCGAAGCGTCGACCGCTGCGGTTGGTGGTGATCTTGGCTGGATCAGGCTTGCCCAGCTTCCGGCTGAACTGGGTGCCACCGCAGGCACCATGGCGCCCGGCCAGCTTGCCGGACCGGTTGAAATCCGTGGCGGCTTCTCGATCCTCTATCTGATCGACAAGCGTCAGGTGCTGACCGCCGATCCGCGTGATGCTCTTCTCAGCCTCAAGCAAATTTCCATCGAATTCCCCAAAGGTACAACCAACGACGTTGCGACCAAGCGGGCGGCCGAATTTGCCGCCATGGTCAAGACGATCAAGGGCTGCGGCGATGCCGACGGACAGGCCAGCAAGATTGGCGCAACCGTTGTCGCCAACGACCAGATCAAGGCACGCGATCTGCCCGGCGCTTTGCAGGAAACCCTGCTGAACCTGCCGGTCGGGCAAACCACACCACCGTTCGGCTCGATCGAAGAAGGCGTGCGCGTGCTCATGCTATGCGGGCGTGACGATCCGCAAGTGTCGAACGGCCCCAGCTTTGACGAACTGATGGCCCAGATTGAGGATGACCGCGTAAACAAGCGCGCGCAAACCTATCTGCGCGACCTTCGCCGCGACGCGGTGATTGAATACAACTGATCCTCGCAAAATGCGCGATCCGGGGTTAGGGGAAGCCCATGACGCTTCCCTTGCCCCTTGCACTGTCCATCGGTGATCCTGCCGGTGTCGGTCCTGAACTGGCTGCTGCCGCATGGGCGTTGAGCGATGCGGAAGGCTTGCCGCCGTTCTTCGTTGTCGGCTCTGCCCGCATTGTCGAACAGGCCGCCCGGCAACGCGGCCTGACTATGCCGATCTGCGCCGTCAAAACGCCGGACGAAGTGGCGGATTGCTTTGACAATGCTCTGCCTGTGCTTGATCTGGCCGATCTGCCCTATACCCCCGGCGCGCCGGATGATGCAGGCGCGGAACTGGCGCTGAACGCATTAGCAATCGCCACCGGCCTTGTCCGTTCAGGCGCGGCTGCAGGGCTGGTCACCGGCCCCATCGCCAAAAGCCGCCTTGCCCGTGTAGGCTTCAACCATCCGGGGCAGACCGAATTCGTGGCGGAAGCTTGCGGGATTACGCCGGAAAACGCGGTGATGATGCTGGCGGGGCCAAGCCTTCGCGTCGTGCCGATCACCGTCCACGTTCCGCTGCGGGCTGTGCCCGATATGCTGACCGCCGAATTGATCCGCAGCCGCGCCGCGATCACCGCCACCGCGCTGACCCGCGATTATGGCATTGAACGCCCGCGCCTTGCCGTAGCGGGCCTTAACCCCCACGCGGGCGAAGATGGCCGTATGGGAAGCGAGGACGCCGAAATCGTCGCCGTGGCCGTAACCGCACTGCGCGATGCCGGAATCGATGTGACAGGGCCGCTGCCACCTGACACCATGTTCCACGCAGAAGCGCGCGAACGCTATGACGTGGCGATCTGCATGTATCACGATCAGGCGCTTATCCCTCTGAAGGCGCTGGATTTCGACGCCGGGGTCAATGTCACCCTTGGCCTGCCGATCATCCGCACCTCGCCCGATCATGGCACCGCATTTGCCATTACCGGAACCGGCACGGCGCGCGTCGGACCAACGATTGCGGCCATCCGTATGGCGGGCGAATGCGCGGCGCGGAGAATGAGCCTATGACCGACCTCCCTCCTTTGCGCGATGTGGTGAACCGCCACGGTCTTTTTGCCACCAAGGCACTGGGCCAGAACTTCCTGTTCGACGAACACCTGCTGGACCGGATCGCAAAAGTTCCAGGCAAGCTGAAGGACGCGAACGTGCTGGAAGTCGGCCCCGGCCCCGGCGGGCTGACCCGCGCCCTGCTGCGCGCGGGCGCCAATGTCACCGCCATCGAAATGGACAAGCGCTGCCTGCCCGCGCTGGCCGAACTGTCAGACGCCTTTCCCGGCAAACTGACCGTGATCGAAGGCGACGCGACCAAAATTGACCCCGCCACGCTGTTTGACGGGCCATGGCATGTGGCGGCAAACCTGCCCTACAACGTCGGCACCATGCTGTTCACCGGCTGGCTTTCGGGGCAGGAATGGCCGCCGCGCTGGCAATCGCTGACGCTGATGTTCCAGTTGGAAGTAGCCGAACGCATCATCGCGGCCCCCGGCAGCAATGCTTACGGTCGCCTTGCGGTGCTGGCGCAGTGGCGATCCACTCCGCGCATCGCGATGAAGGTCCACCGCAGCGCCTTCACCCCTCCGCCCAAAGTGATGTCGGCCATCGTCCACGTCGAACCTGGCATCATGCCCGAAGGGGTTTCGGCGCGGATGCTGGAGCGCGTAACCGAAGCCGCCTTCGGCCAGCGCCGCAAGATGCTGCGCCAGTCGCTGAAAGGCCTGCCGGGCGCGCTGGACGCACTGGAGATGCTGGGCATCGATTCACAGCGCCGCGCCGAAACGCTGGACGTGGCGGAATTTGTCAGCATTGCGCGGGTGCTGACCAAATAGCGCGAAAAGCTATTGGCTATCCTCGGCCAGCGTGTGAGCCACAATCGCATTGGCGTGACCGTGGCCCATCCCGTGCTCATTCTTGAGCATGGCGACCAGCTCCATGTGCTTGGCCGGAAGCGCGGCGCGAACCAGCGCCTTCCATTCGGCGATCGGCTTGCCATACGTCTTCTCGATCGACGGAAAGTAGCTGGCTGGGCCTTTGACTGCGGGTTCGGTCATGACCGAAAAAGACCACGCCGAACATCCGCCTGTCAACGCCGCTCAGGCCGGTTCCGCCACTTTCGCCAGTGCGGCCTTTTTCTTCAGCCGCCATGCGTGCAGCAGCGGTTCGGTATAGCCGTTGGGCTGGTCCACCCCGTTGAACACCAGATCGCACGCCGCGCGGAAGGCAAAGCTGTCTTCCCAGCGTCCGGCCATGGGTTCATAGGCCGCATCGCCTGCATTCTGTGCATCCACCTTGGCCGCCATGCGCTTCAGGCTGTCCATGACCTGATCGCTGGTGGCAACGCCATGCAGCAGCCAGTTGGCCATGTGCTGGCTGGAAATACGCAAGGTGGCACGGTCTTCCATCAGGCCAACATCGTTGATGTCGGGCACCTTGGAACAGCCCACGCCCTGATCGATCCAGCGCACGACATAGCCCAGCAGCCCTTGCGCGTTGTTGTCCAGTTCCTCGCGCACTTCGGTTTCCGACCAGTTGGTGCCGTCGGCCAGCGGAATAGCCAGCAGCGCATCAAGACCGGGCGTGGCTTCCTGCGCCACTTCGCGTTGCACGTCGAACACCGGCACCTGATGGTAATGCATGGCATGAAGCGTCGCCGCCGTGGGCGAAGGCACCCATGCGGTGTTTGCCCCGGTGCGGGGATGCGCAATCTTCTGCTGCATCATGTCGTGCATCATGTCAGGCGCGGCCCACATGCCCTTGCCGATCTGCGCCTTGCCCGAAAGCCCATGGGCAAGGCCGATGCAGACGTTGCGCTTTTCATAAGCCGCGATCCAGCCAGACGCCTTGATCGCGCCTTTGCGGATCATCGCGCCTGCCTGCATCGATGTGTGGATTTCATCCCCGGTGCGATCAAGGAAGCCGGTGTTGACGAAGACCACGCGGTCTTTCACCGCACGGATGCATGCGGCCAGGTTGGCACTGGTCCGGCGCTCCTCATCCATCACGCCCACCTTTACGGTGTGCCGGTCCAGCCCCAGCAGGTCTTCCACGGCGTTGAACAGGTCATTGGTGAAGGCAACCTCTTCCGGCCCATGCATCTTGGGTTTGACGATATAAATGCTGCCGGTGCGGCTGTTGCGGAATCCGCCAAAGCCCTTCAGATCATGCATCCCGATGGCCGAAGTAATCACCGCGTCCATCACGCCTTCAGGAATTTCACTGCCATCGGCCAGCAGGATGGCCGGGTTGGTCATCAGATGGCCGACATTGCGCACGAACAGCAGGCTGCGCCCCGGCAGAGTCAGCGCCTCACCCTTGGGCGACGTCCATTCGCGGTCAGCCTCCAGCGTGCGGGTCAGGGTGCGCCCGCCCTTCTGGAAGCTGGCCGACAGATCGCCACGCATCAGCCCCAGCCAATTACGATAGGCCAGCAGTTTGTCCTCGGCATCCACCGCCGCGACCGAATCTTCCAGATCGACAATCGCGGTCAGCGCCGCTTCCATCACGATGTCGGCAATGCCCGCCGCGTCATCGGCGCCCACCGGATGGTTGCGGTCAAACACGATTTCAACATGCAGCCCATTGTTGGTAAGCAGCAATCCGCCCGGTTTGCGCCCGGCCAACTGCGCTGGATCGCACAGCGGCAGATCCCCCGCCCCACCCCAGTCAGACCAGCTCATCCCGTCCAGCGGGAAAGTCAGGTCAAGGAAAGCGCGGCCCGCGCGGACCACCGCTGCACCGCGATCCTTGTCATACCCGCCGGGGCGCGCGGGCGGCGCATCCAGCGCATCGGTGCCATACCACGCATCATACAGGCTGCCCCAGCGCGCATTGGCGGCATTCAGCACGAACCGGTCATTCAGCACCGGCACAACCAGTTGCGGCCCGGCCATGCAGGCGATTTCGCGGTCGACATTCTGCGTGCCGATCTCGAAATCATCGGGTTCTTCAACCAGATAGTCAATCTCGGTAAGGAAAGCGCGATATTCGCCCATGTCGATGGGCTTGCCCTTGCGCTGATGGTGCCAGGAATCGATCAGCGCCTGCAGTGCATCGCGCTTGTCCAGCAGCATCCGGTTTACCGGCGCAAAGTGGCCAACCAGTGCGGCAAAGCCCTGCCAGAACGCAGCCACATCAAGGCCCAACGGCCCCAGAACTTCGCTGTCGATAAAAGTGGCGAGGGCTGCGTCAATCTGCAGTCCGTTCCGCGCGATATGTCCGTTCATTTCACCCATGTCCATTCGCTCACGTAAAGCGCCCACGCAAAACCAGCGTGCGCGCCGAATCCGATGAACCTGGGGAGGAACGCCCCAGCCTATGCCCGATATGGCCCGCCAGCGCAACCATACACCTTTGCAAGAGGGGTTCACCCGCCGCTGCCAAACCGCTAGGCTGGTTTCAGATGCAACAGATTTCCCCTTTTGAACGCGCCCTTGCCGAACGGATGGATGGTGCCGCCATGCTGGCCCATGTGCAAGCGTGGTGCGCCATCAACACCGGCACCGGCAACCTGCCTGGCCTTGCCCGCCAATGGGCCGAACTGGCCGATGCCTTTGCCGCTTTGCCGGGCGACATCCGGCAGATCGCCCCTGCGCCGGTTGGCAACATTGCCGCCGACGGGCACGAAATCGCCGTCGAAAACGGCGCGCATTTCGTGCTGTCTGTCCGCCCCGATGCCCCGCGCCGCTATCTGCTGACCGGGCACATGGACACGGTGTTCCCGCCCGGCCACGCATTCCAGACCCTGCGCTGGCTCGATGGTGAAACGCTGAACGGTCCCGGCGTGGCCGACATGAAGGGCGGCATCGCGGTGATACTTGCCGCGCTGACTGTATTCGAATCCAGCCCAGCCGCCGCCACGGTGGGTTACGACGTGCTGATAAATTCGGACGAGGAAAGCGGCAGCCTGTCTTCCGCCGCGCTGATTGCCGAACTGGCGCGTGGCAAAGTTGCTGCCTTGACCTATGAACCGTCCGCCCTGCCCGATGGCACGCTGGCAGGTGACCGTCCCGGCAGTGGCAATTACAGCGCAATCATCACCGGCCGCTCCGCCCACGCCGGGCGCAATCCGCAGGACGGGCGCAATGCCGTGCTGGCCGCCGCCGCGATGGCGCTCGCTTTGCGCGATGCACAACGCGATGGCCTGTCGATAAACCCGGCGCGGATCGATGGCGGCAGCGCCAACAATGTCGTGCCCGATCATGCCGTGCTGCGCTTCAACGTGCGCCCCCGCACCCCAGAACTGGCCGAGCGTTTCGCGCATGATCTTCAAACCCTGATCGCCACGGTCATGCGCGAACACGACGTTGCCATCCACTTGCACGGTGGCGTCTCGCGCCCGCCGAAACCGCTGACGCCGCAAGCCACCGCCCTGTTCGATCTTGTGCGCGAGTGTGGCGAAGCACTGGGCCAATCCATACGCTGGCAGGCATCGGGCGGCGTTTGCGACGGCAACAACATTGCCGCCTGCGGTGTGCCGGTGGTCGATACCATGGGCGTGCGCGGCGGCGCGATCCATTCGGATCAGGAATACCTGATCGTGCCATCGCTGGCGGAACGGGCGGCGCTGTCCGCGCTGGTCCTGCACCGGCTTTCCGGGGGAGAGTGAATGACATTCCGCATCCGCGCCGCGCGCGCCAGCGATCTGCAACCGCTGTATGAAATGGCCAAGCTGACCGGCGGAGGCTTCACCAACCTGCCTGCTGACCGCAAGGCGTTGACGGCAAAGCTGGAACGCGCGGCAACGGCCTATGCCAACTCCGCGCTGGCTGATCCCAAGACGCCGCAGGACGAACTTTTCGTGCTGGTTCTGGAAGATACCGCCACCGGCGATGTGCGCGGCACCGCCCAGATTTTTACCAGCGTCGGGCGACAATGGCCGTTCTATTCCTATCGTCTGGCCACGCTGACCCAGCATTCCAAGGAACTGAACCGCACTTTCCGCGCCGAAATGCTGAACCTCGTCACCGATCTTGAAGGGTCAAGCGAAGTCGGCGGCCTGTTCCTGCACCCGTCCGAACGCGCAGGCGGGCTTGGCATGTTGCTGGCCCGCAGCCGCTATCTGTTCATCGCCATGCACCGCCCCCGCTTTGGCGACAAACTGCTGGCCGAACTGCGCGGCATCATCGACGAACGCGGCGGATCGCCATTCTGGGACGGCGTGGCAGGCCGCTTCTTCGGCATGAGCTTTCAGGAAGCGGACTATTTCAACGCGATCAACGGCAACCAGTTCATCGCCGATCTGATGCCCAAGCACCCGGTCTATATCGCCATGCTGCCAGAAATCGCCCGGTCCGCCATCGGCCTGCCCCATCCTTCGGGCCGCGCCGCCATGCGCATGCTGGAAGAGGAAGGCTTTGCCTATGAGGGCTATGTCGACATCTTCGACGGCGGCCCGACCATGACCGCGCGGACAGATCGCGTCCGCTCCATTGCCGAAGCCAAACAGGCGATTGTCGCGCAGGTCCGCGCGCCCGAAGCCGGCACCGCAATCAAGGCTCTGGCCGCCACGGGCCACCTTGCCGACTATCGCTGCACCTTTGCCGATCTGTCCGAAACGTCCGAAGGCCTTGTCATCGATCCGGTCGCTGCCGCCGCGTTGCGAGTGAAGGCGGGCGATACGGTCTGGTATGTGAGCCGGTAATGCCCCTCGTTGAAATCAACTTCGATGGCCTTGTCGGTCCCAGCCACAACTACGCAGGCCTCAGCCTTGGCAATCTTGCCTCTGCGGGTAATGCTGGAGACACCAGCTATCCTCGCGCCGCCGCGCTGCAAGGGCTGGCCAAGATGCGGCACAATCTGACGCTGGGGCTGGCGCAGGGCCTGTTCGCGCCACTGCCGCGCCCCAATCCCGCGTTTCTTGGCGCACTTGGCCTGTCCATCATCGACGAATCCGACCCCGCCCAGCGCCGTCTGCGCGCTGCCGCGTGGTCTGCCAGCGCGATGTGGACCGCCAATGCCGCCACGGTCAGTCCCGCGCCAGATACCGTAGACGGCCGTTGCCACCTCACCGCCGCCAACCTTGTCACCATGCCTCACCGGTCGCAGGAATGGCCCGATACCGTGCGCCAGTTGCGACTGGCCTTCGCCAACAGGACCCACTTCGCCGTCCACAATGCCGTGCCCACCTGCTTTGGCGATGAAGGCGCAGCCAACCACATGCGCATGGCCGCCGCCCACGATGCGCCGGGGCTGGAACTGTTCGTCTATGGCAGCAATAATGGCAGCATTGGCGGCGGCACCTTCCCCGCACGCCAGCATGAACAGGCCAGCCGCGCGGTTGCTCGACTGCACGGCCTTGATCCCGCCTGCTGCCTGTTCATCGAACAGGCGCCCGAAGCCATCGCGGCAGGCGCATTCCACAACGATGTCGTGGCCGTCGCCAATGAACGGGTGCTGTTCACCCACGAACAGGCCTTTGCCGATCCCGAAGGCACCTATGCCGCCATCCGCGCGCGCCTGCCCGAAGCCGAAATCGTGGTCGTGCCTGCCAGCGCGGTCAGCCTGACAGATGCGATCCGCAGCTATCTGTTCAATGCCCAGTTGCTGACTCTTCCGACCGGCGAAATGGGCCTCGTCATCCCTACAGAGGCATGGGAGATGCCGTCAGTTCGTGGCTGGCTGGATGCGATGCTGGCGTCCAACGGTCCCATCCGCCGGGTGCTGCCGGTGGATGTGCGCCAGTCGATGGCCAACGGCGGCGGCCCTGCCTGCCTGCGCCTGCGCGTTGTCGCTGATCCTGCCACTGTCGATCCCCGTTTCCTGCTGGACCATGCCCGGCTGGACGTGCTGCACGCCGTGGTTGCCGCGCACTGGCCCGAACAGATCGATCCTGCTGATCTTGGCCGGGAATCTCTGGCCCGCAGCGTGATTGCCGCCCGCGCGGCACTGCTGGATGCGCTTGATCTTGGGGAACTGGGCTGAACCAAGGCGCGTAATCCCTGCGCGGAGCAGCGTCGCCCCTGTCGCCATGGCTTACAGTGAAGCGTGCGTTAACCAGACACTTGCCAGCAATACCGAAGCTGGCACGATCATTGCTGTGAGGATTGCAAAGGCCGACTCGTCGGCACACAACAAGGAACGTCGCCGGAATGCTCGCCAAGATTGGTCGCCTGTTCATCATCAAGACGCGCTTCGAAGCGTTCGCCGTAATCTATGCGCTTTCGCTGGGTGCGGTTGAACGGGGCAAGGCCTATCTCACCGCGTATCCCGGCTTTGCGGGCAAGATGCTGTTTGTCGCCGCCACGGGCGCCGTGTTCATCGCCGGGGCCAAGATCCTTGACGCCGTGCGGATGGAGCGTGAGGCCGGAGAAGCCGCTGCCGCGCTCGATGGCTGAAATCGCAAATGCAAAGAAATAGGGCGATTCTGTTGCTAGGCTCGCCCCCAGCCCCCGGTTTCCGATTCTGTTACCCGGTTCGGTCCGAACCGTGCTCTAACCTTATAACTTCAGGGCGTTAGCCCCTAGAATTATGCAGCGAGAGCAAGTGCTTCGTTGTCGTTGGCACTTGTGAGTTTTGAGCCTTGAGCAGGTTACTCAGCCTGGGCAAAAACAGCGCTTTTCAACACACGTCGATCCTAGTTCGGCCCCATCAACACCCTTGCGACAACAAGGCCCCGGCACATGACCGGGTAGTGATGGTGGAGCCGCCGGGTACCGCCCCCGGGTCCGCTGTGCCTATTGCACGCCGCAGTTTATCACCATAGCCGGTCGAAACCGGCAGGGAGCGATATAGGGATACTGCGGCAAATGAAAAGGGGCAGGATTGCTCCTGCCCCCCAGAATTTCGTCATTGCACAAGCGATGGACCTTAGCCCTTGGCTTTCAGCGCATCGCGGATTTCGGCCAGCAGTTCCACTTCGCTCGGCCCGGCGGGCGCAGCCGGCGCTTCTTCAGCAGGCTTTGCCAGCAGCCTGTTGGCCTGCCGCACGATAAGGAAAATGATGAAAGCCAGAATGAGGAAGTTGATGACCGCCGTCAGGAACGCGCCCCAGCCCAGCATCGCCACACCCGCAGCCTTCAGCGCGGCATAGGTCATCTCGCCCTTATAGTCCGCCGGAACGGAGCCAATAATCAGGAACTGCTGACTGAAATCGATCCCGCCCGTAATCGCGCCAATCACCGGCATGATGACATCATCGGTCAGCGACGAAACAATCTTGCCAAAGGCCGCGCCGATAATCACACCGACCGCCAAGTCCAGAACATTGCCACGCGCGATGAACGCCTTGAATTCGCTAAACATTGCCGACGCTTCCCCCTTTACATCGTTAACCATGAAACCTCGTCGATGGGATGCCATTGTGCGCACAACCCGACAAGCCGTAATCGGTTGCACTATGGTTCTACCCTTGAAGTGCAACACGCTCGCGCTATCTCTTGACCCATGCCGGACCGCGCCTCTGCGGTCCCACAAAAGGGGTTGATGTCGATGGCCGTTTCCCGGTTCAGCCAGATTGCGTTCGCTTCCGTTGCCGCGCTCAGCGTTTCGGCCTGCGGAATCAATTCGGTTCCCACGGCAGAGGAAGAAGCCAAGGCCCGCTGGGCTGACGTGGAAAGCTCGTACCAGCGCCGCGCCGACCTGATCCCCAATCTGGTCGCCACGGCCAAGGGCGCCGCCGCATCTGAAACCACGATCCTGACCAACGTGACCAACGCCCGCGCTGCGGCCACGTCGATCAACATCACCACCGACGATCTGTCCAACCCTGCCGAGTTCGAGAAATTCCAGAACGCGCAGAACCAGTTGACGCAGGCGCTGGGCCAGCTTCGCACCGTGGTTGAAAACTATCCGCAACTGCAAAGCCAGGCGCGCTTTTCCGATCTGATGGTGCAGCTGGAAGGCACCGAAAACCGCATCAACGTGGCGCGCACGCGCTATAACGAAGCGGTACAGTCCTATAACACCACCATCCGCACCTTCCCCGATGCCATCGGCGCCAAGCTGATCCATGGGGCAAAGCCGATGGTGCCGTTCAAGGCTGCGGCAGGTTCGGAAACCGCGCCCACGGTCAACTTCGACATGAACGCCCCCGCTCCGGCAGCGTCGGGCAAGTAACATGAACCGCCCCCTGCGGGCCTTCTGTCATGCGCTGGCGGCGCTGTTTCTGCTGATTGCAGGAACGGCGGCGCACGCAGCCATGCCCGCGCGGCCCACCGGCCCGGTGCTGGATCAGGCCAACATCATCCCCGATGCCGATGAAGCCGCGCTGACCCAGCGTCTGTCGGCCTATAACGCGCAGACCGGGCGGGCGATCATCGTGGCCACCGTGGCATCGCTCGACGATCAGGACGTGGACAGTTACGCCAACACCCTGTTCCGCAACTGGGGCATTGGCGGCAAGCAGACCGATCAGGGCCTGCTGTTCTTGATCGCGCCGAATGAACGCAAAGTGCGGATCGAGGTCGGCTATGGCCTTGAACAGTTCCTGCCCGACGTTCTGGCTGGGCGCATCATGTCGTCCGCCGTGACGCCCCGTTTCAAGCAGGGCGATTACGCAGGAGGTATCAACGCCGGGGTCGAACAGATCCTGACCCAGCTTAACCGCGATCCGGCAGAGGCGAAGGCCGTCGCGGAAGCGGCGGCAGCGGCCAAACGCGAAAGCGGATCGGACAGCTCCACCTTTGCCAGCGCAATCTTCTGGATCGTGCTGATCGTGGTGATGATCGTCGTGTTCAGTCGCCGCAAACGTGGCTTTGTCCAGCGCAGCAGCGGCATCGACCCCGGCATCGTGCTGTGGGGCATCAGCGAAATCGCCCGTGCGGCATCGGACAACCGCCATTCCGGTGGTTGGGGTGGTGGCGGTGGCGGCGGCTCTGATTGGGGCGGCGGTTTTGGCGGCTTCGGCGGAGGTGACTCTGGCGGCGGCGGCGCTTCGGGGGACTGGTGATGGCAACGCTCAAGATGACAGCCGCCGATCACAAGATCGTGTCCGATGCAGTGGCGGCGGCCGAAGCGCACAGCGCGGGAGAGATCGTCACCATCGTCACCCCTCGCTCGGATTCCTACCGGGATGTCGCGCTGATCTGGTCGGCGCTGGTCGCTTTCCTCGCCCTTGCGGCGCTGGAACTCGGATCAGGTTTCTATCTTCCGCTTGTCGAACACGTCCTTGGCCTGTGGGCGTTCGAATGGACGCCACGCGCCGTGCTGGGGCTTGCGCTTACCACTGCCACGCTCAAATTCCTCAGCATGTATCTGCTGATGCGTTTTACCCCGCTCGGCCTGTGGCTTACCCCGCGCCGGGTGCGCAATGCCCGCGTACGCGAACGTGCGCTCACCTGCTTTCGCGTTGGCGCGGAAAGCCGCACCAGCGGGCGAACCGGCGTGCTGATCTATGTCAGCCTTGATGAACACCACGCCGAAATCATCGCGGACGCTGCCATCGCTTCAAAAGTCGCTCCCGAAACATGGGGCCATGCGATGAAAGCCATGCTCGACCCGTTGCGTGCGGGCCAGATTGCGCACGGCATGGCCGCCGCCGTGGCCGAAGTGGGCACCGTGCTGGCCCAGCACTTCCCCCGCTCGGACGACGACACCAACGAACTGCCGGACAGGTTGATCGAAGTATGAGCCTTGAAGAAGAATACCGCGACCATGCCGAACAGGTGCATTGGCAGGGCCGTTTTATCATCGCCAAAACCCGCGGACGGTGGGAATATGTCAGCCGCACCCGCAACATCAAAGCCGCAGTCATTCTGGCGATTGAAGACGGCCACGTCCTGCTGGTCGAACAGTTCCGCGTACCGCTGGGCCGCCCCTGCATCGAACTGCCCGCCGGGCTGATCGGGGATGAAGCGGGCGCAGAGAACGAAGATCCTGCCACCGCTGCCGCGCGCGAACTGGAAGAGGAAACCGGCTACCGCCCCGCCCGCATCGAATCGCTGGGCGAGTTCCATTCCTCGCCCGGCATGGTGACAGAGGCCTTCACCCTGTTCCGCGCGCACGATCTTGAAAAAGTTTCCGAAGGCGGCGGCGTGGAAGGCGAAGGCATTACCGTCCACCGGGTTGCCCTTACGGAAATCGACGCTTTTCTGTCCGCCAAACGCGCGCAAGGCTACGCCATCGACGTGCGGATGCTGCTGTTGCTGTCTCCTCGCATCCTGGGCTGATACTTCCGGCACTTGCATGATGCAGCCTGGGTTGCTTGTCTGATCTCCAAAGTACGCGAACACCTGCTACCCCGCGAAAGCGGGGGCGCAGCGGATGGGATCGGAGGACAGGAAATGGGCAGAGTTCAGGGCAAAAAGGCCCTCATCACCGGTGCGGCACAGGGCCTCGGCGCCGCTCATGCATGGATGCTCGCCCGCGAAGGCGCGCGCGTTCTGCTGACAGATATCAACGGCGAAGGCGCGCACAGCACCGCCGATGCCATCAACGCCGAACTGGGCACTGGCACTGCCTTTGCCATGCGCCATGACGTGACCAGCGCCGATGACTGGGACGCCGCCATTGCCCATGCTGCCGAAAAGCTGGGCGGCCTGTCTGTGCTGGTCAACAATGCGGGCGTGGGTGTGCGCGGCAATATCGAAACATGCACGCTGGAAGACTGGCATCGCGGCTTTGCCATCAATGTCGACAGCGTATTCCTCGGCTGTCAAAAGGCCCTGCCGCTGCTGCGGGAAAGCCAGCCAGCCTCCATCGTCAACATCAGTTCCATCGCCGGGCTGATCGCGTCCGATACCATGCCCGGCTACAACGCCAGCAAGGCTGCGGTGTGGATGCTGACCAAATCGGTCGCACTCTATTGCGCCAAGCGCGGCTGGGACGTGCGCTGCAATTCCGTCCACCCCACCTTCGTCGACACCCCCATCCTTGACGGCATCAGCGCCAACGCCAATCTGGAAAAGGACGTGGTCATGGGCAAACTCGCCCGCCAGATCCCGCTGGGCCGTGTGGGCGTGCCCGACGACATCGCCGCCGGCGTCCTCTACCTCGCCAGCGACGAAAGCCGCTTCATGACCGGCGCGGAACTGAAACTGGACGGCGGCATTTCCGCGATGTGATTGGTCGCAGGGCAGTCGGTAAACCGACAGCAGATGGCCCCGGCCTTCGCGGGGATGACACACAAAAAAGCGCTGTCCTACACGATACCAAAATGCCAGCGTCCGCAAACGCTCCTTAAACTGTAAGGCGCCAACCCGGCCCTTCCATCATGCTGATTTTGCACATGAAAAGGGCCGGAAGAACCGATAAGTTCCGCCAGCCCCGTTTCATGCTCTGGACTGTGTAAACAGTGTAAACCCCCTGGGGGATCAGAACACCACAACCGAACGAATCGACTTGCCCGCATGCATCAGGTCGAACGCGGTGTTGATCTCTTCAAGGCCCATGACGTGGGTAATCATCGGGTCGATTTCGATCTTGCCGGTCATGTACATGTCGACAATCTTCGGCACGTCGGTCCGCCCCTTGGCTCCGCCGAACGCGGTGCCGCGCCAGTTGCGGCCCGTCACAAGCTGGAACGGGCGAGTGCTGATTTCCCGACCTGCTTCGGCCACGCCGATAATGATGCTGGTGCCCCATCCGCGATGGCAGGCTTCCAGTGCGGTGCGCATCACTTCGGTATTGCCGGTGGCGTCGAAGGTATAATCCGCGCCACCATCGGTCATCGCCACGATCTTGGCCACGGTGTCTTCGCGGCTCAGGCCCCTGGAATTGAGGAAGTCGGTCATGCCGAACTTGCGGCCCCATTCTTCACGGTCGGGGTTGATATCGACGCCGATGATCTTGCCCGCGCCTGCCAGACGCGCACCCTGAATGACGTTGAGGCCAATGCCGCCAAGACCGAAGATCACCACATTGTCACCCACCTGCACCTTGGCGGTGTTGATGACCGCGCCAACGCCCGTGGTCACGCCGCAGCCGATATAGCAGCTCGACTGGAACGGCGCGTCTTCACGGATCTTGGCAACCGCGATTTCGGGCAGAACGGTAAAGTTGCTGAAGGTTGAGCAGCCCATGTAATGAAAGATGGTCTGCCCCTTATAGGAAAAGCGGCTGGTGCCATCGGGCATCAGGCCCTGCCCCTGCGTCGCGCGAATCGCCGTGCACAGGTTGGTCTTGCCTGACAGGCACGATTTGCACTGGCGGCATTCAGGGGTGTAAAGCGGGATCACATGGTCGCCCGGCTTTACCGAGGTAACCCCAGGTCCCACTTCGCGGACGATGCCTGCGCCTTCGTGGCCCAGCACGCTGGGGAACAGGCCTTCGCTGTCCAGCCCGTCGAGCGTGTAGGCGTCGGTGTGGCATACACCGGTCGCCATGATCTCGACCAGCACTTCGCCAGCCTTCGGACCTTCAAGGTCCAGTTCCACGATTTCGAGCGGCTGCTTCGGCGCGAAAGCGACGGCGGCGCGGGTCTTCATTTTGCAGGTCTCCCTTTGAATTGGCGGCGCGATAGCATAATTGCGATAGGACTGTTAAATTGCGCATTACGCGAAACACTGTTGCAAGACGAGAACAATGACCAATCGCTGGGACGGGATCGATGAAGTGGTGGCGGTGGCTGATACCGGCACGTTCGTAGGGGCGGCCAAGCGGCTTGGCACGTCCACATCGCACGTCAGTCGTGCGGTGGCCCGGCTGGAACAAAGCCTTGGCGCGCAATTCTTCCACCGCACTACCCGCGCGGTCAGCATGACCGATACCGGTCGCACGCTGGCCGATCAGTTCCGCCGCCTGATTGCCGAGCGGGACGAAGCCATCGCCATGCTCGACCTGCAGGGCGAACCCCAAGGCCAGTTGCGCATCACCTGCCCCACCGCGCTGGGCGAACGCTTTGTCGCCCCTATCGTGCGCAGTTTCGTGCAGGATTATCCGAAACTGTCGGTCGACCTTGATATGTCGAACCGGATGGTCGAACTCGTGCCCGAAGGCTTCGACCTTGCCATCCGCACCGGCACGCTGCCCGACAGCAGACTGATCCGCACCCAGGTTGCCACGCGCGGCATCGTCACCTGCGCCGCGCCGTCGTATATCGCGGCACGGGGGCGGCCTGAAACGGTCGACGATCTGGACAGCCACGAATGCATCCCGGCCACGTCCGACGTGTGGCGATACCGCGTGGATGGCGAAGTGCGCTCCATCCGCCCGCGCGGGCGGTGGCGCTGCAACAATGGCGCGGCGGTGTTCGATGCAACCATCGCGGGCATGGGCCTATGCCAGTTGCCGGAATTCTATGTCAGCCGCGCCATTGCCGATGGCGTGCTGGTGCCGGTGCTGGAGGAATTCCGCCCTGAAGATGATCCGATCTGGGCCGTCTATCCGCAACGCCGCCACCTGCTGCCAAAAGTGCAACGGCTGATCGATAAATTGCGCCGCGAACTGCCCACTGCGCTTGCCGCAGGCTGATCGGCGCATTGCATAGCTATGCGCGCGCAATCCCCATAGTCAAACGGGGGCATGACAACGCTGCCAGCACACGCTAGGAACATTTGCCACGGCCCATGGAGCGGCCGGTCGAGGAGAGAACCGTGTCAGCAAACGCGCCCGCCAGTGGATCGCAGAAGCCGGCTTTTGCCGCAGTTACCGTGTTGTTCTTCGCGTGGGGGTTCATCACCTCGTTGATCGACCCGCTGGTGGCTGCCGTGAAGGGTATTTTCACCCTTACCACGCTTGAAGCGCAGCTTTCGGCCTTTGCCTTCTTCATCGCCTATGGCGTGATGAGCTTTCCCGCCGCCGCCATCATTGGCCGGTTGCGCGCGGTTCCGGCCATCCTGCTGGCGCTGGCCACGATGACGCTGGCCTGCCTTGTCATGCTGGCGGCAGCCAATATGGCATCCTATCCGCTGGTGCTGGCGGGTCTGTTCATGCTGGCCGCCGGAATCACCGTGCTGCAGGTGGCGGCAAACCCGCTGGCCGCCGCCTTGGGCAAGCCCGAAGGCAGCCACTTCCGCCTAACGCTTTCCCAAACCTTCAATTCGTTCGGCACATTCCTCGGCCCGGCATTGGGCGCTTCGCTCTTCCTCAAAGGCGTCGAAGTGGCTGATGGGCAAGCGCTGACCCCGGAAGTCCGCGCCGCCGCGCTGGCCGGGATCGACCGCGCCTATTTCTGGATCTGCGGGTTGCTGATCGTGCTCTTCGTGTTCTTCTTCATCAACCGCGCGCGCATTTCCGCCGCGGCCCCTCCTGCACAGCCGACCGGCGGCATCGGTGCCCTGCTGGCCGAAGCCTTTGCCTCGCGCTGGGCGGTTCTGGGCGCAGGCGCAATCTTCGTCTATGTCGGCGCCGAAGTGGTGCTGGGCACGCAGATGGCGTTCTTCCTTAACAGCCCCAGTGTCTGGAACATCAGCCTTGAACAGGCGGGCAAGGCCGTTTCGTTCTATTGGGGCGGCGCCATGGTGGGCCGCGCCATCGGCACCGTGCTGCTGGCCCGCTTCTCCGCTGCGCGCCTGATGATGCTGTTCTCGGTGGCTGCCGCTGCATCGTGTGCCTACATCTTCGCCATCGGCGGGGTTTCGGCAGGCTATGTCGCGCTGCTGATCGGCCTGTTCAATTCGATCATGTTCCCGGTCATCTTCACGCTCACGCTGGAGCGTTCGTCTGCTGGCGAAGAAGCGACATCCGGCTTGCTGTGCACCGGCATCATCGGCGGCGCGCTGATCCCGGCACTGGCCGGCGCGGTCACCGACGCTGCGGGCATCTTTGCCTCGTTCCTTGTGCCGCTGGCGTGTTACGTGCTGCTGGTCCTGTTCGCGGCGAGCGCAGCCAAGGCCCCCATCCTGCGCCGCGCCAGCAGCGAAAGCGTGCACTAAGCAAAGCTTTGCCTATGGCTTTGCCGATCAACGGCCCCGGTTCACCGCCGGGGCCATATTTTTTTGTGCGAGTTGAAGCCAGCTTGCCGTAGCGTCAGCCTGCAAACCGCAGATTTGCGACGGTTTCGCCCCTTTCCCTTAACGTAAAGGTGTCCTAGCAATAGCGGAACAAGGAGTCGTGGCAGCACGCCCGCAAGACGCATTGGGAGAGCATTTTGGACCGGCAGACCACCGCGCCCGCAATTGGCCGTATTGCCGCCGATATGCCGCAAGAAGGGGGTCATTTCACCCTGCGCGGGGTGGACGGCTGGCTGCAAGGCCGCACGATGTATGGCGGCGCGTCCTCGTTTCTAGCCTATGCCGCCGCATGCAAGGCTTTGCCTGACCTGCCGCCGCTGCGTTCTGCACAGATCGGCTTTATCGCCCCTGTCGGCCCTGATGTGGACATCACGGTCAGCGTATTGCGCACCGGCAAGAGCGTGACGCAGGTCCAGACCGATCTCTATTCCGGCAGCGTGCTGGCCCATCGCGGGCTATGGCTGTTCGGCAGTGCCCGCCCTTCCAACGGGGCAGTCGCTGCTCCCCATGCCGAAGGATTTCTTGCTGTGGAAGACATGGAGCAACTCGGCTCACCCGAAGGCCTGCACTTTATCCGCAATCTGGAAATCCGCCGCGCTGAACCCAAAGGTGGTCTTGCCAAGGGTAAGGTCCGTCGCTGGGTGCGGCTAAAAGACCGTGACGGGCTGGATCCAATGGGCGAGTTGGTGCTGCTGGGCGATGCCCTGCCGCCGGGATCGATCCGCGCCATGGAACGGCAAGGCCCGATCAGTTCAATCAACTGGACCTTCACCGTGCTGGGTGATTCACCCGTCACGCGCGATGGCTGGTGGCTGCTCGAAACCAGTTCGAACCACATGGCTGAAGGGTTCAGCAGCGAAACCCTGCGCATGTGGAACGCTGATGGAACAGAAGTGATGCGCGGACTGCAAAGCGTCGCGATCTTTGGCTGATGGAGCAGAGCTGATGGAGCAGATGTGATGAAACTGGCCAACGCTGAGACACTGGGCTTCGACGCTTCCCGGCTGGGCCGTATCGGCGCCTATCTCGACGAAAACTACATTGCCTCTGGCCGCCTGCCCGGCCTTGACGTGCTGGTCGCGCGTGATGGCCAAGCTGTCTATCGCCACACCAGCGGCAAGGCCCGCGAAGACGGCACGCCCATGGCCACCGACACGATCTGCCGCATCGCTTCGATGACCAAACCGCTCACCTCGGTCGCGTTCATGATGCTGGTCGAAGAAGGCAAAGTCGCGCTGGACGATCCGGTCACCAAGGTCATTCCCGAATTTGCCAGCCTTGGCGTCTATGCGGGCGGCGGCGGAGAGGTGGACTTCTTCCCCGCGCGGCCCGCCGCCATGATGCGCATGGTCGATCTGATTACCCACCAGTCTGGCCTGACGTATGGCATCCAGAACCGAACCAACGTGGACGCCGCCTATCGCAAGGGGCGGCTGGATGGCCATGCCAGCTTGCCCGGCAACGACCACTTCATTGCCGAACTGGCCAAGCTTCCGCTGGAGTTCGAACCGGGCCAGGGCTGGAACTATTCGGTGGGGACGGATGTGCTGGGCGTGATCGTATCGCGCCTTTCAGGGATGAGCCTTGGTCAATTCCTGAAGACCCGCATCTTTGACCCGCTCGGCATGGTCGACACCGCGTTCCAATGCCCTGACAGCAAGGCGCACCGGCTGGCCGATGCGTGGGCCTACAAGCAGGGCGCAGCTCCAGAACTGTTCGATCCCGCGGAAAAATCCGGCACCCGGCGCGAACCACGCTTCGAAAGCGGTGGCGGCGGGCTGCTGTCCACCACAGCGGACTATCACCGCTTTTGCCAGATGCTGGTGGGCGGCGGCGCGGCGGATGGGACGCGCATCCTGTCGCCCAAGACCATCCAGTTGATGACCGCCAATCACCTGCCCGGCGGCGCAGACCTGACGCAAGTGTCGCGCGCGCTGTTCAGCGAAGCCTATAACGCGGGCGCGGGCTTCGGCCTTGGCTTTGGCATGACCATCGACCCCGCCCGCGCGCTCGTGCCCGGATCGGCGGGCGAATATTACTGGGGCGGCATCTTTTCGACCGCGTTCTTCATCGACCCGGTGGAAAAGGTCCACGCGGTCTTCATGACCCAGCTCTACCCCTCATTCATCTACCCCATCCGGCGTCAGTTGAAGACGCTGATCTACAGCGCGCTGACCGACAGCCGCGCCTGAATCCATATCTGGAGAGAACCGATGTCAGACCCCATTCCCGGCGCAAAAGAACACATCGACGCAGCCCGTAAGCTGGCAGCAACCATCGACGACATTCCCGCCGATACTGCACTGCTGCCGATTGCCCGTGTGGGTGTGATCGGTGCAGGCACGATGGGCGGCGGCATCACCATGAACTTCCTGACCGCGGGCATCCCCGTAACCATCGTGGAAATGACGCAGGAAGCGCTGGATCGCGGCGTCGCCACCATGGGCAAGAACTACGAAAACACGGTCAAGCGCGGGAAGATGGATGCCGCCGATGCGCAGGCTGCAATGGCCCGCTTGAATCCGACGCTGGATTTCGCCGCGCTGGCCGATGCCGATCTGGTGATCGAGGCCGTCTATGAAAGCATGGACGTGAAGAAGGACGTGTTCGGCAGGCTGGACAAGGTGGCCAAACCCGGCGCCATCCTTGCCAGCAACACCAGCTATCTGGATATCGACGAAATCGCCGCCGCCACGACCCGCCCGGAATCGGTGCTGGGGATGCACTTCTTCTCGCCCGCCAATGTCATGAAACTGCTGGAAGTGGTGCGTGGCAAGGCAACCGGCGCGGCGCAGCTTGCCACGGTCATGGCGCTGTCGGTGCAGATCGGAAAGGTGCCGGTCGTCTCTGGCGTGTGCCACGGCTTCATCGGCAACCGCATGCTCTCGCCGCGTCAGGCACAGGCGCATGCGCTTATCATGGAAGGCGCGAATTACTGGGACGTGGATGAAGCCCTGCTTGAATTCGGCTTTCCGATGGGGCCGTGGCAGATGGCTGATCTTGCCGGCCTCGACATCGGCTGGCACCGCGATCCCACCCGCATCGAAACCGTGCGCGATGCGCTGTGCGCCGTGGGTCGCTGGGGCCAGAAAACCAAGAAGGGCTTTTACGATTACGACGACAACCGCCAGCGCACGCCATCTGACGAGGTGAAGGCGGTGATCGCGGAATTTGCCGCCAAGGAAGGCAAGCCCCAGCGCGAAATCGACAAGGACGAGATCCGCGAACGCCTGCTCTACCCCATGGTCAGCGAAGGCGCGCTGATCCTTGAGGAAGGCATCTCCCAGCGGGCGAGCGACATCGATACTGTCTGGCTCAACGGTTACGGCTGGCCTGCATGGACTGGCGGACCGATGTTCTGGGCCGACCATATCGGACTGGCCACGGTGGTTGCGGGTCTGAAAAAGCACGGCCTGCCGGTGGCACCGCTGCTGGAGCGCAAGGCTGCGGCGGGCGAAACCTTTAACTGAACGGGCAACTGATCGGAGCGGCGGCCATGCGGATCGAGGATATCGTCGAAAGTGAATTCACACCGCTGAGCGATATCCTGCGCGCCCATGCCGCAAGGCGCGGCAGTGCAGTGGCGCTGGCGGATGAAAACCGCACTATCGGCTGGGCGGAAATGGACGTCATGATCGACCGCGTGGCCGCCGCCCTGCAACGCGAAGGAGTGCAAAAGGACGAGCCGGTGGCCATCGCCGCGATGAATGCGGTGGCGACTGGCCTTGCCTTCCTGGGCGCGATCCGGGCAGGCGCGGTGGCCGCCCCGCTCACCTCCACAGCCACGCCCGAAACCATCGTCGCCATGCTGGCCGACAGCGGCAGCCGGGTGCTGCTGCTGGACCAGGACATTGCCGACCGCATCGCCGGGCTGGCCCTGCCATCGGACGTAAAGTGCATTGCCCTGGACGACAGCGCTGTGGGCGAAGCGTTCAGCGCATGGATGGCTCCTGAAGGCGCAAAGCCCGAAGACCGGCACGCCGCCCCGTCCGATCCGTTCAACATCATCTATTCCTCCGGCACCACCGGCGCGCCCAAGGGCATAGTGCAAAGCCACAAGATGCGTCACGAATACGCCCGCCGCACCATTGTTGCTGGCTATGATGATGATACCGCCGTCATCTGCTCCACCCCGCTCTATTCCAACACCACGCTGGTCAGCTTCCTGCCCGCGCTGACCGCAGGCGGCAAAGTGGTGCTGATGCGCAAGTTCGACGCGCGCACCTTCCTGCAACTGTCACAGCGGGAACGCGTGACCAACGCCATGCTGGTGCCGGTGCAATACCGCCGCATCATGGAACTGCCCGATTTCGACAGCTTTGACCTCACATCCTATCGGCTGAAATCCTGCACGTCGGCCCCTTTCGCCGCATGGCTGAAGGCAGACGTGCTGGCGCGCTGGCCCGGCGGCCTTACCGATGGTTACGGCATGACCGAAGGCGGCGCGACGACCGTGCTGCTGGCACACAAACACCCGGACAAGCTGCATACCGTGGGGCAGGTTTCACCCGGTCACATCATGAAAATCATCGATGAACAGGGCAACGAACTGCCGCAGGGCGAAGTGGGCGAGATCGTCGGCCATTCGGCCATCATGATGAACGGCTACCATGGCAAGCCTGCGCAAACCCGCGAGGTCGAATGGTTCGATAGCGAAGGCCGACGCTACATCCGCCATGGCGATATCGGCAAGTTCGATGAAGACGGCTTCCTGATCCTGATGGACCGCGCCAAAGACATGATCATTTCGGGCGGCTTCAACATCTACCCCAGCGATCTTGAGGCTGAACTCACCCGCCAGAGCGCGGTCAAGGAAGCCGCCGTTGTCGGCGTGCCATCCGATACATGGGGTGAAACGCCGCTGGCCGTGGTCGTGCTGGCCGACAAGACTGCCGACCCTGCCACCATATTGGCGCAGGCCAACAGCCGCCTGGGCAAGACGCAACGCATTTCCGCCATCCAGGTGGTGGACGAACTGCCGCGCAGCCCCATCGGCAAAGTGCTGAAGCGCGAGCTGCGTGACCAGTTCGGCGGCAATCCCATCCTTGCCGCCACAAGCCTTGAAAAAACACCAAATCCAGCAGGAGCCTGACCCATGCGTGATGCCGTAATCGTATCTGCCGCCCGCACGCCCATTGGCCGTGCCTACAAGGGCGCGTTCAACGCCACCCCCGGCGCCACTCTGGGCGCACATTCGCTGGCTGCCGCCGTCGCCCGCGCCGGAATCGACCCGGCCGAAGTGGACGATGTGCTGTGGGGCAGCGCGCTGCAACAGGGCACCCAGGCTGGCAACATCGCCCGTCAGGTTGCCTTGCGCGCGGGCCTGCCCATCACCACTTCGGGCATGAGCATGGACCGCCAGTGTTCGTCCGGCCTGATGACCATTGCCACGGCAGCCAAGCAGGTCATCATCGACCGCATGGACGTGGTGGCCGCAGGCGGTCAGGAATCGATCAGCCTTGTTCAGACCAAGGACATGCGCGTTGCGCCTGACAAAAGCCTGATGGCCATGCACAAGGCCATCTACATGCCCATGCTACAGACCGCCGAAATCGTCGGCCAGCGCTATGGCATCAGCCGTGAAGCTTGCGACGAATATGCCCTGCAATCGCAGCAGCGCACTGCGGCAGCACAGGCTGCAGGCAAGTTCGATGACGAAATCGTCGCCTGCGATGCCAGCATGGGTGTGCAGAACAAGGAAACGGGCGAGATTTCCTTTCAGGATGTCCACCTGACCAAGGACGAAGGCAACCGCCCGTCGACTACGCTGGAAAGCCTTGCTGGCCTGAAACCCGTAATCGAAGGCGGCATCGTGACCGCAGGCAACGCCAGCCAGCTTTCCGATGGTTCCGCCGCCGTAGTGGTGATGGAAGCCGCACTGGCCGCCAAGCGCGGCCTCACCCCGCTGGGTCGCTATGTCGGCATGGCGGTGGCGGGCACCGAACCTGACGAAATGGGCATCGGCCCGGTCTTCGCCATCCCCAAGCTGCTGCAGCGCTTCGGCCTGAAGATGGACGACATCGGCCTGTGGGAACTGAACGAAGCCTTCGCCGTGCAGGTGCTTTACTGCCGTGACAAGCTGGGCATCCCCAATGACCTGCTCAACGTCAACGGCGGCTCGATCTCCATCGGCCACCCTTATGGCATGACCGGCGCCCGCTGCACCGCCCACGCCCTGATCGAAGGCAAGCGCCGGGGTGCAAAGCATGTAGTGGTGACGATGTGCGTCGGCGGCGGCATGGGCGCGGCAGGCTTGTTCGAAGTGCTTTGACCACCCACAAAAAAGCCCCGGACGTTGCGGCGTCCGGGGCTTTGGGGAGGTTCAGGAAAGTCTGGTCAGAACTTGACCGTGCCGGTCAGCCAGAACGAGCGCGGCTGGATCGCCACGATGCTCAGCAACTGGTTCGGGTTGGCCTGGACCGCAGCCTTGGTCAGGCCCTGACGGTCGAGCGAGTTGAGGAAGCCGCCCGCCCGCGCCCACGACATGATACCAAACTGGTTGAATACGTTGTTCACGTTTGCCTGCAACTTGAAGCGCTTGTCCGCTCCAAATTCATATGCCGCACCAAAGTCAAAGGTGTGGAAGCCCGGCAGATACCATGCATTGGCGCGGTTTGCGGCGCGCTTGCCGGTATAGCTGTGCGTCAGGAACAGCGACAGGCTGTCCATCGGCGTCAGCGTGGCTGTGGTGCGGGTCAGGATCTTCGGGTTGTTGTCCGCATCACCCTTTGGCGTTGCCTGAAGTGTATCGTCAGCAGGATCGGGCGTATTTGCCAGCCAAAGGCCAAACTTCGACGCCTTGGGATTTTGGAACGTGATTGCCGTACGCAGATTCAGCATGTCGCCAAAATCGGCATCCGCGTCGATCTCGATGCCATACGTCTCGATCTCGCCGTAAACGGTGGGCGGGGTGTAAAGCTGACCGTTCTGATCGGTGAACGTCTGCGTTGACCCCACGTTCGACAGCTTCGAATAGAACGGGAATACGCCGATGCGCACATCTCCCGACCGATATTTCAGACCAAGTTCAACCTGCGTAACCACCTGCGGTTCGGGGAACTGCGTGGCAACTTCATCCGGCAGATCGATTGATGCAATGCCGCCGAAATCTGGGGCCTTCTTGCCGCGCGTGTAACGCAGATAGGCTTGGAAGTTGTCGCTCACCTCATAGTTCACTGCACCGGTATAGTTCAGGTAGTGGAAGTTGCGCTTGGTGTTGGTTGGCGCACCATAGGTGTTGCGGTTGTTGTCCCACAGGGTCAGCGGATTACCGTCTGCGCCTGCGCCGCCATTGACCGGGGCTGCCGCACCCAGCGTCAGGTTGGTCACGTCATAGCGGATGTCTTCATAACGAATGCCACCGTCGATCGAGAGACGGTCGGTCACCTGCCATTCGTCACCCGCGAAGAACGAAATCTGGCGCTGCGTTCCGCTCACCCCGTCGCCATCGAAAATGCCGCCCCCTTGCGAGGCGAAGCCTGCGGGATCGGTAACCTGCAACACGGTGCCATTGGGCAGGGTATGGGTAATGTCATAGACCTGCGGCTGCGAGGTCAGCCCTGATATGCCAAAGCCGGCAGAACCGCTGATCTGCTTGTAGCGTGAGTGCGAAAACGAAGCGCCGACCGCAAGCGAGTGGTCCCCCAGGCTGGCTGACAAGGTGAGCTGGTCCTGAAAAGTGCGCGAACGATATTTGTTTGAAAGCGCCGCCTGCGAAAATACGCCGTTCTGAAGAACATTCTGGTTCGGCAGGTTGTTCGCCACAACCGTATGGTCAAAGCCTGAGAACGACACGACCTGCGCGGCAACGTCGTTGGTGCCGCGCACCTTGTAGGTCGTAGTGCCCGGCAGGCCCAGCGTCCCGGTCAGGATCGACAGGAAGAAGTCATCCAGAGTCAGCGGGAAGATCACGCCGCCGGTGCTCCAGTCGGTCTTGTTTTCGCTGTAACGCGCGCGGTTCTGCAGCTTGATGCCATCGGCCAGTTCGTGATCCCACGTCATGCCGAAAGACAGCGATCGGGCATGAACAAGGTCGGACGCATCCCACGATCCGGTCGAACCATCGGGATTGGTAAAGCTGTGCGCATTGGCTGGCGGCAGAACCGACGAGGTGTTGGTGAAACCAGCTGCAATCTTGGGATCGTTATAGTTGAACGCGGGGGTAAATTCGAACCAGCCGTTGTGATCGTTCAAATATTTGACATCGAACCGAACCGAACCATTGCCGTAATCCCACAGCAGGTTGGCGCGAATCTGGCCGCCCTTGTTAAGCGCATAACCCGGATCGCGCGAACCATCGCTTTTGCGATAGAAGCCGCCAATGGCGTAGTACAGGCCATTGCCCAGTTCACCGCCGTTATAGGCATCGATGCGGTAATAGGGGTTCTTGCCGTCGCCTTCGAGGCCAACCTTGCCCTGCATTTCCAAGCCGGGGTGCGATTTGCCGGTGCGCGAAATGTAATTGAAAATGCCGCCCGGCGCATTGTTGCCAGTGACGGTCGCGGTGCCGCCGCGCAGGCCTTCCAGCCGGTCGAGCATGATGTCAGGGCGCGAGAAATAGTCAGGGCCGAAGTTGCCCACCGTCACCGGCTCAACCGGCAGCCCATCTTCCTGCATCGAAACGTAATAATAGCCGCCATCGCCATCAAGCGAGTTGGCCGAAACCCCGCGTGAGAACACCACGTTGCGGATTTCACCCAGAGACGAGTTCACGAACACGCCGGGCACGTTCTTAATCAAGTCGGCAGAGCTGTTGGCGATCTGTTGCGACAGTTCCTCAGCCGTGACTGCAGCAATGGAAATAGGCGCATTCTCGATCGACTTGGCGCTGAACACGCCGGTTACCACGATCTGCTTGTTGACCTCTGCTGCGTCCGACTGGTCCTCCGCGTTTTGTGCAACCGCAGGTGCGGCCACCAGACACAGCGCCATCGCTGCAACAGACGCGGACACACGGATAGAATTTGCTCGTTTCATCAAGGCACCCCCATGGAATCGAGGTCCTTTCATGGACCTTCCCAATCTGAGTAATCAAAAACGAGCGATTGTGAAAGATACTTTTTGATTGATTATGATTGCTTGTTAAAATGCCCATTCTAATTTTCCGTCAGCCGCCTGAGTTTTGCGCTTCCTCCTCACTTGCCATCCTTGGCTGCGAGCCTAGAAAACAGGCACTATGCAAAATTATGAAGATAACCGCCCTTGGCCGCAGGTAGGGCGCGAGAGGATGATTTACCCTTCGCCGGTGGGCTGGAAGGGCAGTGATTTCGTCGACAACGAAGAGGACCTGCTGCGCCGCTTGAACCCGAAAACGGTGTTCATGATGGGCGACAACCCCGCCCTGCCGCGCATGCCCGAACGTCCCCGGCTGCTGGATTTCTTCCGCTGCCGCTTTGGTGACATCACCGTGCGGCACTTGCTGGTCAGCGCCAAACGCGCGCTGGACGATGGCCTGCCGGAAAAGGTCGTCCTCGCCTGCCTGCTGCATGACATATCCAACGGATGCCTGATCCGCGCCGACCATGGTTACTGGAGCGCGCAACTGATCGCGCCCTATGTCGATCCCGAAGTGGCGTTTGCAGTCAAATACCATCAGGCGCTGCGTTATGTGGCGGACGAAAGCGTCGGCTACGCCTATCCTGACAGCTATCACAGGTTCTTCGGGCCCGATTACCAGCCGCCCGAATACCTGCTGCGCGATGCCGAATACGCGCGCGGCCACGAATGGTACATGACCGCGCGGCTGGTCACCATGTACGACACCTACTTCTTCGATGATTTCGCCCGGGTCGATCCTGAAGACCTTGCCGGCGTCATCGCGCGCAATTTCCGCGAACCGGAAGAAGGCCTTGGCTTCGACAATTCGCCCACCGCACACATGTGGCGCACGATGATCTGGCCCAACAATTTTCTTTAGGAAACGCCCGCTTCAACCTTGCCCGGCTTTCCCGCAAAGCCATGCATACCCAACCACCACTGCACCGCAATCACCCCACCCTTGGCCGGTTGCAGCAGCGATATCAGCAGCGTCACGGCCATGACGGCAACGATGGCCATCATGGTCAGTGCCGAAATGCTGTCACGCAGGCCCAGTTCGATGATGACCGGCGCCATGACATGCCCGGTCAACAGGATGGCGATATAAGGCGGAAAGTCATCCGCCGCATGCAGCGTCCAGTTCTGACCGCACATCCGGCACCGGTCCGCAGGTTTCAGGAACCTTGCGAACAGGTGCGTGCCGCCACAACGCGGACATTTGCCCCGCACCCCGCGCCACACCGCAGATCCCAGCGACTGCGGCAGGGATGCACGGTCCAGAGGCAGGGCGTTTTCGGGCATTACTTGGCGAACGGGTTCTTCGGCATACGCAGCGTCAGACGGATCGGCACAGCGTCAAAGCCCAATTCACGACGAATGCCGTTCACCAGATAGCGGCGATAGCTTTCCGGCAACTGATCCAGCCGCGTGCCGAACAATATGAAACCGGGCGGGCGGGTCTTTGCCTGCGTGATATAGCGCAGCTTGATCCGGCGGCCACCGGGCGCGGGCGGCGGATTGGCCGACAGCGCATCATCGAACCAGCGGTTCAGCGCGGCGGTGGGCACACGCTTTGACCATGCCGCGCGAATTTCAAACGCTGCGGCCAGCATTTCGTCCAGCCCTTTGCCGGTGCGGCCCGAAATTGCCAACAGCGGCAAACCGCGAACCTGCGCCAGTCCATCGTCCAGCGCCGCGCGAACGCCACGGAACAGGCCCGATGGGTCTTCCGCCACGTCCCACTTGTTGATCGCAATCATCAGTGCGCGACCTTCCTCGAGCACCATCGAGGCGATCTTGAGATCCTGATGTTCAAGGCCGCGCGTGGCATCCAGCATCAGCACGACGACTTCGGCAAAATCGATGGCATGGCGCGCATCGGCCACCGACAGCTTTTCGAGCTTTTCGGTGATCTGCGCCTTCTTGCGCATCCCCGCGGTGTCGATAAGCCGCACCGGGCGATAACCTTCACGTTCCGGGTCAAACCACTGCCAGTCTACGGCAATGGAATCGCGCGTAATGCCCGCCTCCGGCCCGGTCAGCAGGCGGTTTTCACCAAGAAGTCGGTTAATCAGCGTGGACTTGCCCGCATTGGGGCGACCGACGATGGCAAGCTTGAGGACGGATTCGGGATCGAATTCCTCCTCCTCGCCGTCGGCAGGCTCGGCATCGTCGTCCACTTCGGCCTGCTTGGGCTCAAGATGCGGACGCAGCGCTTCGAACAGGTCGGCCAGACCCTGCCCGTGTTCGGCAGAGAAGGCGACCGGTTCACCAAAGCCCAGCGCGAATGCATCATAGATGCCGGGATCGCCCTGGCGGCCTTCCGCCTTGTTGGCCATGAGCACGATGGGCACACGGCTCGAACGCAGATAGCGGGCAATTTCCTCGTCAAGCGGGGTCACACCTGCGCGCGCGTCGATCACGAACAGGGCGACGTCCGCGCCAACCAACGAGGCTTCGGTCTGCTGGCGCATGCGGCCGGGCAGCGTATCGGGATCGAGGTCTTCCCAACCGGCGGTGTCGACAATGGTGAAATCAAGGCCAAGCAGCGTGGCATCGCCAAAACGGCGGTCGCGCGTAACGCCGGGCTGATCGTCAACCAGCGCCAGTTTCTTGCCGACAAGGCGGTTGAACAGGGTGGACTTACCCACATTGGGGCGTCCGATAATGATAACTTGTGGGCGCATGGGCCACCCGTGGCGCTTCCGGCGAATGAACGCAAGTGGGGCTTTAAGTCCGGAGGAGTGATTATTCCTCCATTAACCATTCGTGGAAGGCTGGGGATAACCCGACCGGCAGATAATTGCCGCATGAGGGAAAAAATTTGCCGCCTTGCCGTTCTATGCAGCCTCGCCTTTGGGGCGAGCAGCCTGAATGCAGCGGAAATCAGGGATTCCGCGCCTTCGCGGGCCATGTTCGACACCAGCAGCGAATCGCTGCCCTATCTGCAATGCGTTCCTTACGCACGGCAGGTCAGCGGCATTCAGATCTATGGCGATGCATTAACATGGTGGGACAAGGCCGAAGGGCGCTATGCTCGCGGTTCACGCCCCAAACCCGGCGCAGTGATGAGCTTTCGCCCCCACGGCAACATGGAGCTGGGCCATGTCGCCGCCGTCAGCCGGGTAATCGATTCGCGCACGGTGTTGCTGCGCCATGCCAACTGGTCGGTCATCAATGGCCGTCGCGGGCAGATTGAAGACAATGTGCGCGCGGTGGATGTTTCAGACAGCAATGACTGGAGCGAAGTGCGCGTGTGGTATGCCCCCATCGGCGCGCTGGGCACCACGGCATGGCCGGTCAACGGCTTCATCTACCCAGAAGCACCGGGACGGATCAAAGCACCGAAGCTTGCCAAAGCCCCGGAACGGCTGACGCTGCTGGCAACAGCATACCAACCGCAAAAGGCAAAAGCTGCCGAAGCGCCCAAATCGCGCATCGGTGCCGATTTCCTGAAAGGCATCCGTCCAGAAGTCGACGCCGAGGCCAGCCCGGTGCGCCGCCAACTGGCCTATAGCTACACCCCGCCAAAGACCGCGCCGCGCAACACGGAAACGGCCCGCCCGGCACGGCTGACCCCGGCCCTTGCGGACGACCCGATCGGCCGGATCATCGCCAGCCGCACGCGCTGACCAGTTCAGCAACTGCAAAGCCGACTCCAACGCCCCCGTTCGACTCGAACGGGGTTGATGTGCGCCCCATGCAATAGAGCCGTGCGCCCCCGCCTGCGCGGGGGCGCACGGCCTTTCTAATCAAAGCGACTTGATGATCGCCGAAAAATCCAGCCCTGCATTTCCGGCATCGGCAAAGGCCGCATAAAGCTCTTCCGCCCGCGCGCCCATCGGCACTTGCGCGCCAGCATCCTTGGCAGCAGCCATCGCCAGCTTCAGATCCTTCAGCATCAGCGCTGTGGCAAAACCGCCCTGATAGCCGTTGTCCGCAGGGCTTTGCGGACCCACGCCCGGCACCGGGCAATAGGACGTCATCGACCAGCACTGGCCTGAAGCCTTGGACGAAATGTCGAAGAAGGTCTGAAGGTCCAGCCCCAGCTTTTCCGCCATGGCAAAGGTTTCGCAGGTGGCGACCATCGATGCGCCCAGCAGCATGTTGTTGCAGATCTTCGCAGCCTGCCCCGCCCCACTGGCCCCTGCGTGGATCACCGCCTTGCCCATCACGGCAAGGATCGGTTCGGCACGCGCGAACGCATCATCCGCACCGCCCACCATGAATGTCAGTGTGCCGCCATTGGCCGCAGCAATCCCGCCCGAAACCGGCGCATCGACCATGACATAACCTGCCGTATCGGCAGCCGAGGCCACTTCACGCGCGGTGGCAACGTCAATGGTCGAACAATCCAGCAGCAGCGCCGAAGTGGGCGCATGGCCGATAACATCCGCAGCATAGACCGACTTCACGATGGCGCCATTGGGCAGCATCGACACGACAGCATCGGCACCCTGCACCGCTTGCCTGACCGAAGTATAGGTGGTGCAGCCGTTTGCCTTCGCGCGTTCCAACGCTGCTTCGGCAAGGTCGAATGCGTGAACGTCGTGGCCCGCCTTGACCAAGTTCGCGGCCATGCCGCCGCCCATGTTGCCAAGCCCGATAAATGCGATTTTCATGTTCTTACCGGCCCTTCCACACGCCCGGACGCTTTTCGACAAAGGCCTTCATGCCTTCGGCCTTGTCCTCGCTGGCAGTCAGCACCTGGAACAGGCGGCGTTCGAACAGCAGGCCCTGATCCAGCGTCGTTTCAAACGCGGCGTTGACCATTTCCTTGTTGGCGACAGCAGCCATCGGCGGCATCGCGGCAATGGCTTGCGCGGTTTTCAGTGCGTCGGCCAGCAGATCGGCCAGCGGCACCACGCGGGTCACAAGACCAGAACGCTCGGCTTCGGCGGCGTCCATCATGCGCCCGGTCAGGCACATGTCCATAGCCTTGGCCTTGCCCACCGCGCGAGTCAGGCGCTGCGATCCGCCCATGCCGGGGGCCACGCCCAACTTGATTTCGGGCTGGCCAAACTTCGCATTGTCCGACGCGATGATGAAGTCCGCCATCATCGCCAGTTCGCATCCGCCGCCCAGCGCAAAACCGTTCACCGCCGCGATCCATGGCTTGCGCGTGGTCTTCACAAGGTGGCTGGTCCACTTCGAAAAGAAGTCCTCGTTGTAGAAATCGGCGGCTGGCTTGTCGGCCATTTCCTTGATGTCGGCACCTGCGGCAAAGGCCTTCTCGCCCGAACCGGTCAGCACCGCGCAACGCTGCGAAGCATCGGATTCGAATGCGGCAAAGGCGTCGATCAGATCAGCCAGAACCTGCGAATTGAGCGCGTTCAGCGCCTGCGGGCGGTTCAGCGTCATCAGGGTGACCGCACCCTGCGTTTCGACGAGGATGGTTTCGTAAGTCATAGCGGTTTCCATTCGTCAGCAGCGCCCAGCGGCGCAAAGATGTGATCCAGCAGGTCTTCGGTCACGCCTTCGGGCGTCGCCGGGTTCCACTTGGGCGCATTGTCCTTGTCCACGATCACCGCGCGCACACCTTCGGCAAAATCGGGCATGGTCAACACGCGGGAACCGACGCGATATTCCATCGCCATGTTCGCGGCAAAATCCGGCAAGGTCAGGCTGGTGGCCAATTGGCGCAGCGCCACTTTACAGGTCTGCGGGCTTTTGGTTTTCAGTATGGCCAGAGTGGCTTGCGCAAAATCGCCGCCGTCAGCCTCAAGCGCGGCCAGAATGTCCTCATACCGGCTGGACGCGAACAGGCGCTCAATATCGGCAGCATGGGCAGCAATCTTCGCCTCAGGCGGCACGGCGGAAAGTTCACGCAGGATCGTCGGGATCGATGCCGGATCGGCAGCAATACGCGCTTTGGCCTCAGCCAGATTTTCAGCAGGCAGGTAATGCGTAGCAAGACCTGCCCACACGCATTCCGCACCATCCAGCCGCGCGCCGGTCAGCGCCAGATACTGCCCCAACCGTCCCTTCAACCGCGACAGGAACCAGCCGCCGCCCACATCTGGGAACAGGCCAATACCGGTTTCCGGCATGGCCAGCCGCGTCGCCGCGGTCGCCACGCGGAACGTCGCCGGGCCGGAAATGCCCACGCCGCCGCCCATGGTGATCCCATCCATGAACGCCACCACCGGCTTGCCATAGGTCATCAGCAAGTGGTTGAGCTGGTATTCGTCGTGGAAGAACTTGCGCCCCGACACCCCGCCATCGTTCAGCGCCGAATTGCGCAGGAAGGCAATGTCGCCGCCCGCACAGAACCCGCGACCTTCAGAATGGTCAATCATCACCACGCCAATCGCGGGTTCATTGCGCCATTCCAGGAGCGCGCCGGTCATAGCGTGAACCATGTCAAGCGTCAGCGCGTGAATGGCCTTCGGTCGGTTCAGTGAAAGGATGCCTGCACCACCATTGGTAGTCTTCAGGACACTTTCAGGGACGTTCGGGTCACTCACTTCAAAAGGTCCCTTCCCACGATCATCCGCATGACTTCGTTGGTGCCTTCAAGGATGCGGTGGACACGCAGATCGCGCCAGAAACGCTCGATCGGATAGTCGCGCAAGTAGCCGTAACCACCGAACAATTGCAGCGCGCGGTCGACAATCGAAGATCCATTATCGGTCGCCAGCTTCTTGGCCATTGCCGAAAACCGCGTCTTGTCGGGCGCGCCCGAAGTCACCTTGGCGGCGGCCAGATACAGCAACGCCCGCGACGCTTCCAGATCGGTCGCCATGTCGGCAAGCTGGAACTGGGTGTTCTGAAATTCGGCAATTGCCTTGCCGAACTGGCTGCGATCTTTCACGTAAGCCACTGCTTCATCAAGGCAACGCTGCGCACCGCCCAGCGAACAGGCACCGATGTTCAGCCGCCCGCCATCCAACCCGGCCATGGCAAATTTGAAGCCATCACCTTCGGCCCCGACGCGGTTCGCCACCGGCACCTTCACATTATCGAAGATCACCTGCGCGGTCGGCGAGGCGTTCCAGCCCAGCTTCTTTTCCGGCGCACCAAAGCTGACGCCGGGCATATCCTTTTCAATCACAAGGCACGAAATGCCCTTGGCCCCGTTGTCGCCAGTGCGGACCATGGTGACATAGATATCGTTCACCCCGCCGCCCGAAATGAACTGCTTGGTGCCGTTGACAACATAATGGTCGCCGTCCAGCCGCGCCGTGGTTTTCAGCGCCGCCGCATCAGACCCCGAACCCGGTTCAGTCAGGCAGTAACTGGCCATCAGGTCCATGGTGACAAGGCTGGGCAGATAGCGCGCCTTGATCTCGTCCCCACCGAACGTGTCGATCATCCAGGCCGACATATTGTGGATGGAAATGAACGCACTTGTCGCCGGACAGCCATAGGCCATGGCTTCCATGATAAGCGCCGCTTCCAAACGGCCAAGGCCAATCCCGCCCGATTCCTCGCTGACATAAATGGCAGCAAAGCCCAGTTCCGCCGCCGCCTTGATCGTGTCGCGCGGGAACGTGTGGTCTTCATCCCACTGCGCCGCGAATGGCGTGATGGCATCGGCGGTAAACCGGCGCGCCATGTCCTGAATGGCGATCTGGTCGTCTGTCAGCGCGAACTGGTCGGTCATGCGTCTCTTCCCGTCACACGGTATTTAACCGTGCCATTAATGTTGCAGGCGGCGGTTAAGCGTCGCCGCCTGCGCTGTCCAGTATCAGCCGCACGAAATGCGGTTGATCGTATAGTCATCGTCATAGCCAACCGTCAGACGATCAGCGCGATAATCCATCGTCACTGCCGAACGCGGCGGCACCCAGCGCAACGTGTGCGCACCGGTCAGGCGCAGAAGCTCCGCTCCGGTCGCCGCGCTGGCCTTCTCGCCTGCCAGCCCCCGTGCGGGATCAGCATTGCAGTTGCCTTCCGGCATAACCGGCACTTCCGCCACGGGTGGAGCCTGCGTGGAACAGGCGGCAAGGGCAAGCGATGCAGTGATCGATGCAAGTGGCAGCAGCTTCATCGCATGTCTCCTCAACGGCACTTGCTGTAGCGACGCGGACCTTGCGGTGCGTCATCGCCAAATTCTGTCAGAACCAGCGTCTTGCCACCATCAGCCATTTCAAAGCGGGCCTCGCGTTTCCACTCCATGCCTTCGCCTTCATAATCGAAAGTTCCGCGCACCAGCGCCTCGCTCCGTTCCGCCAGCGCGCCGATTTCGGCGACGGATTCGTAGAACTTCACTTCATCCGGGCCGACCGTCATCATGCCCTTATTGTCCCCGCGCGAAGGATCGCAATCCGCCGCATTCATACCCCAGCGCCCACGCATGGCCATGGGGAACGAGGCATCGGCCACTACTCCCGCCGCTTGGCTGGCACCGGGCGCAACCGGTGGGGCAAACGCTTCGGATTCGCTAACCACCGGGGCCATAGATGGCGTTGCCGCCGCGCTCGGCTCCGGGGCAGGGTCTGAACATGCGGCCAGTGCCAGCGGCGCGGCCAAAAGGGGTATGAAGCGCTTCATCGGGAAACTCCGGTGCAATTGCAGATGACATCAGCAACGCGCACCGGAGCAATCCTTTCCTTGGCGGCCCTACCTCAGCCCATCGTCGGGATGACGAAGGCGTTGCCGCCATCGGGCGAACCGTCCGGCCAGCGCTGGGTGACGGTCTTGACCTTGGTCCAGAACTTCACGCCTTCCATGCCGTGCTGGTTGGTGTCGCCAAAAGCGGAACGCTTCCACCCGCCAAAGGTGTGATAGGCCACCGGCACCGGGATGGGCACGTTGATGCCGACCATGCCAACATTGACGCGGGCGGCAAATTCACGCGCGGCATTGCCGTTGCGGGTGAAGATGGCCACGCCATTGCCATACTGGTGCTTACTGGGCAGTTCGAGCGCCTCTTCAAAATCCTTGGCGCGGACGATCTGCAGGACCGGGCCGAAGATTTCGTTGTGATAGCTGTCCATGTCCGCCGTCACATGGTCGATCAGCGTCGGGCCGACGAAGAAGCCGTTTTCATGGCCCTGCAGCGTAAAGCCGCGGCCATCGATGACCAGTTCGCCACCTTCTTCGACGCATTTGGCAATCCAGCCTTCGACCTTTTCCTTGTGCGCCTGCGTGACCACCGGACCATAGTGCGCTTCGGGATCGGTCGACACGCCAACGCGCAGGGCGTTGATCGCGGGGATCAGCTTGGCCTTCAGCTTTTCAGCGGTATCCTCACCCACCGGCACGACCACCGGCAGCGCCATGCAGCGTTCGCCAGCCGAACCAAAGGCCGCGCCGCACAGGTCATTGACCACCTGATCAAGATCGGCGTCGGGCATGACGATGCCGTGGTTCTTGGCACCGCCCATGGCCTGCACGCGCTTACCAGCGGCAACGCCACGGTTATAGACATAGTGCGCGATGTCGGACGAACCAACGAAGCTGACCGCGCCAATGGCAGGGTGGTCAAGGATCGCGTCAACCATTTCCTTGTCACCATGGACGACCTGGCAGATGCCTTCGGGCAGGCCTGCTTCGATGAACAGTTCGGCCAGACGCACCGGCACCGAAGGATCGCGTTCCGACGGCTTGATGATGAAGGCATTGCCGGTGGCAATGGCAATGGCGCTCATCCACAGCGGGATCATGCCGGGGAAGTTGAACGGGGTGATCCCTGCACCAATGCCGATGGGCTGGCGAGTGGAATAAACGTCAATGCCCGGCCCTGCGCCCTGCGTATATTCGCCCTTCATCACATGCGGCAGACCGCAGGCGAATTCCACCACTTCCAGCCCACGCTGAATATCGCCCTTGGAATCGGCAATCACCTTGCCGTGTTCGGACGACAGCATGTGCGCCAGCGCGTCCATGTTCGCTTCGACCAGTTCCTTGAAGCGGAACATCACGCGGGCGCGGCGCTGCGGGTTGGTGGCCGCCCATGCCGGCTGGGCCTTCAACGCAGCCTGCACCGCACGTTCCAGCGTTTCTGCCGTGCCCAGCGCAACTTCGGCCTGAACGCCGCCGTTGTTGGGGTCAAAAATCTGGCCCTTGCGGGCGGGCGCGCCGCCGGGTCCACCGACGATGAAATGATCTACCAGGCGCATGTCTGTCCTCTCGCCAAAAACTTCCGCGCCGTGATGCGCCCGCGACAGATTGCAGGCAACAAGCGAATATGCGAGGTTCACCTGCAAATATGCAGGCACCTTCCATGCAATCGAGTGACTGGAACGACTATCAGGCTTTCCTTGCCGTGGCGCGCGCGGGCCAGTTGGCGCGCGCCGCCGCCGCCATGGGGGTGGACGCCACCACCATAGGCCGCCGCCTGCGCAGGCTGGAGGCGCGGATCGGCGCAACGCTGTTCGAACAGACCCGCGAAGGGCAGGTGATGACCGAAGCGGGCGAAGCCATGCTGGCCGAAGTCGAGGCCATGGAACAGGCCGCCAGCCGCATTGCCGAACATGCGGCCAGCGGCGGCGGGCCAGCGGGCCTGCTACGCGTCAGCTTGTCCGAAGGCTTCGCCAGTTCCATCGTCGCTCCGGCACTGCGCAGCTTTGTCGACGCCAATCCGCGTCTGATGGTGGATCTCGTGGCATCGTCGGGCTTCCTCAGCCCGTCAAAGCGTGAAGCGGATTTGGCGGTTACCCTGTCACGCCCGCGCGCAGGGCCGGTGATTGCAGGAAAACTGTCGGACTACACCCTGCGGCTTTACGCCACGCGCGGTTACCTGTCGCAAAAGAGCCTGCCACAGCGCGCGTCCGAACTGGCGCGCGGGCACCGGCTGGTCGGCTATATCCCCGACCTGCTCTATGCGCCCGAACTGCGCTATCTTGCGGAAATCGAACCCGATCTGATCGCCACGGTGCGGTCGTCATCCATCAACGCCCAGCACCGCATGATCGCAGCAGGCACAGGTATCGGGGTGCTGCCGTGCTTCATCGGCGATTCGGATAAATGGCTGGTGCCGGTGCTGCCAGACCAGCGGATCACCCGCTCATTCTGGCTGGTCACGCACAAGGACACCCACAACCTTGCGCGGGTGCGCGCATTCAAGGACTGGTTGACAGCATTGGTCGCACGGGAACGCGGCAGATTGCTGCCGCGATAGCAAAGTGTAGTGCCTGCGTCCCCCACGAAAGCCGGGGCCTCAGTCGGCCTAACGCTTCCGTCGGGAACAACACCGATGCTCCCACTCCCGCGGAAGCATCCGGCATCATCCCGGCAAAATCAGACCTTGGCGACGGGCGCGTCTTCGCCCAGATCTTCATACCAGGCTTCAACCGGGCCGGTCAGCTTGATGGTCAGCGGGTTGCCCTTGCGGTCCATCGTCTTGCCCGCCTGCACGCGGACCCAGCCTTCGGAAATGCAATATTCCTCAACATTGGTGCGAACGGTGCCCTTGAAGCGGATGCCCACCCCGCGACGCAGCTTGTCCGCATCGAAGAACGGGCTGCGAGGGTTGATTGCCAGATGATCCGGCGGAACGTCAGGACCAGAGGTTTCGGGCGATGCGGCGGGCTGAATGGTTTCGTCGGTCATGCCCGCGCAAATATCTTGATTACCCCACTTGTCAATCGAACCCAGTCATCGTAGAGGCGCGCCCCTGCACCGGCCAGTTCCGGCGCAGACGTCCAAATGGACGGGCGCGTAGCTCAGCGGTAGAGCACACCCTTCACACGGGTGGGGTCACAGGTTCAATCCCTGTCGCGCCCACCATTTCCCCCTAATCGATGGCGAAATGGTGCCGGCTTTCAAAACCGCGGCGATCACGGATTCTGCACTTTGACCGCAATCAATGCTTTTCTAATATACAAGCTCATTCTCTTTCGATCTGGAAAGGGAGCCTGTCATGCTGAAATCCAATATCGGCAACGTTGACCGAATTTTGCGTCTCATCTTGGGAATCGCGCTGATCGCGCTGGTATTTGTCGGGCCGCAAACACCGTGGGGCTGGCTGGGTCTGGTGCCGCTACTGACGGGCCTGTGGCGCACTTGCCCGCTCTATTCGCTGATCGGGCTGAATACCTGTCCCCGGCGTTAGCCTCACTTGCCACTCACGGATCAAGGCGGCATAGCCGCGCTCATGCATGATATCCGCCTGATCCGCGAAAACGCCGCCGCTTTCGATGCCGCTCTTGCCCGCCGTGGGGTTGAGGCTGCGGCCAGTTCCATTCTCGAGCTCGACACACGCCGCCGCGATATCGCCACGCGAATGCAGGAGGTGCAGGCCCGCCGCAACGAAGCGTCGAAGGCCATTGGTGCAGCCATGGGCAAGGGCGATACTACCACGGCCGAAGCGCTGAAGGCTGAAGTTGCCGCGCTCAAGACCGAACTACCCGCGCTGGAAGAAGAGGAACGCCAGGTCAGCGCGTTGCAGAACGCCGCGCTTGCCGCTATTCCCAACCTTCCGGTCAATGAAGTTCCCAATGGCGCGGACGAAGTCGATAACGTCGAAGTCAGCCGTTGGGGCACCCCGCGCAACTTCACGTTCACGGCCAAGGAACATGCCGACATCGGCCCTGCACTGGGACTTGATTTCGAAACCGGCGCGCTGATTTCGGGCGCGCGCTTCACGTTCCTGAAAGGCCAGATGGCCCGCCTGCACCGCGCACTGGCGCAGTTCATGCTGGATCGCCAGACCGGCGAGAACGGTTACATGGAATGCATTCCGCCGCTGCTGGTCAAGGATGAGGCCGTGTTCGGCACCGGCCAGTTGCCTAAGTTTTCCGAAGATCTGTTCCGCACCACGGATCGCCGCTGGCTGATCCCCACTGCCGAAGTCAGCCTGACCAACGCGGTGCAGGGTCAGATTTTGAACCATGCGGAACTTCCCCTGCGGATGACCGCGCTGACGCCGTGCTTCCGGTCGGAAGCTGGCGCGGCGGGGCGTGATACGCGCGGGTTCATCCGTCAGCACCAGTTTGAAAAGGTCGAACTGGTGTCGATCACCCGCCCGGAAGATTCCGAAGCGGAGCATGAACGCATGACCCAGTGCGCCGAAGACGTGCTGCAGGCGCTGGACCTGCCCTATCGCAAGGTGCTGCTGTGCACCGGCGACATGGGCTTTACCGCACGCAAGACCTATGATCTTGAAGTGTGGCTGCCGGGCCAGTCGGCCTATCGCGAGATTTCGTCCTGCTCCAACTGCGGCGATTTTCAGGCACGGCGGATGAACGCGCGCTATCGCCCGGAAGGCGCGAAAGGCACCGAATTCGTTCATACTCTTAATGGTTCAGGCCTTGCCGTGGGCCGTACCTTGGTGGCAGTCTTGGAAAACTATCAGCAAGAGGATGGATCGGTGGACGTGCCCGAAGCCCTGCTTCCCTATACCGGTGGCCTGACACGCCTGACACCACGCTCGGTGCCTCAAGGCTGATGCTGCGGCTGCGGGCTGCCCTGCTGCTGCTCGCGGCCACGCCGCTGACTGCGCCCGTTTCGGCGCAAACCGTGGCGCGTGGTCCCATTCTGGCATGGGCCTATACTGTACAGGCAGGCGATACTTTTGCCGATATTGCCCGCCGATGGGGCGTTGATATGGCAACGCTAGGCGAAGCCAACGGCATTCCCAGCCCTTATGTGATCCGCATCGGGCAAGTGCTGAAGCGGCCTGATCCGACGGCTTCATTGCGCACGCCCCCGCCAGCCCGCGCTCCGACACCAGCAGCACGGCCTGCCCCCACACCTACGCCCGCGCCTGCAATAGCCACGCCCCGCGCAGCCCCACCGGTGCGCCCACCTCTGCCACAGCGCCCGCCGCTTACCGCGCGGGAATCCGATGCGCCGCGCCTGCAATGGCCCACCGAAGGCGCTGTGGTTACCCATTTTGGTGAACGGGTTTCCGGCATTCCGTCCAACGGGGTCGATCTGGCCGCGCATTACGGCACCAAGGTCCGCGCCGCTGCCGCAGGCACCGTGCTTTATGCCGGGAAGGAACCCGAAAGGTTCGGCCAGTTGATCCTGATCGATCATGGCGGCGGCTGGGTCAGCGCCTATGCCTATCTTGGCACGATGACGGTGAAAGAAGGCGATACCGTCACCGCGCGCGAACGTATCGCGCTGGTCGGGAAAAGCGGCGAGGTGACGCGCCCAACGGTGCATTTCGAACTGCGCCGGACCAACGTGCCGCGCGATCCCGAACTTTACCTGCCATCCCGCCTCTGATGGCGCGCCTGTGAAACTTCGCAAACCAGGCAATCTGCTGCGACGCGATCTGAAAGTCCCGGTCTGGGCCGATGCCGCGCTGCGATTGGGCGGTGCGCTGGGGCTGGTGGCTATCGTGGTACTGGTTCACTGGTTTGATCGCACCGGGTTGAAGGACACGCACGACGGGGACGTCAGCTTCCTCGATGTAGTCTATTTCACCATGATATCCATCACCACCACCGGCTTTGGCGATATTGCCCCGGTAAGCGACCGGGCGCGACTGGTCGAAGCGGTGATCGTCACGCCCATCCGGCTTGCAGTGATCTTCATCTTCGTGGGCACGGCCTATAACTTCATCATCAAGCGCAGTTGGGAAAGGTGGCGCATGGCGCAGATCCAGAAGAATCTGACCGACCATATCGTCGTGCTGGGCTTTGGCGTGTCAGGGTCCGAAGCTGTGGCCGAACTGGTGGCCCGTGGCACCGATCCTGCCCGGATCGTTGTGGTCGACCCCGGTGAAGGCCGTCTTGCCCTGGCCGCCAGCATGGGGTGCAACGTATTGAGTGGCGATGCCACACGCGATGCCACTTTGATGGACGTGCGCATCGGGCAGTCGTCCTCCATTCTCGTTTCGGCCGGGCGGGACGATACCTCGATCCTGATTACGCTCACCGCGCGCCATCTGGCTCCCGATGTGCCGATCAGTACGGTGGTGCGCGCGGCGGACAACGAAGTGCTGGCCCGGCAGGCCGGCGCATCAACCGTTATAAATCCGGTTCGCTTCACCGGTCTGTTGTTGGCAGGGTCGGCCCACGGCACCCATGTTGCGGATTACCTCACTGACCTGGCTTCGGTCGAAGGGCGGGTACAACTGGTCGAACGCGAAGTGCGGCCCGATGAAATCGGCCGGCCGTTGCGTTGCCTCGACAGCGGCGGACAAGGCTTGCGAATCTATCGCAACGGGGCGACCCATGGTTTTTGGGAAGACGGCGCCAAAATCTTGCAGGCAGGTGATATTATCGTCGAAATCGTGCCCACCCCGGCAAAGTGAACATCAGCCCAGCAGCATGAAGGCAAGGCCCATCGCCAGATAAGCAACCATCCAGAAACCCCCATCAATCAGCGCCAGCCGTGTGCTGATGCGCTGCTGGGTATAGCTGATCCACAGCGACGGGATGACGAATGCACCGGCCAGTCCGCCAGACATCATGAAATAGAGCCACCACTTCACGGCCAGCGTTTCTGGCCCCACCCGTGCGAACATGTGGCCCATCATGGTGGAAGACACCAGCAGCAGGGCAGCTGTAATAGCTGCGGTGCGCCAGGGAGAGCGGCGAATGCCAAGCCCGCCGGGACCAACTTCTTCAAGCCGGGCACGACCGAACAGCGGGCCATACCACAACGTCGACGCGCCAAGCGCAGCAACGGCGGCAATTACCACGGCTAACCAGTTGACCGGACCCATGATCTTCCTTCTTTCCGCGCCCCCGGATGGTGCAATTGCTACCCTCCCTATGCGGGCTTGGCAATCATCGGGGAAACCCTGTCGCCGCACCAATTGCGCAGCATAGGTGACGTTTGTGAAAAATTCGCCTATGGGCCGCGCCATAATGGCAAGTCAGACTCCCCCTATCGAGATTCCCGAAGCCCCCAAGGTTGGCATGGTCAGCCTTGGCTGTCCCAAGGCACTGGTCGATTCCGAACGCATCCTCACCCGTCTGCGGGCCGATGGTTATGCGATGAGCGCAGACTATGCCGGCGCCGACGTGGTGCTGGTCAACACCTGCGGCTTCCTTGATTCCGCCAAGGAAGAAAGCCTTGCTGCGATTGGCGAAGCCATGGCCGAAAACGGCCGGGTAATCGTGACCGGCTGCATGGGCAACGAGGCCGATGCCATTCGCGCAAAGTTTCCGCAGGTTCTGGCCGTCACCGGCGCGCACCAGTACGAAGCCGTGGTTGAAGCAGTCCACGAGGCCGCCCCGCCCAGCATGGGTCCATATATCGACCTGATCCCGCAAGCGGAACCGGGCGATGTGAAGCTGACCCCGCGCCACTACAGCTATCTCAAGATTTCAGAGGGCTGCAACCACGCCTGCGCGTTCTGCATCATCCCTTCGCTGCGCGGCAAGCTAGCCAGCCGCCGCATCGACGCCGTGCTGCGTGAAGCGGAAAAGCTGGTTGCGGCAGGCACGAAGGAACTGCTGGTCATCAGCCAGGATACATCGGCCTATGGCGTTGATGTGCGGCATGAAGAACGCCAGTGGAAAGGCCGTCCGGTCCGCACGCACATGACCGATCTGGCACGTGAACTGGGCCAATTGCGCACGCCCGACGGTGAAACGCCATGGGTGCGCCTGCATTATGTCTATCCCTACCCTCACGTTGATGCGGTGATCCCGCTTATGGCGGAAGGGCTGGTTACGCCTTACCTCGACATCCCGTTCCAGCATGCCAGCCCCAATGTGCTGCGCGCGATGAAGCGCCCTGCCAACGAGGCGAAGGTGCTCGACCGGATCAAGGCATGGCGCGCAATCGCCCCGGACATTGCCATCCGCTCCAGCTTCGTCGTCGGCTTCCCCGGCGAAACCGAGGCTGATTTCGAATACCTGCTGGAATGGCTGGACGAAGCCCAGCTTGACCGGGTCGGCGCATTCCGTTTTGAACCGGTCGCAGGCGCCACTGCCAACGATCTGCCCAATCCGGTGCCCGAAGCGGTCAAGGAAGAACGCTATGCCCGGCTGATGGAAAAGACCGAAGCGATCAGCGCCGCCAAACTGGCCGCCAAAGTTGGCCGCACGATCCGCGTGATCGTTGATGAAGTGGGTGAGCCTGACGAAGATGGCGATGTGGGCGCAACCGCGCGTTCACAGGCCGACGCGCCCGAAATCGACGGCGCAGTCTATCTGCGCAACGTGCCCGCCGACCTTAAGGCAGGCGACTTTGCCAATGTCATGATCGAAGATGCCGACGCGCACGACCTGTATGGAGTGATCGCTGGCTGAAACTCGGCCCGCCCGCGCGCCATGGGTGCGCGGGCAAGACCAAATCCGGGTCAGAACAGACGCGTAAGCATATAGAATGCCGCGCCTACTGCTGCACTGGCGGGAATGGTGATGAACCATGCCATGACCACGCGCTGCGCCACGCCCCAACGCACTGCACTGGCCCGGCGGGCAGCCCCTGTGCCGATCACGCTGCCGGTAATTGCGTGGGTGGTTGAAACCGGAATGCCCATGGCGCTCGCACCGAACACCACGATGGAACCGGCGGTTGATGCGCAAAAGCCGGTGTGATGGTTCAGCCGGGTGATCTTGGTGCCCATCGTCTTGATGATCTTCCACCCGCCCGACATCGTACCCAGTGAAATCGCCGCATAGCATGCCAGCACAACCCATTCAGGGATGTGGAATTCACCCTTCAGATAGCCGGTGGAATAAAGCAGCACGGTGATGATGCCCATCGTCTTTTGGGCATCGTTGCCGCCATGGCTGATCGAATAGGCAGCGGAAGACACAAGGTGCAGGCCCTTGAACACGCCTTCTGCCTTGCGCGGCTGAAACCCGCGGAACACCCAGCTTGTCACCAGCACGAAGAACATCGCCAGCACGAAACCGATGGTCGGCGACAGGAAGATCGCCACAAATGTCTCGATGGTCTTCTTTGCTTCGATCGCGTCAAAGCCGCCGTGCATCACCCCTGCACCCAGCAGGCCGCCAATCAGCGCGTGGCTGGACGAAGACGGAATGCCCTTTATCCATGTCACGATGTTCCAGAACATCGCCCCGACCAGCGCCCCGAACACCACCGCCGGGGTCACCATGTCCTTGTCGATGATGCCCTTGCCGATGGTGTTGGCCACATGCAGCCCGACCAGCCAATAGGCAGCAAAGTTCCCTGCAGCGGCAAACACCACGGCCGCCACCGGCGAAAGCAGGCGCGTGGAAACCACCGTAGCGATGGAATTGGCGGCATCGTGCAACCCGTTGAGGAAGTCGAACGCCAAAGCCAGCGCGATCAGGCCGACCAGCAGCGGAAAGGCAATCTCGTGCATCGCAAATACTCCTGCGGCGTGCCGTCAGGCGTGGTCGATGACCAGACCGTCGATCTCGTTTGCCACGTCTTCAAAAGCGTCGGCAATCTTTTCGAGATGCTTGAAAATCTCGCGCGAAACGATGAATCCGACATGATCGCCATCGGCGCGGTGGCGCAGGAAATTGGCTTTCAGGCCCGCCTGATGGATCAGGTCCACTTCGCCTTCCAGTTTCACGATCCGTTCGGTCAGCGCATGCAGCACGGCACCATTGCGTTCAATATCACGCAGCAGCGGCAAAGCTTCGGCAATCAGACCAACCGCAGCCACGATCTTGTCCGCCATCGCCTGCATTTCCGCATCGAAGCCGACAACTTCGTAAAGTTCGATAGCCGAAGCTGCGGCCTGCATTTCATCAATGGTGTCATCCATCGCACCGATCAGCGAGGTGATGGCCCCACGATCAAACGGCGTCAGGAAGGTGCGGCGCACGGTAAACAGCACTTCGCGGATAATCTCGTCCGCATCGTGTTCGCGTTCGCGGATGCGCGCCACCCATTGCGCGGAATCGCCCTTGGCACGGGTCAGGTTCGCCAGCGCTTCGGCCGCATCGACGCAGGCCGCCGCATGGCGTTCGAACATACCGAAAAAGTCGCCCGATTTGGGCAGAAGACGCTGGAACCAGCCAAACATCGCTATGCTTCCCGAATTGCCGTCACGCACACCGGAAGCGAATCGCCCCCCGCTCTTTGCGCCCCCTAGGCCAGTCACAGGCCGGTAACAATCCGAAAGCTTCGGATTGTCCACACCGTCACAACCATCCGATTGCCCGGAAGCGCAACCACAAACCGCCGCAAACCGTCAGGATCACCCCCCACACCGCGAAATAGCCATAACGCCATTGCAGTTCGGGCAGATATTCGAAGTTCATGCCATAGATCCCGGCGATGGCCGTCGGCACCGCCAGAATGGCGGCCCATGCCGCCAGTGCGCGGGTCATTTCGCCCTGCCGGTGCTGTTCCAGCAGGCTGGCCGTTTCCACGATTGCGGCCAGCGTTTCCTTCAGTCCGCGCATCCGCGCCATGGCCCTGCGCACGTGGTCCAGCACATCGCGAAACCAGATGCGCGCGCCCGGATCAATGCAGGGCAAGTCTGTCTCCACCAGCCGCTCGCACATCTCTTCCATCGGGCCGATCACCCGTTCAAACCGGCGCAACTGGCGGCGCAGGCGAAAGATTCGGCGGATGGTGCCCTGTTCGGGAAACACATCAATCGCGGCCTCCTCCATCTCCTGCGCGACCTCTTCTAACTGGTCAAGCAGCGGCAGATAGCCATCTACGATGAAGTCCAGCACCGCGTGCAGCACGTAATCCGGGCCCTCTGCCAGCCGCTCCGCCTGAGTCTCGAGAAGACCACGCAGATCAAGATGTGCCCGCGTGCTGCCAAACCGCACGCTTATCAGAAAGCCCGGACCAACGAAAAACGCGGTCTGACCGTAGCCGATCGTCTCACCATCATTCAGTTCGGCGGTGCGCGCCACCACGAACAGCGTCTGGCCATAGACCTCCACCTTGGGCAACTGGCGCGGGTTCAGCGCGTCTTCCACCGCCAGCGGATGCAGACCGTATTGCTGCCGCACCAGCTCCATCTCTGCCGCATCAGGCGCGCAAAGTCCGATCCAGTCAAAGCAGTGCCTATCCATGGGAGCAACAGGCGTACCATCAATCATCAGCGCGGTTTCGTGCGCGGTTCCATGGCAATAGCGGCGGGCAGCGATCACAGTCATAGTGCATCAGTGGCAAATGCCAAACAGACTCGCAATCACGCAAAGACCTGCTAACATTTCTGTAAATAGAAACGGGAGAGAGCACATGGCCCCAGCACAAGACGCCATGGCGGATGTCGATGTTCTGATTGTTGGCGCGGGCATTTCCGGCATCGGGATGGCGGCGCACATGCGGATGCTGTCGCCTGATCGCAGCTTTGCCATTGTCGAACGCCGCAGCCAGATTGGCGGAACGTGGGACTTGTTCCGCTATCCCGGCGTGCGTTCGGACTCCGACATGCACACGCTGGGCTTCGTGTTCGAGCCTTGGCGGCATGAAAAATCCATCGCCGATGGCCCTTCGATCCTCGAATACCTGAACCGCATCGCGGACGAACGCGATATCCGCCGCCATATTCGCTTTGACAGCAAAGTGATCAGCGCCGATTTCGACAGCGCCGCTGCGCATTGGATCGTCACGCTGGAAGGCGAAGATGGTCAGCGTTCGCGCCTGACTGCGCGCTGGCTCTATCTCGGCTCAGGCTATTACGATTACGACAAGCCCTATGAAGCCGAATTTGCCGGACGTGACAGCTTCGCAGGCCAGATCATCCACCCGCAATTCTGGCCCGAAAACTTCGACTACACCGGCAAGCGCGTGGTGGTCATCGGATCGGGCGCAACGGCGGTCACCATCGTCCCGTCGATGGCTGACAAGGCCGCGCACGTCACCATGCTGCAACGCACGCCCACCTGGTATGGCATCCGCCCAGCACGCGATGGCATCGCCAATTTTCTGCGCAAGATTCTGCCCGATGAATTGGCCTATCGCATCACCCGGTTCAAAAACGTGCGCCTGCAAAACCTTGTGTTCAAACGCGCCCGCACCCAGCCCGAAAAGGTCAAGGCCTTCCTGACCAAACGCATCAAGGCCGCGCTGGGCGAAAAATACGACGCCAAGACCTTCACCCCGCCCTATGATCCATGGGATCAGCGCCTGTGCCTTGTGCCCGATGGCGATCTGTTCAAGGCGATCAATGCCGGGAAGGCCAGCATCGTCACCGATCATGTCGACCACTTCGATGAAACCGGCATCTGCCTGAAGTCGGGCCAGCATCTGGACGCCGACATCATCATCACCGCAACCGGTCTGAAAATGACCATGGCGGGCAAGATCGCGGTCAGCGTCGATGGTGTGCCGGTCGATTTCGCGGACCGCTATTATTACAAGGGCGTGATGTTCTCGAACCTGCCCAACCTTGCAGCGGTTTTCGGCTACCTCAACGCATCGTGGACCCTGCGCGCCGATATCAACGCCCGCTATATCTGCGATGTGCTGAACGCGATGAAGGCCAAAGGCGCGGACATCGCCGTGCCAAAACTGTCGCCCGCCCACAATCTGGACGAAGACAACATCTACGATTTCTCGTCCGGCTACATCAATCGCGCCCGCCACCTCCTGCCCAAAAGCGCCACAGATATGCGCTGGCGGCTCAATCAGGACTATGTGCGCGACCGGGTGTGGATGCGTGACGATCCGATAGAGGACGGCGTGCTCCAGCTTGGCAAAGCGCAGACCGCGGCACCGCACAAGCCTCAGCTTGAGGCAGTGGAATAGCGCTTTTGCCTGTGCCATCCATGGGGTATCCCTGCGCGCGATGACTGACGAATCCCGCATATGGACTGCCGCCCTGATCGTTGTCGGCGATGAAATCCTGTCTGGCCGCACCCATGACAAGAACATCGCGCAAGTCGCCTCGTGGCTTGGCATTCAGGGCATTCGCCTGCGCGAAGTGCGGGTGGTGCCCGATGATACCGACGCCATCGTCGAAGCGGTTAACGCTTTGCGGGCGCGCAACGATTACCTGTTCACCACCGGCGGCATTGGCCCCACCCATGACGATATCACGGTCGATGCCGTGGCTGCGGCACTGGGCGTGGATGTGGTGATCCACCCCAAGGCGCGCGCCATTCTGGAAAGCTATTACGCCACGCGCGGGGGCCTCAACGACGCCCGCCTGCGCATGGCCCGTGTGCCCGATGGCGCAGACCTGATCGAAAACAAGGTTTCAGGCGCGCCTGGCATCCGCATCGGCAACGTGTTTCTTATGGCGGGCGTGCCGGGTATCACCGCGCAGATGCTGGACGGGTTGACCGGCCAGTTGGAAGGCGGTTTGCCTCTGCTGTCCACCACGGTCGGCTGCTGGGTGGCCGAAAGCGAGATTGCGGACTTGCTGCGCGAAACCGAAAAGGCTTTCGATGGCTGCCAGATCGGCAGCTATCCTTTTTTCCGCGAAGGCAAGACCGGTGCAAATTTCGTCATCCGCTCGGTCAGCGATGAGCAGCTCGCCGCCTGCGCGCAGGCACTGGAACAGGGGCTTGCCGCACTGGGACGCGCGCCTGTTGCAGGGGGTATCTAAAGCCATGCAGTTCACCCGCCGCATCGCCCTGCTTACCCCGCTTGCCGCTCTGCTCGTGGCCGCAGCCCCGCCCAAAAAGCGCGTAGCCGCCCCGCCGCGCACGGCTGTTCCGGCCTATCCCGCGCCATCAAAGGCCCCTTTGCCCGAAAAGGTGCGCGTGGCGCTCACCACCGAAGCCGGGCTGATCGTGGTGGAACTGGACGTGAAACATGCGCCTGCCAGCGCCACCAACTTCGTCCGTTATGCCGAAACCCGGCGGTTTGACGGCACCGTGTTCTATCGCGCCATGCATCTGGCGTGGGGGCAGCAGCCCAATGGCCTGATTCAGGCCGGCACTCGTGGCGATCCCCGACGCAACCTGCCGCCCATCGCACACGAACCCACGGACCAGACCGGCATTCTGCACAAGGCGGGCACGCTTTCCATGGCCCGCTATGCCCCCGGCACCGCCACCGGTGATTTTTCAATTATGGTGTCCGATCAGCCCGGCCTTGACGCCCAGCCTGAATCTGCCGATCCCGAAGCCAAGGCCGGTTACGCCGCTTTTGGGCAAGTGGTTGAAGGGATGGATGTGGTGAAGGCCATCTTCGCCGCGCCCATTTCGGAGACCGAAGGCGAAGGTATTATGCGCGGGCAAATCCTTGCAAAGCCTGTCAAAATTATCGCTGCGCGGCGCTTGCCCGATACTGCCCCAGCGCCAGTTGCGTCCCCAGTGCCGGCCAGCACCGCTGCCGCGCCACAGCCCGGCACCGCTTTCTGACATGCGCCTGATGGCGCTGGCAACGCTCGCCCTAGGCGGCTGCGCCAGTCCGCAACTGCCGCACTTCCAAGCTGTGCTTGCGGCAAATGACAGCGCCACTGCAGCGCTAGGTCAATGGTGCGCGGTGCACGGCATAGCCGACCCCCCGGTAATTCGTGCGCAGGCAGATCGCGCCGCCGTTTTGCCTCCGACGGCCGATATTCGCGCCGCACTCGGAATCAGCCCCCAAGAGCCTGTGGGCTACCGACATGTTCAACTTTTTTGCGGGAAAACAGTGCTTTCCGTGGCGCATAACTGGTATGTTCCAAAACGCCTCGAATCGCACATGAACCACACTTTGCAGACCACGGATGTCCCGTTTGGCAAGGTTGTGGCGCCGCTGAAATTCCGTCGCGAACGACGGGCAGAACAGCGCGGGGGTATGGCGGGTTGCCCCGCCCAAACCATCCTTTCCCACCGCGCCATCTTGCGCCTGCCCGACGGAAATCCAATCAGCCTTGTGGTGGAATGCTACACCCGTAGCAATCTTGTGAAATAATTTCGTCACGCGTGGGAACCTTCCCTTCCCCGGCGCGTTGGTCGTGCTGATCCGGGGGAAATCGTCCACATGCCAGCAACGCCGACTTTCGCGTTTTCGCGTAGTGCGAAAACCAACCGGCTGGTGCTGGTCCTGCTCAGCGTTGGGTTTGCCGCGCTGTTTGCCGCAATCATCGCGGTTGTCATGGTGCAGCAGCAGGTCGAAGAAGACACCTTCTGGGTGGAACATACGCTCGACGTTGAAACATCACTGAACAAATTCATCCGCCATGCCGAACGCACCGAAACCGCCCGGCGCGGCGTTTTGCTGACGCCGGGCGCATCGTCCTTCGTGAAGATCGCGGAGCGCGGCATTGCCGACACCCGCGCCGAGCTTGAAAACCTTGAGGCTCGCTTGCGGGACAACCCTCGCCAGATTGCAGCGCTGGGCAGCCTGCGCGAAAAGCTGGATCGCTATGAAGCTCTGGTCCGGCAATCCATGGCCGATGCACGACGCGGCAAAATTGCCCCTAAAGACCTGAACACCGATCCAACCGTCGTGCTGATGCGCGAAATCCGCGTGGATTCGGACGCAATGATTGCCAGCGAAGGCACTTTGCTGCGTAAGCGCAATGACCAGCAGGAACAGACCCGCAAGCTGCTTTACGCCATGCTGGCGCTATGCGGCTTGCTGATTGTAACGGTCAGCATCGGCGCCGTCCTGCTGATCCGCCGCAATATTCGTGAAATCGACGCATCCCGGCGCGAACTGCACGATCTGAACCAGCAACTGGAAACGCTGGTGGATGAACGCACTGCCGAATTGCAACGCGCCAACGCCGAAATCCAGCGTTTTGCCTATATCGTCAGCCATGATCTGCGCTCGCCGCTGGTCAATGTGATGGGCTTCACGGCCGAACTTGATGCCGCACGCAAGGCCATCAGCGATCACATGCTGAGCACCGATACCGAAAGCCTGCCAAAGGCCGTGCGTTTTGCGGTTGAGGAAGACCTGCCCGAAGCCATCGGCTTCATCCGCAGTTCCACCCAGAAGATGGATCGCCTGATAAATGCGATCCTGCGGCTTTCGCGCGAAGGCCGCCGCACGATTGCACCAGTCGATATCGACCTTGGCGAACTGGTGCGCGGCGTGGCCGATTCCCTGCGCCACAGGATCGATGAAACCGGCACCACGCTGACCATCGGCGCATTGCCACGGATCGAGAGCGACCGTCTGGCTATCGAACAGATTCTGTCGAACCTGATCGAAAACGCCCTGAAGTATCTGCAACCGGGCCGCCCCGGCGAAATTCGCGTCGAAGGGCGCGAAATCCATGGCCGGGCCGTGATTACTGTGCGCGACAATGGACGCGGAATTGATCCGCGCGATCATGAACGGATTTTCGATCTTTTCCGCCGTTCTGGCCAACAGGACCAGCCCGGTGAAGGGATCGGCCTTGCGCATGTTCGCGCGCTTGCATACCGGTTGGGCGGGCTTGTAGAGGTTTCGTCTGCAACCGGTGAAGGATCAACCTTCACCGTGTCCCTGCCCTTGCGTTTCCAAGCCGGAGAATCTGATGTCTGATCCACTCGCCGTCAACATCGTCATGATCGAAGACGACGAAGGCCATGCCCGGCTGATCGAAAAGAACATCCGTCGCGCCGGTATCTCGAACTCGATTCGCCATTTCACCGATGGCACCACCGCGCTGAACTATCTTTACGAAGACCCCCACGGCCCGGCCCGCAATGGTCCTGCACTGGTGCTGCTCGACCTGAACCTGCCGGATATGAGCGGGATCGACATTCTGGCCCGGATCAAGGGCGATGGAAAACTGCGTCGCACCCCGGTTGTGGTTCTGACCACCACTGACGACAAGGTGGAAATCCAGCGCTGTTATGATCTGGGCTGCAACGTCTATATCACCAAGCCGGTCAACTACGAAAACTTCGCCGACGCCATTCGCCAGCTCGGCCTGTTCCTCTCGGTCATCCAGGTGCCGGATGCAGAGGGGGCCGCTTGACCGAAGCTGTTACGCGCCTTCTCTACATTGATGATGACCCGGCGCTCAGGCGCCTCGTCGAACGCCGTCTGCGCAACGGCGGCTATGTCGTCACGCAGGCTGCGGACGGACACGAAGGCCTGCAACTGGCCGCCACGGCCACGTTCGATGTGGTCGCGGTGGATCACCACATGCCCGGCATGGACGGCATGGAAACGCTGACTGCGTTGCGTGCCCTGCCTGATTGTCCGCCGATCGTCTATGTCACCGGTGCCGACGATGGCCGCCTTGCCGTTGCCGCCTTGCGCGCGGGTGCAGACGATTACGTCGTCAAGACCGTGGGCGAGGACTTCATCGAACTGTTGCAGACCGCATTTGCACAGGCGCTGGATCGGGTGCGGCTGCGCAAGGCAAAAGAGCGTGCCGAACAGGATCTGATCGCCAGCAACGAACGTCTCGCCGCCCTGCTGCGCGAGGTCAACCACCGCGTCGCCAACAACCTGCAGATGACGATGAGCTTCATCGGCATGCAGGCATCTGTCCTGCCCGAAGGTGAAGCGCGCAATGCCCTGCTCGCCTCGCAACAGCGCATCGGCGCCATCGCACAGGTCAACCGCCACCTCTATGCCACCGGCAATGTGGAAAGCGTGGCGATGGACGATTACCTGCCCGGCCTTGCCCGCGATCTGGCCGATACATGGTCCACCCCTGCTGCCCCACGCCGCGTGATTGCCCATGCCGACGCGGTGGAATTGCAGACTGATCAAGCGGTGACGCTGGGCATCATCATCTGCGAACTGGTCGCCAATTCCTGCAAATATGCCTATCCGTCAGATGCTTCAGGCGACATTCGCGTGTTCCTTCAACGCATGGATGAAGACGGCGGAATGTTGCTGACGGTCGAGGACGATGGCCTTGGCCTGTGCTCATCCCCTACGATCAAGGGCACAGGGCTGGGTCAGAAACTGGTCAAGGCCATGGCCCGCGGTCTTGGCACAGTCCCGCAAATAGACCCCGACCACAAGGGGCTGCGCGTGACCATCCAATTCAAGCTGCGCTGACTTTTCAGCGAAAGCTTATTCACCGTTCACAAGCGTCCAGTCCCCCGCGGTTGAAGCCAGCGCCGCCTGCGCATAGGCTTCCAGTTCGCGCCAATGGCGGTCCCAGCCCGGACCGCGCTTTTCTGGCGGGATCACGGCTTCCACTTGGCTACGGGCAAGGGTGACCGGGTTCTGTGGCGCGTCATTGTCTGGCATCGCCCGCTCCTAACCCACCTTGGCGCACATAAAAAGGGCCGGAGAGGTTTCCCTCCCCGGCCTTCTTTTTGCATTGCTGCAAGGCTTGATTAGCCGCCGTGAACCTGTGCCACGTCAACCTTCAGGCCTGGCCCCATCGACGACGACAGGCCAACCTTGCGCACATACTTGCCCTTGGCGCCAGCAGGCTTCGCCTTGACGATGGCGTCAACGAAAGCGTCGAAGTTGGCGCGCAGCGCTTCGTCCGAGAACGAGAGCTTGCCGATACCGCCGTGAATGATGCCGGCCTTTTCGACGCGGAATTCGATCTGGCCGCTCTTGGCTGCCTTGACCGCATCGGCGACGTTCGGGGTAACCGTGCCAAGCTTCGGGTTCGGCATCAGGCCCTTGGGACCAAGCACCTTGCCGAGACGGCCAACGATACCCATCATGTCCGGCGTCGCGATCACACGGCCATAGTCGAGGTTGCCGTTCTGCATGTCTTCCAGCAGGTCTTCGGCACCAACCTTGTCGGCACCAGCGGCAAGCGCGGCTTCAGCCTTGTCGCCGCGTGCGAACACGGCAACCTTGACGTCCTTGCCCGTGCCCGACGGCAGGGTCACCATGCCACGGACCATCTGGTCGGCGTGACGCGGATCTACGCCAAGGTTCAGCGAGATTTCGAGGCTTTCGTCGAACTTCGCGCTCTTCAGATCCTTGAGCAGCGCGATGGCTTCGTCGATTGCATAGAGCTTCTGGTTGTCGCCCAGCTTTTCAGTCAGCGACTTCTGCTTCTTGGTCAGGTTGGCCATGTTCTCAGCCCTCCACCACGGTAAGGCCCATCGCGCGAGCGGAGCCTTCGATGATCTTCGTTGCGGCGTCGATGTCGTTCGCGTTCAGGTCCTTCATCTTGGCCTGAGCGATTTCAGCAAGCTGCGAACGCTTGATCGTGCCAGCCGATTCCTTGCCAGGAGCCTTCGAACCCGACTTCAGACCTGCGGCCTTCTTGATGAAGAAGGTTGCCGGCGGGGTCTTGGTGACGAACGTGAACGAACGGTCGGCATAGACGGTAATCACTGTCGGCAGGGGGGTGCCCTTTTCGACTTCCTGCGTGGCAGCGTTGAACTGCTTGCAGAATTCCATGATGTTCACGCCGCGCTGACCCAGCGCAGGACCGATCGGCGGAGCGGGCTTTGCTTCACCGGCTGCAACCTGCAGCTTGATATAGCCTTCAATTTTCTTGGCCACGATTGGCCTCCTTTCTTCCTGTCGGGAGCCAAAGCTCCCTCAGAGTGAGCGGTCAAACGCTCCGAAAAATCGGAACTCCCGCACGGAATCACCGCCCTTTCAGGCAGCGAAGGGCGGGCCGATAAGGCTATCGGCCCGTAAATGCAAGTGTTGCGAGATCAGCCGCGAACCAGTTCGACTTCTTCGAAGCCCAGTTCCACTGGCGTTGCACGACCAAAGATCGACACCGAAACCTTCACGCGGCTCTTGTCGAAGTCCAGTTCCTCGACAATGCCGTTGAACGTGGCGAACGGACCAGCGTTGACCTTGACCGAATCGCCGATTTCGTAGTCGACCACCACGCTCTTGCGCGGTTCGGCAGCAGCCTGTTCGCGCGCGCCGAAATAGCGGGCAGCTTCCTTGTCGGAAATCGGCTGCGGCTTGCTGTTGGTTCCCAGAAAACCAGTCACCTTCGGGGTGTTCTTGACCAGGTGATAGATGTCGTCGTTCATCGCCAGCTTGGCCAGAACATAGCCGGGCATGAACTTGCGTTCGACCTGAACCTTCTTGCCGCGCTTCACCTCAGTCACGGTTTCGGTGGGCACTTCCACCGATTCGACAAGCTGCGAAAGGCCAATGCGTTCAGCTTCGGCGATGATCGCGTCACGAACCTTGTTCTCGAAACCGGAATAGGCGTGGATGATGTACCAGCGGGCCATATGTCTCTCTTTGGTCCTGTAAGTGGCAGTTGCGGCGATCAGGCCAGCGACAGCAGGAACTTAACGGCCATGCCGAAAAGCGAATCGATGCCAAGGAAGAACACCGCCAGAATCAGCATCATGATGCCGACGAAAATGGCGGTCGTGGTGGTTTCCTGGCGTGTGGGCCAGACGACCTTGCGCGCTTCGGCCTTCACCTGATTGAAGAACTCACCGGGGCTGGTCTTCGCCATTGCTCAACGCCTTGCTTGGTCGGCTTTACGCCGCAAATGAAACTCGCTTCTTCCGCCTAGGGGATATCGCCGCCCCGGACAGGTCCGGGAGGGGCAGGCGATTTTCCGATGTCGGAAGTTCCTGTCATTTAGTCCCCTCCCCCCAGATTGGCAAGGCCCCCGCAGATTCGGAAATCACGACGAAGCGCCCGTCGTTCTGGCCAGAGCGCAGGCGTGGCAGGAACGGGGCGGACTGGGGCGAGTTTCCTTTGCACACTCCACGGGGAAATGACGGGGGTTTGAAAGGATGCATATGATGAACAAGGCTTTTCTCCCGCTTGCCTCGATCGCCGCGCTGACCGTGGCAACGGTCGCTCATGGCCAGAACGCCAGTGCAGACGTCAACGCCAGCGCATCGACTCAGACCACGACCCAGGCCCAGAGCGGCAACGCCACAACAGGCGCGGGGATCGGCGGTGGTGTGAATGCCACCGCGCAGGCCCAGCGCACTGATCCCGACAAGGATATCGGCAAGGATATCGGCGCGGACGTTTCAGGGGCGGCACAGATGCGCAACGAAACCCGCACCGCCGGCAAGGTTGAAAATCCCGGCAAGATCAAGCGTGGAACCATGGATGACGTCGCCACATCCGGCGCTGTTGATTCGGCCACTTCGGCAGGCGGCAACCTGAACGGCGCGCTTCACGGCAACGGCCACGGTGCAGCAGGAGCGGTGGGCGCAGGGGCAGTTGGCCGGACGACGGGTGCCGTAGGCGGTGTGCTTGGCGGCAACTGACGTAAGTTTCTGGCATCTTCGCAAAACGCTATGGCTTTGCGGATTGCTTGGACATAAGCTTGCGACTTTCTCAAGCGAACCAGACGCATGAGACAGGACTTGGGGCGGGCGCACGGCGTTCCGCCCCATTTTTTCTGGTGATATGGAAATGGCAACCCGCGCCCTGAACTTCCCGTTCAGGGGCGAGTGGCAGGAGTGGGGGGACTCGAACCCACGGCCCTCGGTTTTGGAGACCGATGCTCTACCAACTGAGCTACACTCCTGTGCTCGGCACGCCCCTTAGAGGGTTGACGCGGGGGATGCAACCGACCGAAACACATTCTTGAAATTATGTCTCGCAACGAACCTCACGCCATTCCGCCCCAGCTTCTGCTCAAGGCTTATCGTGCCGGAATTTTCCCGATGGCCGACAGCCGTGATGATCCCGAAGTTTTCTGGGTGGAGCCACGACTGCGCGCAATTCTGCCGCTGGATGGCTTTCACCTGTCCAAATCGCTGGCGCGCACGTTGCGGCGCGGGCGCTTTACCGTCACCTGCAACGGCGCATTCGAAGCGGTGATCGATGCCTGCGCCGCGCCGCGCGCCGGGGCTGATGAAAGCTGGATCAGCACGCGCATCCGCGAAAGTTATATCGGGCTATTCGAACGCGGCCATGCCCATTCCATCGAATGCTGGCGCGATGGTCGTCTGGTTGGTGGCCTTTATGGCGTAGGTTTTGCCCGCGTGTTCTGCGGCGAATCGATGTTCAGCCGCGAAGCGGACGCATCAAAAGTGGCGCTGGCGTGGCTGGTCGCATCACTGCGGCGGGTTGGAGCCGAGTTGCTGGATTGCCAGTTCAGCACCACCCACCTGACGTCGCTGGGCGCGATCGAAATTCCCCAAAGCCAGTATCTGCAACTGCTGTCGCAGGCGCAGCGAGCCTATTCTTCTGGCGAACTGGCCACCGCGCGCGCGCTGGCCGAAGAACTGGGTGATGGTGTGGGCGCAGGCGAAGCGCCCGCTGGACTGGGGCTTCCGGCAGGCTTTGCCGCGCTGCGATCAGGCGCCTTTGCCTCATCCTCGCCAGGGAACGTCATCGCGCAGTCCTTGACCCAGACGTCATAGACCGGATGTTCAACCACGTTGAGCGACGGCGCATTGCGGAACACCCAGCCCGAAAAGACCTTGCGCCATGCCAGCGGCTGATCGGTCGTCTGACGTTCTTCCACAAAAAGCTGCACGAAAGCCCCGATTTCCGGCGGGTCTTCCCACGGCGCGGTCTTCTCGCACGTTGCCAGTTTGACAATAGCATTGCCAATGCGGCGTGATTCGCCGCTTTTCAGCACCACATCCTGCGTGATGTTGTTGCGTTTGTTAAGAAAGCCCAGCGTGGCCACGCGGTCTTTTACCGGCGTGCCGAACGCGCTTTCCACCACAGCGCCCGATGCCGTGGCCACTGCCGAACCGGTTTCTGTCGCTTCGGGCGGAGGCGGAGCAGACTTTTCAGCGCCACACCCCGCAAGCGCAGCACACAGCCCCAGCGTTCCCGCCAGCAGCAGCCCGCGAACAACCGGCGCGGAAGCGGAAATCATCAGGCTTCCGGAACCCAGGCTTCGTAATCACCCGTCGCGGCAGCGCGTTTGCCCCCACGTTCGAGCGCGCCCTGCGGACGATAGGCCGATGACGTACCGGTGACATTCGGGGTAAAATCAGCTTCCCAGATGCGGGCCGGCGGCAGATTGCTTTCAGGCACGCTGTCAAAGCTGCCGTGCAGCCAGCCATGCCATTCGGCAGGCACCCGGCTGGCATCGTTTGCGCCGTTGTAGATTACCCAGCGGCGTTCCCGCCCGGCAAAAGGATGCCCCTTGGGATAAGGCTTCTTGGCGCGGTAATACTTGTTACCCTGCGCGTCGGTGCCGACATGTTCGCCATTACGCGCACTGTCCAGCATGGTGCCAAAGGTGGCGCCGTCCCACCAGGTGAAGATCTTGCCGAGGATGCTCATGGTGCCCGCGCTTAGCCTCTGTCAGGGGGAACAGGCAAGCGCGTAGATGCGCTGGCCACGACCTTGTTGCGATTACCAGCCAACTTTGTCGCCCGGCTTGATACCCAGTCTCGCCGCCAGCCCGCCATTGATTTCCAGCACGGCCAGCGTCGGCCCGGCCGCGGGCAGCGGCGTTTCATCATATGGCACCGCATTGGCGGCAATATTCATGATTCGCCCGTCCAGCCCGATGAAAATGATATCCAGCGGAATAACTGTATTGCGCATCCAGAAAGCGGCGCGGTCAGGCGGGCTGCGCAGGAAGATCATCGCCTCGCCATCGCCCAGTTGGGTGCGAAACATCAGTCCGCGCGCCTGCTCCTGCGCAGATTTCGCCACTTCGGACCGGAAAACGTGGGATTTGCCCCCGCCCGACACCATAACCTGCGTGATTGCAAGGCCGGAAACCGGATGAACTGCCGGTGCCGCATTTTGCTTTGGCGCAGCAGTGCCCGCATCCGCCGTGCCCGACGTGCAGCCGCTGACCAGCGCCAGCGCGGCAAAGACGGCAAACCTAATCGGGTATTTCATCGATCCATTCATCCAGCACCTGTTCCGATACGGCATTCACCACCTTGCGCGCGTAATCAAGACAGTGGCCTGCGCGCAACAAGGCAGCCACCTGCTTTTCGCGCGTTGCCGGATCAAGTCCAGCGCCTTCACCTCGCCCTTCACGCGCAAACGGGCCGAACCGCCGCTTGCGTGCCATGGTCAGTGCCGCCTGCCGCCGCTGCGCCTCGGTGCCGCGCGCCTCATCGCGCAGGTCCTCGGCAATGCCCGCAGCGCCCAGCGTCTGGTCGATACGCCGCGCGCCATAGCCGCGCCGCATCAGTCCGTGAGCCTTGGCCCGCGCAAAACCTGCATCATCGACATAGCCCGCCGCCACGAACTTCTCGATCAGCGAATCGATATCGGGCGCGGCCTCGCCTTCCCATCCCCGCTCGCGCAGTTTGCGCCGCAAATATATGGCCAGCTTGCCTGCGCTGGTGGCAAAGCGTGCGACATAGGCCAGCCCCATTTCATTCAGGCGCGCGGCATCAAGCGGGCGCGGCACGCGCCGTTCGCGGGCCACATCGCTGCTATTGCCATCGTTATCGCGGCCATAAGGGGAATTGCGGTTCATCCGCCACATTCGTGCCACAGTCCACGTTAAATGAGAACGTCCGAGCCGTGGCGTTGTTGTATTTGCGTCATGGAGCAGTCATGGGCCGTTCACCTGTTGGCGCAGAATAGGCCTTCAGGACGATAGAAGAGATCATCGGGGTATCGCATGACCGTTTCGAACGCCGTCGCTGAAAAGGCGACTCTCGTTCCCACACCCAATGTCGACGTGCAGCCGCGCCGCTATGCGGATTTCGACACTTTTTGCGATGCGCTCGATTATGCCGCCAAGGGCGTGCTGGGTTTCAACTTTCACGATCCGCGCGGCAACCTTGCGCGCCCCTACCCCTACAGCGAACTGCGCGAAGATGCGCTCGTCGCCGCGCGCAAGCTGATCGCGCTGGGCGTTCAGCCCGGTGATCGGGTGGCGCTGGTGGCTGAAACCGGTGCTGATTTTGCCGCGATCTTTTGTGGCGCGATGTATGCGGGTGCCTGGCCTGTGCCGCTGCCCCTGCCCACCAGCTTTGGCGGCAAGGAAAACTACATCGATCAGCTTGCGGTCCAGCTTGCCAGTTCTGACCCGGCAATGCTGGTCTATCCTGACGAGATCGCCGAAATGGCCGGTGCTGCCGCTGCGCGCCAAAACTGCCCCGGCCTGTCGTGGAGCGAATTTCACGCAGGCGCGGCGTCGGACGCGCCGCTGCCCACGCCTGATCCCGATGCGATCAGCTATCTGCAATATTCCAGCGGTTCCACCCGCTTCCCGCACGGCGTTGCGGTCACGCACCGCGCGCTGCTGGCCAATCTTGCCGGCCATTCGCACGGGATGAAGATCGACAACCCGGACAGGGCCGTATCGTGGCTGCCGTGGTATCACGACATGGGGCTGGTCGGCTGCTTCCTGTCGCCCATCGCCAACAGCGTTTCGGTAGACTTCCTGAAAACCGAAGATTTCGCCCGACGCCCGCTGGCGTGGCTTGACCTCATCAGCCGCAATCAGGGCACCACGCTGTCCTATTCGCCCACCTTCGGCTACGATATCTGCGCCCGCCGCATTTCCAGCCAAAGCCACGTGGCCGATCGATTCGATCTTTCGCGCTGGCGCGTGGCAGGCAACGGGGCCGACATGATCCGCCCTGACGTGATGCAGAATTTCGTCAACGCCTTTGCAGATGCCGGGTTCAAGGCCGAAGCCTTCCTGCCCAGCTACGGCCTTGCTGAAGCGACGCTGGCAGTTACCGTCATGCCGCCGGGCGAAGGTATCCGGGTTGAACTGGTGGCCGAAGAACGCCTTTCGGGCACCCCGCGCGATCTTTCGCGCCCGGCCCGCTATCGCGCCATGGTCAACTGCGGCGTTCCCGTGCTGGGCATGGAAGTGGCCGTGCGCGGTGAAAATGGCAACGAAGTGCCCCATCACCATATCGGCAAGGTGTGGTGCCGCGGCTCGTCGGTCATGCATTCCTACTATCGCGATCCTGAAGCGACCGCCGACTGCATGGTCAATGGCTGGCTGGACACGGGCGACATGGGCTATGTCGATGAAAAGGGTTATCTTTTCATCGTTGGCCGCGCCAAGGACATGATTATCATCAACGGCAAGAACCACTGGCCCCAAGATATCGAATGGGCCGTGGAGCAGCTTCCCGGCTTTCATCAGGGCGATATCGCCGCGTTCTCGGTGGAAACCGAAAATGGCGAAGAAGCGCCTGCCGTTCTGGTCCATTGCCGGGTGTCCGATCCGGTTGAACGGGTAAAGCTGCGCGATCAGATTCGCGACAAGGTGCGGTCGATCACCGGCATGAACTGTGTGGTTGAACTGGTGCCGCCGCGCACTCTGCCCCGCACCAGTTCGGGCAAGCTCAGCCGTGCAAAGGCGAAAAAGTTGTATCTGGCGGGTGAGATTGAACCTTATCGCCTGGCTGCCTGAACCAGGACATATCGATATCGGGGCCTGAACATATCCATATCGGGGGTTGACGGCCCGCCTCTCTTGGCATTCCTTGGTAACCGGGAAAACAGGGGAGAGGACGCAGATGGCAAAAGCCAGCACGGCGCCTGCAGGCGATACGCATGAACTTTCCGGTGTAGTCATCGGATGGGAACACCGCGCCTTTGCGGGCAACATCGATCTGACTGTGCAGTCGACCACCAAAAGCCACCCCTCGCCGGGTGAGGTAGACAAGCATCATCTGCTAATGACCCGCAATCAGGCCCTGTTACTGGCGCATTACCTGCTGCGCCTGACCGGGCATCAACCGCCTGCCCCACGGCGACGTGGCCTTCTTGCCCGCCTGTTTGGCTGACTTGCACTTCACGCTTCCCTAATCGTTCGATTAAGGCCACTCTGCCAACCTGCATCCACGAATATTGGAGCGGGAGAGAGATGCAAGCACCAGTCCTTTGCCGTGCGCTGCTCGCCAGCGCTGCCCTTTGCCTTGGCCCGGTCACCGCATGGGCCGAAGCCCCCACCGATGCCACGCGGCAAGTCAATGCCGCAGCACTGGCCGATTTGCCCATGGCAGACCGGCGGGATTTCGATTTCGCCCAGCGCGGCTTCATCGCCACGCGCAAAGACCCCATAATCCGCGATGCCGCAGGCAAACCGGTGTGGAACACCACAGCGCTCGCCTTCGCCAAAGGTGATGCTCCGGCCAGCGTAAACCCCAGCCTGTGGCGCCACGCGCAGGTTCTGGGCAAGGCAGGCCTGTTCCGGGTGACTGACCGCATATGGCAAGTGCGCGGGTTTGATGTGGCCAACATCACCTTCGTCCGCGGCGACAAGGGCTGGATCGTGATCGATCCCTTGACCGCAACCGAAACCGCTACCGCCGCCTATGACCTGATCAGCGAACAGGTTGCAAAACTGCCGGTCAGCGCCATGATCTACACCCACAGCCATGTCGATCATTTCGGCGGTGCGGCAGCATTCACCGATGCGCTGGCCAAAGATGCACCGATCATTGCGCCACTGGGTTTCACCCGCGCGGCAGTGAGCGAGAATGTGATCGCAGGCCCGGCAATGGGCCGCCGCGCCGGATATCAGTTCGGGCTTGGCCTGCCCAAAGGGCCGGAAGGATCAATGGGGGCCGGCATCGGTATCGGTGTTGCTGGCGGCAAGCGCAGCCTTGTTCCACCCACGCGGGAAATTGCCGAAACCGGCACTGAAATGATGATCGACGGCGTTCGCATCCGCTTTCAGATCACCCCCGGCACCGAAGCTCCCGCGGAGATGAACTTTGGCTTTCCCGACTGGAACGTGGCCGACCTTGCCGAAAACGCCAATGCCAGCCAGCACAATATCCTGACCCCGCGCGGCGCGGTTATCCGCGATGCCAAGGCATGGGCGCAGGGCCTGACTGAAGCCATAGACTTCTTCGCCGGGGCTGAAGTGCTGATAACCAGCCACGGCTGGCCCCGCTTTGGCCGGGAAGTCATCACCGATTATCTGGGCAAGCACCGCGATGCCTATGCCTATCTTCACGATCAGACAGTGCGCCTGATGAACAAGGGCCTGACCGGAACCGAAATCGCCGCGAAGCTGACTCTGCCGCCTGCCTTGGCCAAGGAATGGTACGACCGACCCTATTACGGCTCCTACAGCTTCAATTCGCGCGCGGTCTATCAGTTCTACATGGGCTGGTATGATGGCAACCCGGTCCACCTTGCCCCGCTTCCCCCCGAAGACGGCGCGCGCCGTTATGTCGCTGCGCTGGGCGGCGCGGATCGTGTACGCACGCTGGCACACGATGCCTTTGCCAAAGGCGATTATGCCTGGGCGGCAGAACTGCTCGACAAGGTGGTTTTTGCTGGCAGCGGCGATCGCGCAACACAGGTTCTGCTTGCCCGGACCTATCGCCAGCTCGCTTATCAAAGCGAGAATGCGCTGTGGCGGAATATGTATCTGACAGCGGCTGGCGAACTTGAAGACGGCGTTGCAGCGCAAGACCCCACTGGCGGCGCAGGCCTGCTGGCGCAACTTCCACCATCCGATCTGTTCGATGTGCTGGCCGTCCGGCTCGACCCGGCAAAATCGGGGGATAGCGCAGTGGCGCTGGGCTTTGCCTTTCCCGACAAAGCGCAGGAATATACCGTAAGTGTCGCCAATGGTGTGCTGGTGCATCGCCCCGGATTACGCGATGGCCGTCAGGCCACCTTAACCGTGCGCTATGCCGATCTGGTCTCCGCGCTGTTCACGGGACAACCTTTGGCTGCAAAAGTCGCATCGGGCGATGCCAGAATCGAAGGGGATCCGGCTGCCTTTGCCCGCCTGATTGGCTGGCTCGACAAACCGGATCCGTCATTTCCGATCGTTACGCCTTAACGGCGATAGATCAGGGAACCGGCTTTTTCAGATAGGCAATTACCGCTGCACGTTCAGCCGGATTGGGAATGCCCGCAAACGCCATCGAGGTGCCGGGAACAACCGATGAAGGCTTGGCCAGCCACTTGTCGAGCGTGGCGTCATCCCACTTCACCGCAGCCTTCTTCATCGCGGCAGAATACTTGAAGTTCGGCACCAGGCCTGCCTTGCGTCCGGCAATGCCCGAAAGGTTCGGTCCCATCTTCATCGGAGCATTCGGCGTAACCGCGTGGCAAGCCACACAACGCATGAACACCTTTTTGCCCAGCACCGGATCACCGGCAGGCGCAGCCGTGGCAGAACCTGCCAGCGCAGCCCCAGCCAGACCGATCACGATACCACCGGCAATCATCGCACCCTTGAACTTGCTCATCAAACAACCCTGCCCTGTTCGAACCATCCAAAACCGGCAATCCAGAACTGGCTATGCCGGAGCCGGACCATTTTTCCGCAAGGGCGCTGTATCCCGGCTGAACGGCGATTTGCCATAACAAACCGCAAGGGCAGACAAAAAAGGTGGCGCATATCGCACATTCGCATCGCGCGCGGCCCGCGCTATGCAGGGGAATGGACCAGATTGCATCGCCCGCACCCCGCCCGTTCCCTGCCGGATTTGCCGATGCGCTTGCCGCGCGCTTTGGCCCCGCCTGCCAGATGGGTGAAGCCGTGCGGGCGCAACATGGTGCCAGCGAATCGCATTTCCCAACCGTGCTGCCCGATGCGGTCGTCTTTGCCGCCTCGACCGCCGATGTCGTGGATTGCGTGAACCTGTGCCGGGAAGCGGGCGTCGCCATTGTGCCCTACGGCGCGGGCACGTCGCTGGAAGGACACACTTTGCCGTTGGCGGGCGGGATCAGCCTTGATCTGACGCGCATGGACGCCGTGGTCGAAGTGAACCAGACAGACTTCGACTGCACCGTGCAGCCCGGCATCCGGCGCGAGGCGCTGAACGCGCATTTGCGCGACACCGGTCTGTTCTTCCCAATCGATCCCGGCGCAAACGCCACCATCGGCGGCATGGCGGCCACGCGCGCATCGGGCACCAACGCCGTGCGCTATGGCACCATGCGCGAAGCCGTGCTCGGCCTTGAAGTCGTCACCTCGCAGGGCAAAGTGATCCGCACCGGTCGCCGCGCCAGGAAATCGGCCGCCGGATATGACCTGACGCGCCTCTACATCGGTTCGGAAGGCACACTGGGCATCATCACCGGCATCACCTTGCGCCTGCATCCCGTGCCCGAAGCGATCATGGCGGCCACCTGCCCGTTCGACAGTCTGGAAGGCGCGGTCGAAACCGTGGTGCAGGCGTTCCATTGCGGCGTGCCCATGGCACGCATCGAACTGCTGGATGCCATGCAGGTCCGCGCGGTCAACCTTCGCGCCAAGCTGGGCCTGACCGAAGCGCCAACCCTGTTCTTCGAATTTCACGGTAGCCCGCATGGCGTGGCCGAACAGGTGGAAACGGTAAAGGCGCTGGCAGCCAGCAACGGCGGCGGTGACTTCCAATGGTCACCCCGCGCCGAAGACCGCACCCGGCTGTGGCGTGCGCGGCACGAAGCCTACTATGCCGCTGTCGCCCTGCGCCCCAACGCCATCGGCTGGACCAGCGATGTCTGCGTGCCGATGAGCCGCCTTGCCCAATGCATCGTTGAAACCCGTGCCGACCTTGACCGGTCCATTGTGCCTGCCACGATCGTCGGCCATGTCGGCGACGGCAATTTCCACGCGATCTTCTCGATTGACCCCACGGCCCCGCACGAAATGGACGAAGTGGCCGAAATCAACCGCCGCATGGTAGCCCGCGCGCTGGCCATGGACGGCACCTGCACCGGCGAACACGGCATAGGTATCGGCAAACAGACCATGCTGGTGGACGAACTGGGCGAAGATGCGGTCGACGTGATGCGCGCGCTGAAACAGGCGCTCGACCCGCAGAACCTGTTCAATCCGGGCAAGATCTTCAGCGCATGAAAAAGCCCTCTCCTTGCGTAAGGAGAGGGCTTTTTCACACCACGCAGGTGGCGATCATTCCATTTCGAGAATGATAGCGTCCACCGCCAGACTGTCGCCCGCCTTGGCGTTGACGGTCTTCACCGTGCCCGCCTTTTCGGCGCGCAGAATGTTTTCCATCTTCATCGCTTCGACCACGGCCAGCGGCTGTCCGGCTTCCACCGTATCGCCTTCGCCCACGTTCAGCGCGACGAGCAGACCCGGCATCGGGCAAATCAGGAACTTCGAAAGATCGGGCGGGATCTTTTCGATCATGTGCCGCGTAAATGGCGCGATATGCGCAGGCAGAACCTGCACATTATGGATCGCGCCGCGCGTCGTCAGCTTGAAGCCTGCGCGCGTCGGTTCAACCTTCACCGACAGCGGCTTGTCATCCACCTCGCAATGTACCATCCGGTCGCCCGGCGTATATTCCAGCCCGATGTCGACAGCCATGCCATCAACCGTCACTTCATCCTCGTCCAGCACGACCGCGTAAGTCGCCCCGCCAATGTTCACCGCCCATTCGTAAGGCGGATCAAGTTCATCACCCAACTGCCCATCCACCCGCCGCGCGCGGTCTGCCCGTGCGGTGGCGAGGAACCCGGCCAGCGCGGCCAAGGTCTGCTTCAGGTCGTCAGACGTCGCCGCACCGGTAAAGCCTTCGGGATATTCCTCGGCGATAAAGCCGGTGGTCAGTTCGCCCGAACGGAAGCGCGGATGCTGCATGATCGCGGACACGAAATCGATGTTGTGGCCCAGCCCTTCAATCTCGAACGCATCCAGCGCCTCGATCTGCTTGTCCGCGGCCTCATCGCGCGTCTTGCCCCAGGTCACCAGCTTGGCGATCATCGGGTCATAGAACATCGACACTTCGCCGCCTTCGTAGACGCCATCGTCCACGCGCACGCCATCCACGCCCCGGCGACCATTTTCCGCGCCATCATCCGTCCAGCCATCGACAGGCGGGTTATAGCGGATCAGGCGGCCGGTCGAAGGCAGGAACCCGCGATAGGGATCTTCTGCATAGACGCGGTTTTCAATCGCCCAGCCATCGATCTTCACATCATCCTGCGTCAGGCTCAGCTTTTCACCAGCAGCCACGCGGATCATCTGTTCGACCAGATCGACCCCGGTGATGCATTCCGTCACCGGATGCTCCACCTGCAGGCGGGTGTTCATTTCAAGGAAGTAGAAGCTCTCACCCGTCGGGTCCGCGCCCGAGACGATCAGTTCCACCGTGCCCGCTGAATAGTAGCCAACGGCGCGCGACAGGGCCACGCACTGCTCGCCCATCGCCTTGCGCATCTTGGGCGTGACGAACGGCGAAGGCGCTTCTTCCACCACCTTCTGGTGGCGGCGCTGGATCGAGCATTCGCGCTCGTTCAGGTACAGAATGTTGCCGTGCTTATCGCCCAGAATCTGGATCTCGATGTGGCGAGGGTTGAGAATGAACTTCTCGATGAACACGCGGTCATCGCCGAACGAATTCAGCCCCTCACGCTTCACCGCCTCAAAGCCTTCGCGCACGTCCTTTTCGTTGTAGGCAAGGCGCATGCCCTTGCCGCCACCGCCAGCCGACGCCTTCATCATCACCGGATAGCCGATCTCGTCCGAGATGCGCACCGCATGCTCGGTATCCTCGATCTCGCCCACGAAACCGGGAACGACATTGACGCCCGCAGCCTTGGCCAGCTTCTTGGATTCGATCTTGTCACCCATCGCGGCAATCGCGCCGACAGGTGGCCCGATAAACTCGATGCCCTCTGCCGCCAGCGCCTCGGCAAACGAGGTGCGCTCGGACAGGAAGCCATACCCCGGATGCACCGCTTCGGCCCCGGTCTGCTTGCAGGCGGCAATGATCTTGTCGGCAATCAGGTACGACTGCGCGGCAGGCGCAGGCCCGATATGCACGGCCTCGTCCGCCATCTGCACGAACGGCGCCCGCGCATCGGCATCCGAATAGACCGCCACCGTCTGAATACCCATGCGGCGCGCGGTCTTGATAACGCGGCAGGCAATTTCGCCACGGTTGGCGATGAGGATTTTCTTGAACATTCTATCTACCCTTCAATCGCTTATGCATCCACCGGCGGCATGTTGTGCCCCAGCAGCCGCAGCATATCTGCCGCGCATTCCACCACATTGCTGCCCGGACCATAGATGCCCTGTACGCCTGCTTCGCGCAGGAAATCATAGTCCTGCGGCGGGATCACACCGCCTGCCACAACCTTGATATCAGGGCGGCCCGCCGCGCGCAGGTGGCCGATCAGTTCGGGGATCAGTGTCTTGTGCCCGGCGGCCAGCGACGATGCGCCAACCGCGTCCACACCCTTTTCCAAAGCCAATGCGGCGGCTTCTTCGGGTGTCTGGAACAGCGGGCCACTGGTCACGTCAAAACCCATGTCGCTGAATGCGCTGGCAATCACGTTCGCGCCGCGATCGTGGCCGTCCTGCCCCATCTTGGCCACCAGCATGCGCGGGGTGCGGCCAAGGCGGCGGGTCACGGCTTCCACGCCATCGACAACCTGCTGGTAGCGCGAGTCACCGGCATAGGCAGAACCATAGACGCCCTTCACCGGTGTCGGGAACGTGCCGTGGCGGCCAAACACCACTTCCATCGCATCCGAAATCTCGCCCAGCGTCGCACGGTGGCGCGCAGCCTCGACGGCGAGTTCGAGCAGGTTCCCGCCCGTCTTCGCGCCCTCGGTCAGCGCGTTGAGCGCCGCACGGCACTTGGTTTCGTCACGGTTCTCGCGCACCCACTTGAGGCGGGCGATCTGGCCCTGACGCACCTTGTCGTTATCGACTTCCAGCGTCTCAAGCAGGTCTTCGCTGGCAAGGCGATACTTGTTGACGCCCACGATCACGTCCTCGCCACGGTCGACGCGGGCCTGACGGCCAGCAGCGGCTTCCTCGATCATCGCCTTGGGCCAGCCAGCGGCGACGGCCTTGGCCATGCCGCCTTCGCTTTCGACGCGCTCGATGATCTCCCACGCCTTGTCGACCAGTTCCTGCGTCAGGCTCTCGATGTAGTACGACCCGCCCAGCGGATCGACCACATTGCACATGCCCGTCTCTTCCTGAATCACGATCTGCGTATTGCGCGCGATGCGTGCGGAAAAGTCGGTCGGCAGGGCAATGGCTTCGTCCAGCGCATTGGTGTGCAGCGACTGTGTGCCGCCCAGCATCGCGGCCATCGCCTCGATCGTGGTGCGGATGACGTTGTTGTAGGGGTCTTGCTCCTGCAAGCTGACGCCCGAAGTCTGGCAGTGGGTGCGCAGCATCTTGCTGCGTTCGTCCTGCGCGCCCAGCTTGGTCATCACCCGATGCCACAGCACACGCGCGGCGCGCAGCTTGGCCACTTCCATGAAGAAATTCATGCCAATGGCGAAGAAGAACGACAGGCGGCCCGCAAACTTGTCGATATCCAGACCCGACGCCACGCCGTACTTCACGTATTCCATGCCATCGGCAATGGTGAAGGCCAGTTCCTGAACCTGCGTCGCGCCCGCTTCCTGCATGTGATAGCCGGAAATCGAGATCGAGTTGAACTTGGGCATCTCGCGGCTGGTGTAGCCGAAAATGTCCGAGATGATCCGCATCGAAGGTTCGGGTGGATAGATGTAGGTATTGCGGACCATGAACTCTTTCAGAATGTCATTCTGAATGGTCCCGTCGAGCAGCTTGCGCTCAACGCCCTGTTCCTCACCTGCCACAATGAAGAACGCGAGGATCGGGATCACCGCGCCGTTCATGGTCATCGAAACCGACATCTGATCGAGCGGAATGCCGTCGAACAGGATCTTCATGTCCTCGACGGAATCGATGGCGACGCCCGCCTTGCCCACGTCGCCCGTGACGCGCGGATGGTCCGAGTCATAACCGCGGTGCGTGGCGAGGTCGAACGCCACCGACAGGCCCTTTTGCCCGGCGGCAAGATTGCGGCGATAGAAGGCGTTGGATTCCTCAGCGGTGGAGAACCCCGCATACTGCCGGATGGTCCACGGACGCCCTGCATACATGCTGGCGCGCACCCCGCGCGTGAACGGTGCAAAACCGGGCAGGCCGGGATCAACCGTCACGTCCTCGGCGGTGTAGAGCGGCTTGACGGCAATCCCTTCCGGCGTTTGCCAGGTCAGATCCTTGCCCTTCACTTCCTTGGCGGCGGCGGCCTGCCAGTCTGTCAGTGTCTTGTCGCTCATCGTCCGTCCCTTCGCGTGAGGGACATCGCCCTCCACACAATCGTCATCCTGGCGCAGGCCGGGATCCATTACCGCACCGTCATGCCCCCCGGCCTGCGCCGGGGCGACGGTGCCATCGGGATCAGTGGTGATCGCCCTTCGGCGTCTCCATGATCTCGGTCAGTTGCCCGCCCATGTCCTTGGGGTGGACGAAGAAAATCAGCGTCCCATGCGCACCGATGCGGGGGTCGCCCAGCACGCGCTTGCCCTGGGCTTCAAACCACGCCTTGGCCGCATGAATGTCCGGCACTTCGTAGCAAAGGTGGTGCTGCCCGCCCAAGGGGTTGGCCGCCAGCCACTTGCCCACCGCGCTGTCGGGGCTGGTCGGCTGGATCAGTTCGATCTGCGTTCCAGCCGTGCCACCTTCGCCCGGTGTGTTCACGAAACACACCCGCACCTGCTGGCTTTCCAGCACGAACGGTTCGGTAATGTCTGAAGCGCCCATCACGTCGCGATAGAACGCAATGGAAGCCTCGATATCCGGCGTGGCAACGCCAACGTGGTTCAGACGGCCCAGCTTCATGTCAGACCCTTTCGATGACCATGGCGATGCCCTGACCGCCGCCGATGCACATGGTGATAAGGCCATAGCGTCCGCCGGTGCGGTGCAGTTCGTACATCGCCTTGATTGTCAGGATCGCGCCGGTCGCGCCAATCGGGTGGCCCAGCGAAATGCCCGACCCGTTGGGGTTGGTCTTGGCCGGATCAAAGCCCAGTTCCTTGGCCACGCCACAGGCCTGCGCGGCAAAGGCTTCGTTCGCCTCGATCACGTCGATCTGGTCCAGCGTCAGCCCTGCGCGCTGCAGCGCTACCGGCACCGCCTTTACCGGGCCAAGGCCCATCACGCGCGGCTCAACGCCCGCATGACCCCAGCCGATGATCTTCGCCATCGGCTTCAGCCCGTGCTCTTCCACGGCCTTGCCGCTGGCCAGAACGACCGCAGCTGCGCCATCGTTGATACCGCTGGCGTTGCCTGCGGTGACGGTGCCATCCTTCTTGAATACCGGCTTCAGCGTGGCCATTGCTTCCACGCTGGCATCGGCGCGGAAATGTTCGTCGGTGTCGAACACGACCGTGCCCTTGCGCGTCTTGATCTCCACCGGAACGATCTGTTCCTTGAAGTATCCGGCTGCCACAGCCGCCGCCGCGCGCTTGTGGCTTTCCACCGCAACCGCGTCCTGCTCTTCACGGCTGATGCCGCACTGTTCGGCCACGTTTTCCGCGGTGACGCCCATGTGGAAGCCTTCGAACGGATCGTGCAGCGCACCCAGCATGGCGTCCATCAGCACCTGATCGCCCATCTTCTGGCCGTTGCGCGCGGTGAGGATCATGTGCGGCGCATTCGACATGCTTTCCGCGCCGCCACCAATGGCGATGTCCTGTTCGCCCAGCGCAATGCCCTGCGCGGCAGAGACAATCGCCTGAAGGCCCGAACCGCACAGGCGGTTGACGTTCATCGCCGGCGCTTCAATCGGCACGCCCGCGTTCACCGCCGCCACGCGGCTGACATAGGCGTCCTTGGGCTGGGTCGGCACCACCGTCCCGATCACCACGTTCTGCACCTTGTCCGCGCTAATCCCGGCGCGGGCAATCGCTTCCTTGATGACAATCGCGCCGGTTTCCGCCGGGCGCAGCGAAGCAAGGCTGCCACCAAACGAACCGATGGCCGTGCGCGCGCCCGAAACGATGAAAATGTCTGTCATGCTGATGTTCCCAAAACTGCCCGACCAAGCCACGCGATCGACGCTGCACCTGATCCGACTGCAAAAACCCCCACGAAACCTGCCCAAATGCGCGAATGCATACAAAGTAGCGCAAACACTATCGGACTATCGGACTTGCGCCATGCGCTACCGAATCCGTTTTCAATTATGCCATCTGCAACCCATTTGTTTGGTCGCGACCAAGCCCACCGCGCCAAACAAAACCCCACCCAAGCAAGCCAGGCACAGAAAAGACTCCAAAACCATGCCATCTCACAGCGGAATGTTGTCGTGCTTCTTCCACGGATTTTCCAAGCTCTTGTTCTTGAGCTTGCGCAGGCCCAGCGCCACGCGGCGGCGGGGTGGAATGCGGGTGGATCACTTCGTCCACAAAGCCCTTGCTTGCCGCCACGAACGGGTTGGCAAAGCGGTCTTCGTATTCCCTGGTCTTCACCGCCTGCTCTTCAGACGAAAGGCCACGGAAGATGATTTCCACCGCACCCTTGGCCCCCATCACCGCGATCTCAGCGGTCGGCCAGGCATAGTTCAGATCGCCGCGCAGGTGCTTGGACGCCATCACGTCATAAGCGCCGCCATAGGCCTTGCGGGTAATGACGGTGATCTTGGGCACGGTCGCTTCGGCATAGGCGAACAGCAGCTTCGCGCCGTGCTTGATGATGCCGTTATGCTCCTGCGCAGTGCCCGGCAGGAAGCCCGGCACGTCGACAAAGGTCAGGATCGGAATGTTGAACGCATCGCAAAAGCGCACGAAACGCGCGGCCTTCTTCGATGAATTGATGTCCAGCACGCCTGCCAGCACCATCGGCTGGTTGGCCACCACACCCACGGTGCGCCCTTCGACACGCCCGAAACCGATGATGATATTGCCCGCATGTTTGGGCTGCACTTCAAAGAAATCGCCTTCATCCACCGTCTTGCGGATGACTTCGTGCATGTCATAGGGCTGCGTGGCCGATGCCGGGACGATGCTGTCAAGGCTCGGCTCAAGCCGGTCATAGGGATCGGACGTGGGCCGTTCGGGCACATCCTGAAGGTTCGACAGCGGCAGGAAATCGAAGAAGTCGCGCGCCGCCAGCAGCGCCTCGATATCGTTTTCCAGCGCCAGGTCAGCCACCGACGTCTTGGTCGTATGCGTCACCGCGCCGCCCAGTTCTTCCTGCGTGACGATCTCGTTCGTCACCGTCTTCACCACATCGGGGCCGGTCACGAACATATAGCTGCTGTCCTTCACCATGAAGATGAAGTCGGTCATCGCGGGTGAATAGACCGCGCCGCCCGCGCAAGGCCCCATGATGAGCGAAAGCTGCGGCACCACGCCCGATGCCAGCACATTGCGCTGGAACACTTCGGCATAACCGCCGAGCGATGCCACGCCTTCCTGAATGCGCGCGCCACCCGAATCGTTCAGCCCGATCACCGGCGCACCCACTTTCAACGCCATGTCCATGATCTTGCAGATCTTCTGCGCGTGGCGCTCAGACAGCGAACCGCCGAACACGGTGAAGTCCTGGCTGAATACATAGACCAAGCGGCCGTTGATCGTGCCAGATCCGGTCACCACGCCGTCGCCCGGAATCACCGTATCCGGCATCCCGAAATCGACGCAGTTGTGTTCGACGTACATGTCGACTTCTTCAAAGCTGCCTTCATCCAGCAGCACGTCAAGCCGTTCGCGCGCGGTCAGCTTGCCCTTGGCGTGCTGCGCGTCGATGCGCTTTTGCCCGCCACCCAGCCGCGCGGCTTCCCGGCGCTTTTCCATCTCGGCAATATTGGCGGACATCGGCTGCACCCTCTCGCTTGAACGGTGTTGTTTCAAAATGGTGTCCGGCCCCGGCCCACGCTCCCTCCCCGGAGTATGGACCGAAGCCGGAACCGTACCTGTCCCCGGTGAAGGAAGTTCGGGTTCAAACACGGATTGGCCTTCCACCTGCGCCAGTCGGCTTGCCAAGTCCAATGTTATTCTGCAAACTTGCGAAGACAAAGTTTGCAAATTGGACCCATCCGAAATGGCCAGACGCCGCCTCTTCGCCGGAGAACAACTCAAGACCTTGCGCACCACGCGCAAGCTGCGTCAGGGAGAAATGGCGTCCTTGCTGGGCATCAGCGCGTCCTATCTGTCGCAGATCGAGAATGACGAACGCCCGCTGACCCCGGCGCTGACCGACAGATTGCAGGCCGCCTTCCCAGTAGAATGGCAGGACTTTGCTGCTGACCGCGTGGAACCGGTGCTGACCGCTCTGCGCGAAGCCGCCTCAGACCCGCTGCTGGGCGAAACCCTGCCCGGCGAACAGGTAGAGCGCGTGGCCGAACAATACCCCGCCTTTGCACAGGCCTTCGCCCGGCTGTGGGATCAGCACCGCCGCTCGGTCCAGCGGCTGGAAATCATCGACGAAGCGCTGGGATCGGACAGCATTTCGGGCGGTCGCCTGCCGTGGGAAGAAGTGCGCGACTGGTTCCACCACGCCAACAACTATGTCGACAGCATCGACCGCGCCGCTGAACGCCTCGCCGTGCGCCTGTCAGGCACCGGCATGTCACCCACCCTGGCACAGATGGCCGGCTGGCTGGAAATGAACGGCATTGCCGTTGAATATGCCAGCGGCGGGGCCATGCGGCGCTTTGATCCCGACGCCCGCCGCCTCACGCTCGATCCCAACCAGCCTATCGAATCTGGCCGGTTCCAGATGGCCTATCAACTTGCCGCCGTGGCCCTACGTGATGAAATTGCCGCCATCGTTGCCGACGCCACCCTGCAATCCGCCGCCGCGCGCCAGTTGCTGACCGTCGGCCTTGGCAATTATGCCGCAGGCGCGCTTATAATGCCGTATGAATGGTTCCGCGCCCGCGCGCGCGAACTGCGCCACGATATCGACCAGTTGCGTCAGGCCTTCGGCGCCAGTTTCGAACAGGCCTGCCACCGCCTGTCCACGCTGCAACGCCCGCAGGCCCGCGGCATTCCCATGTTCTTCTGCCGCGTCGACATGGCCGGCAACATCACCAAACGCCATTCGGCCACACGCCTGCAATTTGCCCGCTTCGGCGGAGCCTGCCCGCTATGGGTCGTCCACGAAGCCGTCGCCATCCCTGACCGCATCCATGTGCAGGCCGCCCAAATGCCCGATGGCGTTCGCTATGTCTCCATCGCCAAAGGCCTGGTCAAACCATCGGGCAGTTTTTACCGCCCGCCGCGCCGTTATGCCGTGGCGCTGGGCTGCGAAGCGGCATTGGCCGATGAATTCATCTATGCCGACGGGCTGAACCTCGCCCGGCCCGAAACCGTCACCCGTATCGGCATTTCGTGCCGCATTTGCCCGCGCGACACATGCGATCAGCGCGCCTTTCCGCCCAGCGACCGCGCCATCGTGGTCAATCCCCACACGCGCGATCTGGTGCCTTATGGCATTACCGATATGTGACCGATCAATCGGCCTGTTGCAACGCCAGCACCGATTGCGCGCCCGCAAACACTTCCTCAACAGCGCCCGCCACGGCAGCCTTCATCATTTCCGGGTTGATGTGGAAGGCCTGCGGAAACGCCGAATAATCGACCGAAAGCTGCGCCACCTGCTTCAGTTCGTCCAGCCAGCCTTCCGGATCGGGCGACAACCGCGCCAGTTGCGGCAACATGGCCGATACCAGCACGCGCAAGGTGTTGTGATGAATGGCAAGCGCGCCAAGGCTCACCTCGCGGTTGCGATCTTCCACCAGCATATCTGTGCGCCCCGTTGTTTTTCGTAAGGTGTTTCCACAGTCGACAGCATAATATGCACAACCCGTCAACGCCCCTGCCAACCTCCAAAAGACAGCGCCTCCCCCGCATCTTGGCGAAGGAGGCGCATGGCCGTCAGCTATGTTCCTGAAAAATCAGGAAGTGCGTTTTACGCAGCCGGATTGGGCGCAAACGCACAAATTTTGTTGCCATCAGGATCGCGCAGATAGGCGCCATACTGCTGCCCCGGCGAATTCGGGCGCACGCCCGGCGCACCTTCACAGCTACCGCCATTGGCCACGCCCGCCGCATGCCACGCATCCACCACAGACGAATCCGCAGCCTTGAAGCCCAGCGTATAACCGTTCGAAACGCTATGCGCCTCGCCATTGGCAGGCGTCGCGACGATCAGCGACCCGGCTGCCGAAGGAAATGCCGTCCCATGCGGCAGCGGCACTGCCGTTTCATGCCCCAGCGCCGCCATCACCGGCGTATAGAACGCGCGCGATTTTTCAACATCATTGGTGCCAAGGAACGTGTGGGTGAACATCAGATCTCTCCATAAAAAATGTTATGCAACCAAACCATTCTTGCCCGGATCGAACGCCGCCGTCGAGAGGTTTTGGGAGGGAAATAGTGGATCTTGAAACGGCGGACCACATGCGATTGTCCCGCCATCCGCCAGATCATGTCGCTGCGATAATCTCGATACGCAGCGCCGCTGCGCCGCCCGCGATATCAAGCAAGCGATCAACATTCGGGTGGGCGCCCGGACGGTTGCGGGCATCGGCGGTATGTTCGGCAAACACGGCCAGACCGTGTTCTGCCGCTTTCGCATCCAGCACGCCAAAGCTCTGCTGCAAATATTGATACAAGGCCAGCGAACCTTGTTTGCCGGGCTGGTTTTCAATGCTGGTAACAATCGCGCCATCGGCATCGACAAGATCGATGCGCTGCACACCTTCAACAGTCGGCAATTGTTGAAGATTGTCTTTGAACGTCGCACTTGGTTGAATGGTCGCCAGCATGTCCTGCGTTCCTGAAGGGATTAGGGGCCTGAAGGGATTAGGGCCTGAAGTGAATAAGGGCCGCCGCGTAACACCTTCACCCTCATCGCGCCATCAGGCCATGCAGATCATTCCCCTCAGAACCCCGTTTCATTCTCCAGCGCAGGATCATTTTTGTGCGCCGCTGCATAGCTTTCCGCCGCTTTCATCACCCGCATCATGTTGCGGCTGGACAGTTTTTCCAGATCGGCCTGTGACCAGCCGCGACGGGCGAGTTCGGTGAACAATGCAGGATACATCGAAACATCATCCAGCCCGACCACGGTGCTTTCCACTCCGTCCAGATCGCCGCCCAACCCGACATGATCCGCGCCGATCAGCTTGGCGATGTGGCTCAGGTGGTCGGCCACATCCTTGACGCTGCCACGCGGCATGGGGTTGGCTTTGATCCACGCTGCCAGCGCCACCTTGGCCACCTCTGGTTCTCCCCGGTGCAATGCTTTCAGGCGGGCATCTTCAGCGTCGCGATTCGCGCTCCACTGGCGCGCGGCTTCAACCACATAAACCGGATAGAAGTTCACCATCACGATCTCGCCCTGCGCACCGATGGCCTTCAGCGTTTCGTCCGAAATGTTGCGGGTGTGGCCGTTGATCGCGCGGGCGTTGGAATGGCTGACAATCACCGGCGGGCCTTTCAGCGCCAGCACATCGCGCATCGTCGCCTCGCTGACGTGGGCAAGATCCACCAGCATGCCCAGCCGCTGCATTTCGCGCACCACTTTTTCGCCAAACGGGGTCAAACCGTCATGCGCGGGCGCATCGGTCGCGCTGTCGGCCCAGGCGTTGTTCTTGAAGTGGGTCAGCGTCATGTAGCGCGCGCCAAGCCCATGCATCTGGCGCAGCACGGCCAGCGATCCGCCGATGGAATGTCCGCCCTCCATGCCGATCAGCGACGCCACCCGGCCCGCCTTCCACGACGCCTCAACACATTTGCTATCGGTGCAGAACTGCATGTCCGCGGGATAGGCGGCAATCAGGCGGCGGGTCACATCGATCTGTTCCAGCGTTGCCTGCACGGCCTGCGGTTCGGGCAAGGTTGCCGAAACATAGACTGACCAGAATTGCGCGCCCACTTTGCCCGCCTTCATCCGGGTCAGGTCAGTCATCATCGGCGGCATGCCCTTGGCCGCATCGTCGGTTCCGCGCGTGTCATGGAAATCGAAGCCTTCCAGCACGTCCTTGCGCCGTTCGCGCAATTGTTCGGGCACGTCATTGTGCCCATCCCACACAGGGGCCGCCCGCAGCGCGGCATCGGCCACACCGTCCGGATATTGCGCGGGCGCAGCGCCCGTCAGCAGGATGAGGGCAAGCGGGGCGAGAACAAGCGGGGGGAGCAAAAGCTGTCTGGTCATACCGCCATCATTCACCGGATCGCGTCCGCGCTCAACCCGGTGGCGCAAAAAGGGTGCTGTCCTACAGATGGCCGTTCTGCAATGGTCCGCTTGCTGCTCTTTCCATCGTCAATTGCCCGCCCAGCCGCTTTATGCGTTGATTTTCAACACGAAAGGCCGGATCGAACCATGGTCCGCCCGGCCCCGTTACGTGTCCTCTGGACTGTGTAAACAGTGTAAACCCCCTCCCGGTCCAAAGGGGGTTGTGCCTACATTTCCTTGCGCAGCATCAGCAGCATCGCCGCTGCAAAAAGCGAACCCAGCGCCATCACGATGGACACGCCCAGCAGGCCAAGCCCAGCCTGCGTGAACAGCACGCCTGCCAGAATGGGCGATCCCGCCGCACCAATACGTCCAGCCCCGATGGCAAAGCCAGTGCCAGTGGCACGCACATGCGTCGGGAAGCCTTTGGCGAACAGGGCATAGAAGCCGACGATGGCAGCATTGGTGGTAAACCCGGTGCAGAACACCGCCACCTTCCACCCGTCCAGCGTCTCACGCCCAAAGCCAAAGGCCATGACTGCGATCGAACCGCCCAGCAGCATCACGATGGTCGGCCACTTCAGCCCGAAACGATGCATGGCATAACCAAACAGCCCGCCCCCAATCGCCCCGCCAATGTTCGCCCACACCAGCACGCTGGCCGCCTGCGGTTGCGTATAGCCGAAGTCGGCCACGATCTTGGGCGACCATTTGAGGATGTAGTAGAATGTGACGGCGTGGAACGAATAACCCAGCGTGAACAGGATCGTGGTGCGCAGCAGGCCCGGCTTGAAAATGTCGAACACGCCAGGCTTTTCGACATGATCGGGCACCGGCGGCAGGATCGACGCCAGCGGCATCGCCAGTTTGCGCAGCGAAGCGTTGATCCGCTCCAGCGCGTCAGGCGCGCGGCGCGTGACATAATAATCCGGCGTTTCCGGCACGAACAGGAACACCAGCGGGATGAACACGGCGGTCGCAATCGCGCCAAATTCGAACACCACGCGCCAGTCGCCATCCTTGAGCAACACGCCCGCCACGGTTCCGCCCACGGTCGCCCCGATGGGATAACCGATGACCATCAGCGCCATTGCCAGCGACCGGCCTTTCAGGCTGGAGAGTTCCGCCGTCACCGCGTTGATCGCAGCCAGCATACCGCCAATGCCCAGCCCGGTGATGAAACGCCACAGCGCAAGCCCCGAAGGGCTGCCCGATGTCGTGGCCAGCCACATGCCGCTGGTCATCACCAGCAGGCAGACGAGGATGGTGGGACGGCGTCCAAACCGGTCGGCAGCGCCGCCCAGCAGGATCGAACCGAAGCCCATCCCCACCAGTTCCATCGAAAGCACCACGCCCAGCGCATCACGTTCGATGCCCCACTCCTTGGCAATGCCGGGCGCAGCAAAGGCGCTGGACAGCACATCGAAGCCGTCGAGCGCGTTCAGCGCGATCATCAGGATTACGGCGATCCATTGGCGGAGGCCCATCGGCGTCTGCTCGATCACCTCGCGCGGGGTCTGTGTCATGCGGCCCTTATCCTCTCCGAACGGGTCAATTGCTATTCTTTATAACTCAATCGTGGATTCTGGAAAGCAGTTCAGTCAATTGCCGCACTTCCTTGTCGGAAAAGCGGCTTTTGACCCACGCCTCATGCTCGCCAATCGCCTTTTTGGCGCGGGCCAGCATGGCGATACCGTCGGGTTCCAGATGCAGCGCCTGTTTGCGCCCGTCCTTTTCCGAACGATCCCGCCGCAGAAAATGCTTGGCCTGCAACCGGTTGATGATGGCCATGGTGGTGGCGCGGTCCATCCGCAGCCGCTGGGCAAGATCGGTCTGCGCAATGCCAGGGTGATCGTCGACCAGCCACAGCACCGATACCTGCTTCTGCGTCAGGTCCAGATCGGTGAACGTCTCGGTGAAATGTCGCAGGCAGGCCCCGTGCGCCAAGCGGATGTGGAAGCCCAGAATATCGTTGATCGCGCCGATGTCCGCCTCGTCGGTGTGACCGACAGGTGCGATGGCATCGGCGAATTTGTCCTTAATCAATGCCCTGTCCCCAAAAACACCGCGAATGCGCTTGTTTAATTGTTAGCATTACATACAATATCGCGAGGAGGATGCCATGGCCCAATTTCCTGACACACCCAGCTTCACGGGATTCAACACACCATCGCGGATCGAGGCAGACATTGCCGATCTGGCCCACGAAGGCACGATTCCGCATGAGTTAAACGGCGCATTCTATCGCGTCCAGCCCGACCCGCAGTTTCCCCCTCGGCTGGGCGATGACATTGCCTTCAATGGCGATGGCATGATTACCCGGTTCCACATCCACGATGGGCAAGTGGACTTCCGCCAGCGCTGGGCCAAGACCGACAAGTGGAAGCTGGAAAACGCAGCGGGCAAAGGGCTGTTCGGTGCCTATCGCAACCCGTTGACCGACGATGAAGCGGTGAAGGGCGAATACCGCTCAACCGCCAATACCAACGCCTTCATCTTTGGCGGCAAGCTGTGGGCGATGAAGGAAGACAGCCCCGCGCTGGTCATGGACCCGGCGACGATGGAAACCTTCGGGTTCGAAAAGTTCGGCGGCAAGATGACCGGCCAGACCTTTACCGCGCATCCCAAAGTCGATCCCAAAACCGGCAACATGGTGGCCATCGGCTATGCCGCCAGCGGCCTTTGCACCGACGATGTAACCTACATGGAAATCAGCCCCGAAGGCGAGCTAATCCGCGAAGTGTGGTTCAAGGTGCCCTATTACTGCATGATGCACGACTTCGGCATTACCGAGGATTACCTGGTTCTGCATATCGTGCCGTCTATCGGTAGCTGGGAACGGCTGGAACAGGGCAAGCCGCACTTCGGCTTTAACACCACCATGCCGGTGCATCTTGGCATTATCCCCCGCCGCGACAACGTGACCAATTCCGACATCCGCTGGTTCAAGCGCGACAACTGCTTTGCCAGCCACGTTCTCAACGCATGGCAGGAAGGCACCAAGGTCCACTTCGTCACTTGCGAGGCGAAGAACAACATGTTCCCCTTCTTCCCCGACGTTCACGGCGCGCCGTTCAACGGGATGGAAGCGATGAGCTATCCCACCGATTGGGTGGTCGACATGGCCAGCAATGGCGAAGACTTTGCCGAGATCGTGAAACTGTCCGACACGGCGTCGGAGTTCCCCCGCATCGATGACAGGTTCGCTGGCACCAAAAGCCGCTATGGCTGGTTCCTTGAAATGGACATGCGCCGTCCGGTGGAACTGCGCGGCGGAAGCGCAGGCGGTTTGCTGATGAACTGCCTGTTCCTGAAAGACTTTGAAACCGGCAAGGAACAGCATTGGTGGTGCGGTCCCGTATCCAGCTTGCAGGAACCCTGCTTCGTCCCACGCAGCGCCGACGCCCCCGAAGGTGATGGCTGGATCGTACAGGTGTGCAACCGTCTGGAAGACCACCGTAGCGACCTGTTGATCTTCGATGCGCTGGATATCGAAAAAGGCCCGGTCGCCACGGTCAACATCCCCATCCGCCTGCGCTTTGGCCTGCACGGCAACTGGGCCAACGCAGACCAGATCGGGCTGGCCGCGATGGAGGCGGCATGATCCAGCCCCGCATCCAACCGGGCCTTGAATTCGTCTATGAAGCCACCGGCGAACTGGAACCGCCGGTGGCAATTGGCGAGACATTCGACGGCACCCGGCGGATCATTCCCATCGTCGGCGGCGGGCGCGTTGAAGGGCCGCTGATACAGGGCAGGCTGATCGGCAATGCTGCCGACTGGCAGGTGACCCGGCCCGATGGCGTGACCGTGGCCGACGCAATCTATGCGCTGGAGACCGACGACGGGGTGGTGATCCAGATCCGCAACCGGGGGTTGCGCCATGGCCCGCCAGACGTGATGCAGCGGCTGGCCAGTGGGCAGGAGGTCGATCCGGCGGAATACTATTTCCGCACGGTGCCCGAATTCATCGCCCCGGTGGGCAAGTATGACTGGATGAACCGGTCGATCTTTGTCTGCTCGGGCGCGCGCTATCCGCTGGGGATCAAGCTGTGGGTGTGGCGGGTAACCTGACCCTTTAGCCAAAGCCGCGCCCCCGCCTGCGCGGGGGCGCGGCTTATCCTTCAGCCCGTGTCAACAGCGCCGCTTCATCGCGTTCGGCCCGGCGGGCAATCAGCACCATCAGCACTGCAATGGGGATAGCCACCACGTTGATGGACAGCATGGCCGTGCGCAGCGATCCTGTGGCGTCGGACAGAAGGCCCACCACATATGGCCCGATGCCCATGCCCAGAATGGTCATCACCAGCAGATAGAGACTGGCGGTCAACCCGCGCATCCTTGGCAGGACCTGATCGTAAAGGATGGCATAAAGCGGCGGCATCCATCCCGTCAGGATGAAGCTGTAGATCAGGAAGCGGCCATAGAAGCTGCCCGGATCGCCCGCGTAATAGACCCAGAACGAAAGGAAAGGCGAAACGCCCATGGCAAACAGCGCCACCCATGCCCGCCCGCCTCCGGGAAAACGCTGGTTCAGCCAGTCCGAAAGCGGTCCCCATACCAGCGGCCCGACAATGCCCATCCCAGCCGAAAGCAGGCCGAACTGCAAAGCGGTTTCCTGCATCGACAAGCCATACGTGCGGATCAGGAAGCTGGGATTGAACGCCATCATCCCATAGTTGAGCGAGGATTGCAGCGTGCCCACCGCGATGCACATCATCAGCGTCGGCGACCGGGTGATGACGCGGAATGCCTGCCCATCGCCCAGCTTCATCCCCTGCATCAGATTGACGATCACGAACACGCCAAGGCCGATGACTGACCATTGCAGCGCGTGCGGGTTGATCGACAGCGCACCCAGCATCATCGCCGGTTTGGGGCTGACCGCATTGCTTACCTGTGTCAGCGCGAAGGCGCCCGCCACGATTAGAGCCAGCGCAATCAGGTTGCCACGCACCATGCCCGCACTGGCGCCACGCCCCTTCATGCCCAGCCAGTGGAAACCTGGCGTGACCGATCCCAGCAGGGCCAGACTGGCGCGGAACGGGTGCGGATCGACAGGCGTATCGATGCCGTCCATCTGCCCGCGCTTGGGTTCCTTCAACGTCCACAGGAAAGCTGCCAGCACGAACCCCGGCGCGGCGGCGACAAGGAAGGCAAACTGCCAGCCCTTCAGGCCGAACGGCGCAGTGCCGATGGCATAGGCAGCGTCCCATTCATGCGCGGCCACCCCGCCCAGCACCAGCGAACCGCCCAGCCCCAGCGCAATGGCCGATGCCATGACTGACATGACAAAGCCGCGCCGGTGCTTGGGCCAGAAGTCATAGACCAGCGATGTGCCCGCAGGCTGGGTCGCCGCTTCACCAATGCCCACGCCAAGGCGCGACAGCGCCAGCATCGAAAAGCTGGATGCGAGCCCGGCAAGGCCCGTAGCGGCTGACCAGAACAGCAAGCTGATACCCAGCAACCGCGTGCGCACCCAGCCATCGGCCAGACGCCCCACCGGCAAGGAAAACAGCGCATAGAACAACGCGAAGACGGTGCCATAGAGCAGCCCCATCTCGGCATCACCGATGGCAAGATCCTTTTTGATCGCAGGCGCAAGGATGGCCAGAATCTGCCGGTCAAGCAAGCTCATCGCGTTGGTCAGCGCGACAAGGATCAGCGCATACCAAGCGCCGGGGGCGAGCGTGCGGCGCGGTTCGTTGGTCATCTGCTCTCCCGTTATCTTATCAACACTTTGCCATACATGCCCGCCGCGCCCCCGCGAAAGCGGGGGCCTCAGTCGGTGCGCGCCAGCTTACAACTTGAACCAGCGTTCCGCATTGGTCTGGAAGAACTTCTTCTTGGTTTGCGCGCTCATGTCCATCGCGTCCATGTCGCGCACTTCCTGCGCCACGTATTGATAGGGATAATCCATCGCATACATCACGCGGTCCTCGCCCATCACCTGCTGACAGAACTTGATCGCTGGTTCCCATGCCATGCCCGAATTGGTGACCAGCACGTTGGACTGCATATATTCGGCAATGGACTTCTTCAGCGGCTTCATGCGTTCATAGCGCTGCGACCGCACACCTGCCTGGTGCATGTAATCCAGACGATAGAGCCAGTAAGGCAAGGCTTCGCCCATATGACCGACCATGATCTGAAGGCTGGGATATTTGTCGAAGATGCCGATGGTAATCAGCCGCAGCAGATGCATGCCCGTTTCCACGCCAAAGCCGAAGATCGCACCGTCAAGGCCCGCTTCCAGCATGGGCTGGATCATCGAATCGGGCGGCGTGGCAGGATGGATGTAGAGCGGCTGATCCACTTCCACCAAGGCGCGGAAGATGGGATCGAAGAACTCTTCGTCCAGATAGCGCCCCTGCGTGTGGCTGTTGATCTGAATGCCTTTGAAGCCCAGTTCCTTGGCCCCGCGATGGATTTCGCGCGCTGACCACTCCGGGTCTTGCGGTGCGACCGTGCCCATGCCGATATAACGATCGGGATACTTGGCGCAGGCATCGGCCAGCAGATCGTTGGCACGGGCAGCGATGCCCTTGGCCTCGTCCACATCGGTCAACGGCTGCACGCCGGGCGAGGTGAGCGCAAGGATGGCCTTGTCTATGCCGGTCGCGTCCATATCGGCAATGCGGCGCTCGCCCAGATCGAGCAGGCGCTCCATGATTTGCACCGCCCGCTCCGATGGCGACTGGGCATAAAAGCCCCAGAGCGAAACCATGCCCTTGTCGGCCTCGCCGTTGCGGATCATGCGCAGGAACGCATCGACCTGCTCTTGTGTGGCAAAGGCTTCTTCGGTGGCGATGCGCAGATACCCCTGCTCTCCGCCGGTTTTCAGGTCTTGGGTCATGCAGGCTTCCTCTCAAACAAGGTCAGCCCGCGCCGCGTCACCTGCGAAGAGTGAGCGAGAGGCTGCCGATATGATTCATCCGATCCGCCGCTTTGAAGCGGTTTACATATTGGCCGGAATATCCGGCTTCCAGCGCAATGCCTCTGGCCAGCGGCAAGCCCAGCCCGCCGAACACGCGCACCTGATCCAACCCGGCACGCTGGCCCCACGTCGTCGTGTCGAAATTGACGAAAGGTTCGGCCCAGACGATGGCGTTGACGCCCTTGCCCACCGGCGCGTCTATCCGCACCTGTTGGCGCAGCCTCCAGCCCATGTCCGGTCGACCCTCCAGCCAGCGCTGTTCCAGACGGGTCCGCCCGGTCACTGTGACCTTGCCGGGCTTGCCCGCGATGCGCACCAGCGCCTGCTGGAACATGCGGTGTTCGTCCGTCGGCTCGCCATTCAAAGGCTCGGTCCGGACATAGGCATAGCCCACGAACAGCGTGTCGGTGGGCGTGATGCGATAGCCCACCGCCGGGCGCACCAGCACTTGCCCCAGCCGGTCCGCGCCATCGGTCAACCGGAACTGTACGTCGGAAAACAGCAGAACCTTGTCGCCCACCTCGATGGTCGAAAACTGCGCGAGCCAGATCTGCTCGTCCTCCTGCGCCGCCAGCGCGGGCGCAGAGGCAAGCAAGCTGGCAGCCACCAACAGAAGACGCGACGCGGACATGGTGTGCTCCGGCAAGGATAACGGACTGCCGGGGGGCTAGCCTCGCCATCTTGCCGGAATGTTTCCCACTCATGTCAAAGCCCGCGGATCAGCCGCACACATCAGCCTTCGTGAACCGCTTTGGTGACAAGGCAGGCCATCACGCCTTCGGGGCCGTCTTCCGCGCCGTGGCCAGACCACTTCACGCCGCCGAACGGTGAATCCGCACCGCCGATCATCGTGGTATTCAGGCCCAGCATCCCGGTTTCTACCTCGTGCGCCAAGCGCCGCTGGCGGGCAGCGCTATCGGTCCACGCATAAGCGGCAAGGCCATAAGGCAGGCGGTTGGCTTCCGCGATCATCGCCTCTTCCCCGCTGAACGGGTTCATCAGCGCGACCGGGCCGAACGGCTCCTCGTTCATGATGGTCGCATCCAGCGGCACTTCGGACAGGACCGTGGGCGCATAGAAGAACCCGGCATTGCCAATACGTTCGCCCCCGGTGTGCAGCTTCGCGCCGCGCGCCGTGGCATCGCCAATCAGCTTGTCCATCGCTTCGGGACGGCGGGCATTGGCCATTGGCCCCATGACCACGCCATCATCCATGCCGTTGCCAACCGTGATGCGACCGACACGTTCGACAAAACCGTCACGGAACCGGTCAAACACGCTTTCTTCCACGATGAATCGGGTTGGCGAAACGCACACCTGCCCCGCGTTGCGATATTTGGACGCTGCCATGGTATCCAACGCCTTGTCGATATCGGCATCGCCAAAGATCAGCACCGGGCCATGGCCGCCCAGTTCCATGGTCGTGCGCAGCATGTTGTCAGTGGCAAGGCGCGCCAGATGCTTGCCGATCACCGTCGATCCGGTGAACGACAGCTTGCGGATGATGGGCGATCCCAGCAGATGGCGGCTGACTTCATCGGGCACGCCAAACACGGCCTGCGCCACTTCCTTTGGCAGGCCTGCATCCAGCAGGCACTGCAACACGCCCAGCGCGGACGCCGGGGTTTCCTCAGCCGCTTTCAGGATGACCGAACAGCCCGCCGCAATCGGCGCGCCCAGCTTGCGTCCCGGATTGCCAAGCGGGAAATTCCACGGCGCGAAGGCCGCCACCGGGCCGACCGGTAGATGTGTCACCGTGCTGCGCTGCCCCGCCGGACGGACAAGCGTGCGGCCATAGATGCGGAACACTTCGCCTGCATAGAAATTGAACAGGCCGACATTCATCATGACTTCGATGCGTGCTTCGGGAAGGGTCTTACCCTCTTCCAGTACTGCCACGCGCGCGAGATCTTCCTGCCGCTCCAGCATCAGCCGCGCTGCGCCTTGCAGCACGGCGGCGCGCTGCTGCGGGGTGGATCCACGCCAGATGCGAAAGCCCTTCGCCGCCACATCCAGCGCATGGTCGAGGTCAGCAGCGTCGGCCAGCGGCAACTCGCCAATGGTTTCGCCGGTGGCCGGGTTGACCACGGCCTGGGTGCGGCGGCCACCGCCAGACACGCGCGCGCCGTCGATAATCATGTGCAGCGAGGGATACTGGGTCATATCAATTCCAAACCATCAGGTGATGCGGGCGGAAGCGGGGAGGAAGACTCGCCCCCGCCCACAAGCTCCTGATCCTGCTTACTTCTTTGCGTTTTCGCGGTCGATGTCACCCTGCCAGCGCTGGGCGACCATTTCCTCACCCGTGACCGGGTGCTTCATGTGGAAAGCGTTGACCTTGTGCGTCGGCCACAGCCAATGATCTTCGATCAATGCGTCGGGACCAGTCGGATCGGTCGGGTAAGTGACCTTGGGGAAAGGCACATATTCGTGCGGGGTGTTGGCCCAGCCCGATTCAAAATCGCCATGCCAGATCGGCATGTAGTTCAGGATGTGCATCCGCCATACGCCGTCCACCTTCTTGTAGGTGTTCTCGTAAATGCCGCCTTCCCACCACTGACGCGCTTTCAGATGCGGCGCGTCGCCTTCATAATCCTTGTGGCGGCCCGCCTGCATCATCGAACGCGCGCGACCCAGCGCGGTCACGCCATCGGGCAGCACAGTGATGATGTCCTGAAGCTGCGGATGGTCCAGCAAGAAGCCATCGATGGGGCCGTTGTTGCCATAGGTAAAACGCTTCTGGAATCGTTCGACATAAAGGCGGCGCGCGCCCTCCTTGCCTTTCCACACGCCACCAAAGAAGCGCACTTCGCCGTCGTCGGTGAACAGGTCCACCGTCTCGTTATACATGCACTTATCGATCAAGTAGCCGTAGAGATGCTGCAGCTTGCGGATGTCCAGTTCATCCTCGCGGACGGTCAGGCGCTTTTCAAGGTCGTTCAGGCGCGTTTCAAGCGCGGCAATCTGGTTGGTATCGGACACGTCCAGCTCCCAAATAATTAGTTTGTCTTACTAACAAATGCGCGAGGTGTGATGGCCTGTCAACGGCCTTCGGCTTCCAGCCGCGCAACCTCTTCGCGATAGGGCTTGATTCCCATGAACATGGCGAATGTGGCGATAGGCAAAAGAACGCCCGCCGTGATGACCAGGGCCTTCCACAAATCCGCCTCTACGCCCACGACGCGCTGCGCAACCACGCCCACCACAAAGCTGCCCAGCGCACCGAAAAATGTGAACATGAACAGATAGATAGCAGTCACTTGCCCGCGCATTTCATTGGGTGCGATACGCTGGATTGCAGCGTTCTGCGGCACGGCACCAGCAAGACCGAACATGCCCCCCAGTGCCATGACGGCCAGCGATGTCTCGCCCGTAGGCATCATGGGAGACGCGATGGCGCAGACAGTGACAAGCGCGAACAGAATGGTCGCTGCCCGCACGTTGGCATCGGCATATTTGCGCGCAAGCCATTCGACAAAAAACCCGCCGAAGAACACACCGCAAAGCTGCGACACCAGCAGCATCGGGGCCATGACCATGCCCACCTGTGCTTCATCCCAGCCATACGTGCGGATCATGAACGGCATGCGCCAGAAGGCGAGGCCGAAGGTTTCGATGGCGGACAGCGCAAGTCCGATGAACAGCGGATAATAGACCCGTCCGCGTGCATGAATCGCCTTGGCCGCATCCAGCCCGGTAAAAGCCAGAAGACGCTGCCCCGATGTCATGCGCGCGGGAGCCTCCGCAGCAGCCTTGCTGACAGGGGCTAGAAGGCGCGGCGGTTCCTTTACCGTCAGCAGCAGCATGGCCACGATAAGGCCCAGCGCCGCCTGCCCCAGCAAGATCAACTGCCAGTTGTGGACATGCAGGCCAAACACAGTCTGGTCCGGCCATCCGGCAAGCGCCACGATCAGCTTGCCGCCGACGAACACCCCCACGGTCGACCCGCCGATGAACCCCAGTTGCAGCAGCGAAAACGCGCGGGTGATCTTCTTGGGCGGAAAATAGTCTGCGATCATCGAATAGCTGGCAGGCGCATGGGCCGATCCGCCCGCACCCAGAAACATGCGGCTGCCAACAAACTGGGCAAACCCTTGCGCCAGCCCGCCCAGCCCCATGACAAGGCCAGTGGCCGCCATGCCACCTGCCAGCACGAACTTGCGCGGATAGATATCGGCCAGACGCGCCAGCGGAATGCCTGCAAACACGAAGAAGATGACCGTGGCAGGCCCGCCAAGGAAGCCAAGCTGTTCATCCGTCAGCCCGAAGTCCACCTTGATTCGCTGGGCCAGCATGCCGAACACGGTCTGGTCGAAAAAGTTCAGGAAGGTGGCGATGATGATGACGGTCAGCGCCCACCACGCTGCCCCGCTGGACGGCCAGATGCGCCCACCACTGGCGGTTTCCTGCTCTTGTGCAAATTCGGCGTCCGGACCTGCGGCAACAATGGCACCTGCCATGACTTCTCCTCTCCTTCCGCTTCGGCCCTATCTTGAAAGCTCTTTGTCGATGCGGCGATATTGTTAGTCTTGCATACAATCCGCCGCTGGTGAATACACCAAGGTGAAAAATGATTCCCGCAGCCTGAACAGCGCGGACAAAGGAGAGAGACATGCAGAATCTGCCGGGCAAGACAGCATTCGTGACGGGCGGCGCCAGCGGCATCGGCCTTGGCATTGCCAAGGCGCTGCTGCGTGCGGGGATGAATGTGACCATTGCCGACATTCGGCAGGACCACCTCGATTCCGCCGTGGCCGAACTGAACGGCGGTGACCGCGTGCTGGCCGTTCAGCTTGATGTGACCAATCGCGCGGAATTTGCCACTGTGGCCGATGCAGTCGAGGCGAAGTTCGGCAAGATCCACCTTCTGGTCAACAACGCCGGCGTTGCCGTTGTCGGCCCGACCGAAATTGCCACCTTTGCCGACTGGGACTGGGTGATGGGCGTGAACGTGGGCGGCACGGTCAACGGCATCGTCACCATCCTGCCGCGCATTCTGGCCCATGGTGAAGGCGGGCACATTGTCTGCACCGCGTCGATGAGCGCGCTTGTGCCAGTGGGCGGCACCACCATCTATTCATCGGGCAAGGCCGCTGTCACATCGATGATGGAATGCATGCGCCCCGAATTTGAATCGCGCGGCGTGATCTGTTCGGCCTTCTGCCCCGGCGCAGTGCAATCGAACATTGCCGATGCTGGCAAGACCCGCCCGGCTGACCTTGCCGACACCGGTTATGCCGAAGCGGACAAGCGCCGTCAGGCGGGCGGCAACCTGATGCACCTGTATCAGACCAAGGAAGAAGTGGGTGAGCGCGTGTTGCAGGGCATCCTCAACGATGAGCTTTATATCCTGACCCATTCGGAATTCCTGACCGGTGTGAAGGAACGCGGCGACGCGATGACCGCGGCGGTACAAACGCACCTGCCAGAAAATCCGGAATACAAGCAGACCTTTGCCATGCTGTTCCGCAATCCGGCGATCACCGACGAAATCGCACGGCAGGAAAAGCTGAAAGCCCAGCATGCCGGAGCCGCATCGTGAAGGATTTTGCAGGCCGCACCGCGTTTGTCACCGGCGGGGCCAACGGCGTTGGCATCGGCCTTGTCCGTCAGCTTTTGAATGAGGGGTGCAAGGTTGCCATTGCCGATATCCGGCAGGACGCCATCGACAAGGCTTTGGGCAGCCTCGACAATCGCGAGGTCATGGGCGTCCAGCTTGATGTCGCCAGCCGCGATGGTTTCAAGGCGGCGGCGGACGAAGTGGAGGCAAAGTTCGGCCCGGTTTCAATCCTGTGCAACAATGCGGGCGTCAACTTGTTCCAGCCAATCGAGGAATCATCCTACGACGATTGGGACTGGCTGATGGGTGTAAACCTGAACGGGGTCATCAACGGAGTGATGACCTTCGTTCCGCGCATGGTTGAGCGCGTGAAGGCAGGCGAAGTAAAGGGGGGCCATGTGGTCAACACCGCGTCAATGGCCTCATTCCTCGCAGGGGGTAGCCCCGGCATCTACAACACCACCAAGTTTGCGGTGCGGGGCCTGTCCGAATCGCTGCACTATTCACTGCTGCAATATGGCATTGGCGTGTCGGTGCTGTGTCCGGGGCTGGTAAAGAGCTATATCTATGCCAGCGACGACATCCGCCCCGATGCGCTGAAGGGCGCGATGAAGCCGGTGGACAAGGGCGCAGTGGCACGCCTGCAGGGCGTGCATGAATATGGCATGGAACCTGACGTGATCGGCGCGCGAGTGATCGAGGCGATGAAGGCCAACCGCCTGCACATCTTCAGCCATCCGGATCACAAGGAAGAGATGCGCGCCATCTTTGACGAGATCATCGCGGAATATCAGGACTATCCCGAAGACCCCGGATACGATCAGCGCGTCGGCTTTGAAAAATTCCGTGCCGATGCCTTTGCCGAAGCCCGGCGCAAATCGCGCGCAGCGGATTTTTGATCGGCAGGAACGACCGACCGGAAACGAAAAGGGCGGAGCCGCAAGGCCCCGCCCTTTCTTGTTCAGCTAAAGCCCGAAAAGCTCAGGCTACGTCGCCCAGCGCTTCGACAAACTTGTCGATGTTGCCCGTGGTCAGGCCCGCAATGTTGATGCGACCCGAACCTGCCATGTAAACGCCATGCTTTTCGCGGATTGCAAGGATCTGCTCACCATTCAGCGGCAGCATCGAGAACAGACCGTTCTGCGTGCCCAACTGCGCCATGTTGATCGGGCCAACCTGCTGTGCAGCGGCCAAGCGATCACGTACCCAGCGCATACGGTCACGCATTTCGTCGAGTTCAGCCAGCCACATTGCGGTCAGGTCGGCATCTTCAAGGATCAGGCGAACGGCAGCTGCACCATGATCGGGCGGCATCGACCACGAAGCGCGGGCGATGGTGGCACCATTGGCCATGGCATTGGCGAGCGCGGTTGCATCGGACGTCACCGCATAGAACGCGCCGACACGGTCGCGGTACAGGCCAAAGTTCTTGTCGCAAGAATAGGCAACCAGCGCTTCGGGCACGGCGGCCAGCACCTTGCGCAGGCCATAGGCATCGGCTTCCATGCCTGCGCCCAGACCCTGATAGGCAAGGTCGAGGATCGGCAGCACGTTCCGTTCCACCAGCAGTGGGGCAATTTCGTCCCACTGGGCTTCGGTGTAATCAACACCAGTCGGGTTGTGGCAGCAGCCATGCAGCAACACCGCATCGCCAGCTTCAGCCTGTGCCAGTGCGGCCTTCAGCGCATCGAGATCAGCCGCACCATCGGCGGTCATGTGGCCGAAGGTCTTCAGTTCAAGGCCGACAGCGGCAATGATCTGCGCGTGGTTGGGCCACGAAGGCGTGCCCATCCAGATACGCTTGATGCCCGAACGCTTGGCCACTTCGGCGGCCAGACGCACGGCACCAGTGCCACCGGGGGCCTGCATGCCTTCAACTTTCGACCGGTCAAAATCCTTGCCGAAGACATAGGGAATCAGCGCGTGGACAAAGCCCATGTCGCCTTCAGGGCCAAGATAGGCCTTCGACCCCTGGGTTTCGAGCAGTTTGGCTTCGGCCGCCTTGATTGCGCGGAACACCGGTGTATCGCCTTCGGACGTGCGATAGACGCCCACGCCAAGGTCAATCTTGTCCGCACGCGGATCGGCATTGTGGAGCTTAATCAGCGCCAGCAGCGCGTCTGCGGGCTGAGGGGCAAGGTTTTCGAGCATGGTCGCGGCCTTCCTTTGCGGGGAGCAAAAACGCGGCGGCTCCATGCAGGGGGATTGCCGCCGGGGCAACCCCTGCATTGCAATAATACGGTATGCGCGCGGAAATTTGCGTGAACCGGGCAGATTAGGTCAGAACGGGAACCAGTTCTGCTTGCGCGAGAACTTCATGTAGCCGCCGTTCACGCCCAGCCGCAGCCCTGCCCCCGATCGCACGGGAATCAGCACCTTGTCGCCCTTCCGCAAATAGCTGACGTGAAAACCGCCGATCAGATAGGCCTGCCCCTCGCCCGCCGGAAAACGGGTGTACAGTTCTTCACTGTCGAACAGATTATAGACGAGCACGAAAGTGCTGGCCGCATTCGCGCCTGCGTCAAAACCAATGGAAGGTCCGGTCCAATAGACCGGACGCTCGCCTTCAACCTTGTGATGCAGCGTACCCGAACCATAACGCAGGCCAACAACCAGCGCTGCCCCGCCTTCGCGGCCGACAATATAGGCGTTCGGCTCGCCCTGCTTTTTCAGCAGATCCTTGATAAGATCGGCAAGGCCCGAAGCGCCTTTCCCGAACACACCCTCTGCTGCACCGATAAGATCATCTTCCTGGTAGGCACCGCTCTGCGCCGCCGTAGGGGTGGCAGAAGGTGTAGCCGCAGGCGAGGTAGCGGACTGGGGCGGCGAATAGACGGGCGGCACGGCATCAGGAGATGGTACGGTGGTTGCCGGGTCAGTTTCCGCAGGAAGGGCAGGCGTCATACCCACTTCGGTCCCGACCGGCGATGCGGCAGGCGTTGCGCCCGATTGCGGTGCAAGATCGCCATCAATTGCCGAATTGGGATCAATCGTCTGCACTTGCGCGCAAACCGTGCTGGCGGTGAGCGCAGCTGCAGCCGCCAACGCTGCCGCCATTGTCCGAAGCCTGGATCGAATCATCATCATTGCCGTAAACCCCGTCCCACCCGCAAACTGGCGCGAGCCACCGTCGATTGCACCAGAATCCAACGCTGCCGTCGCCACAATGAACCGGCGATGAGTCGAGTCGAAAATGCGTCAAAGTGCCGGATCATCCGGTCGCCTTGCAGTTTATCCCAAGACCTCAGCATTTTTGCCAACAGCCCCTTGCCGCCCTCAATAACCCCCGCTATAGGCCCGGCTCGCCGCTGCGATCCGGAGACGTGGGTGAGTGGCTGAAACCAACGGTTTGCTAAACCGTCGTACTGGTAAATCCGGTACCGAGGGTTCGAATCCCTCCGTCTCCGCCATCACAGCTTGAATTTTATCCCTGAAGTTCAAGCGAGGCCTGCAGTGATGGCAACGTTGCGCGCCTGCCACACTTGCGTAAAACAGGAGGGTCGAAGCCCTCCCTCAACGCTTCCTGTTGTAATTACATTTTCCAGCCCCGACGGTTATTTTCAATCTCCGCCCGCAATGCTGCGATTTGACGCTTCAGATCTTCTGTCACTTCAGGGTGACGATTAATGACATTGTGCGCTTCGTTGTCTTTTTCGAGGTCGTAAAGCGCCGGTGCGGGATGCAGTGCCTTGCCTGCTCCTCCGAGTGGTGAGGTATCATCCACCGGCTCGCGGTATTTGTATTTCGCATTGCGAACAGCAGAAACCTCGGCCGTCCAGGTGGTAAGATAATACAGATACTGGTGCGGTGAAGGCGTTGCGCCGCTCAACATACTGCGGATATCCCGACCGTCGATGATGCGGTCAGATGGCAAAGGAATACCGCGCATGGCTAGCAAGCTGGGAAACAAATCGATGTTCATGGTCATGGCATCGATGGTAGTTACGGGCTTGGTGACTCCTGGCCATGCAATAAACTGCGGTACGCGCATGCCTCCTTCCCAGGTTTCACCTTTACGGCCGCGCAGATCGCCAACAGCGCCATCGTAATCGCCGCCGTTATCGCTGGTGACGACAATGATGGTTTCATCAGCAATAAAGAACAATTTCAATGTCAGCGGCTTCTATGAGGACAAGACCTTCGCCTTGCGCGCCTCCTATACCTGGCGCGACAAGTTCGTCTCTCTGGGCCTGCCGGGAGGATACAACGGACTGGGCGTTACGACGCAGCCACGCGGCAATCTTGACATGAACCTGACTGTCAACGTGACCGAACAGATTTCGCTGATAGCCGAGGCAACCAACGCGCTCGATAACGTCGACAAGACCCGGTCGACGCTTGGCAATCTGCCGGTCGATTACTTCGACGTCGGTCGCCAACTGCTGTTCGGCGCCCGCTTCCGGTACTGATGAGCGAGCATGGTGGCAGGTCTGGAGCACAAAACCAAACCTGCCACCTTCCCCTGCCCCACCGCTGCTCTGCCTGAATCCTATCATCATCAGGAAGCATTCCATGCTGCTCTCCCGTCGCCGCTTCGCTGCCGGACTGCTGTGCGCCACTGCTTTGTCGGCTTGTTCGACAACGCAATTGAGCAGCAACCGCAAGCAAAGACCAAATATCATAACAATCGTGCTGGACGACGTCGGCTTTTCCGACATCGGCTGTTACGGTGGCGAAATCCGAACGCCGAACATTGATCGGCTCGCTGCACGAGGGCTGCGTTTCAACCGATTTGATACCAAAGCGGTCTGTTCGGCCACGCGGGCAGCATTGTTGACCGGGCGCAATGGCCATACGGTCAATTTCCCCGACGTCCCAGACACGGCTTGGGGAGATAACGCAAAATTTTTCCGACCGGATGCCTATCATTTACCTGGCAATATTCGCACCTCAGCACAGGTTCTGCAGGATCAGGGGTATGCCACATGGCTGGTGGGCAAGTGGCACCTTATTCCTCTGAATGAACTGGCACCGGGAACCTCTCGTAACAACTGGCCGCTGCAACGCGGGTTCGACTACTTTTACGGGTTCGCGCGAGGCTGGACGGACCAGTACAAACCCGACCTTGTCGAAAACGATGACTACCTGAAGCGCGCCTTCCCCGGCGATTATCACCTTACAGCCGATCTGGTCGACAAGGCTTCATCACTGGTCGAACAACACGCCAAAAGCAAAGGCCACGATACACCGTTCTTCCTGCAACTGGCACTCGGCGTTGCGCATTCCCCCATTCAAGTTCCCAAGGAATGGGCGGACAAGTATACCGGCGTCTATGATGTCGGCTGGGATGTAATCCGAAAAACCCGTTTCGAACGGATGAAGTCACTTGGACTGATCCCGAAAAACAGCCAGTTGCCACCGCGCGATGCCGACGACAGAGCTTGGGAATCTCTGAGCGCAGAAGAACGCGCCGTATTTGCCCGGTACATGGAAGTCTATGCAGGCTGAGCATGCCGACACCCAGATCGGCAAGTTGCTTGATACCATCGACCGGATTGGAATGGCAGACGACACCATGGTTGTGTTCCTGTCCGATAACGGCGCCGCGTCCGAAGCTGGTCAGGCTGGCTTTTTCGCTGAATTGTACCGACCCAACACAATTCCGGTCGCAGAACAACACCGACGCCTTGCCGAATTGGGCACACCAGCTACGCAGGCCGAATATCCGCGCCCGTGGGCCATCGCCAGCAGCGCACCATTCCGGCGCTACAAACTGTGGCCTTTCCTCGGAGGCGTTCGTACCCCGCTGATTGTTTCATGGCCCCGCCAAATCCCCGATCCGGGATCAATCCGCGAACAGTACGTGGATGCCATAGACATCGGCCCCACACTGCTAGCAGCAGCGGGCACTGCCTTTCCGCCCGTGCACGCCGGAACCACACAAATTCCGATCGCTGGGCTTTCAATTCTCAGCATGTTCAACGCCCCTGACCGCACTGTCAGGACACGGCAGTACTTCGAACTGAGAGGCCATCGGGCATTGACAGACGGTCGATGGCGCGCCGTAGCGATCCATAACTGTACCAATCCGTTTACAGGCGATCAGTGGCAACTTTTTGATACCGTAAATGATTTCACGGAATCGCACGATCTTGCTGCAAAATATCCCGAAATTGTCGCGCGCATGCGATCACTCTGGAACGAGGAATGGCGGAAGCACGTAGCTTATGCACTTGCGCAGCCGGCCCCCAATATTTGCCGCCTGAATGACGAATATGACCGCCCGACCATGAAAATTCCAGATCGCTGAACATCTTGTTCTGCACAAATCTGCAAAGGTCACATTTGTTGCAGGAAAAACTTGAGAAGATCGAACCGAGCCTCCCTCGTCACGCACCGCAAGGCGTGACAGGACACCTGAACGGGAAGATGCCCAGCCATCTTCCCGTTTTTTGTAGCGATGGTCTTGCGAAAGCAGGCACACGCCTCAGGTGCAAAGCCCCTCCTGCGCCTCTGGTGCCCATTTTTGAGCGTAGGCTGCGCTCATTGCCTCGACCTCAGCGTTGTCCGGTTCCCAGATTCCTGCGAGCGGCCCGCGGTGTGCGAATATGGCACGTGCGGTATCGGCGGTGTCCGCTTTGCGCGCCAGCGCGGAGAGCCTTGCGGCCATGGGGTCGTCGACTGTGCCGTTGTGGCCCTGGAGGTGGCGGATCCATGCGGCGATGGCGGTGAGGATGGCGGGACAGGATTTGCCGGCCTTGGCATTGGCGGCCAGCGTTTCCAGCCAGCGCTGGGGGATTTTCTGGCTGCCGTCCATGGCGATCTGGATCAGCCGGTGGTTGAGGCTGGGATTGGCGAAGCGCGCGATCAGCGCCTCGGCATAGGCGGCAAGGTTCTGGTTCGGCGCGGCCGCGATTGTGGGCGCAGCCTCTCGGCCCATCAGGCGCAGGGCAAGATCGTGCAGTTCGGGGTCACCAATCGCTTCGTGAACATAGGTGTGCCCGCGCGCAAGGCCGCAATAGGCGAGCATCGAATGGGCGCCGTTGAGCATGCGCAGCTTGGCGGTTTCATATGGCGCAACGTCACTGACCAGCTCTGCCCCCACCGCTTCCCATTGGGGCGCGGGGTGGCAAACTTGTCCTCGATCACCCACTGGCTGAACGGTTCGGTGACGACACAGGCTTCATCGGCAAGCCCGCCCAGATCCTCGGCCACCCCCAGCCCCTCGGCTACCATCGCCCGATCCTCGTCCGTGGTCGCGGGCACGATGCGGTCGATCATGGTCGAAGGACAGGCGCAGGTATCCTCGAACCATGCCAGCAGATCAGGTTCATGCCGGTCGAGATACTGGCGCATCAGCGCGTGCAGCTTTGCCCCGTTGTCGGCCAGATTGTCGCACGGCAGCAGAGTGATCCCCGGCAGCCCCGCCTTGCGCCGCCGCAGCAGGCCCTGCGTGACGAAGTAATAGAAGCTCAAACTGTGGGCGAGCGCGAAGTCGAGATCGCCGCTCTCGCTGCGGCAATAACCCTTCTCGGTCACCGTCAGGCTGACGATGCGGGTGTCAGGCGCGGCCACCGCCGCAATCACCGCCTCCGGCTCCTCGCTGGCGACCAGCACGTTCCTCACCGATCCGACCACGCGCAGGGCAGTCCCTTCGGCGGACCGCTCGGCCAGCGTATAAAGCCCGCCTTGCGGGTTCATCTGCCGCGCAACGCCGGGCGAACGCAGCGATACGCCGGTAATCATCCAGTCGCGATCGCCCCCCTGTTCACTGGCACCATTCATCGCCGCATCGCAATACCACGCCTGATGCGCGCGGTGGAACGCGCCAATGCCGAAGTGGACAATGCCGACCTTCTGCGCATCCCGGTCATAAAGCGGGCGCGCCACAGTGGCGGGCAGGCTGGCCAGCGTTGCGGGAGAAAGACGGCTCACAGCCTGTAGGCCTTCTTGGCAAGGTTGTAGGACAGGTCGGTGGCCAGTTCCGCCGCTTCCCAGTCCTCGATCCGGTGTTCCAGCACCAGCTGCGCCAGAAAGGAGCAATCGATGCGCCGCGCCACATCGTGCCGCGCCGGGATTGACAGGAAAGCACGGGTATCGTCGTTGAAGCCGACGGTGTTGTAGAAGCCCGCCGTCTCGGTCGTGGCATGGCGGAAGCGCTTCATCCCTTCGGGGCTGTCATGGAACCACCATGCCGGACCCAGCTTCAGGCAGGGGTAATGCCCCGCCAGCGGTGCCAGTTCGCGGGCATAGACGCTTTCATCCAGCGTGAAGAGGATGATCGAAAGGTCGCGCTCATTGCCATAACGGTCGAGCAGCGGCTTCAGCGCATGGACGAAATCAGTCCGCGTCGGAATGTCCGCGCCCTTGTCACGGCCAAAGCGTTCGAACACGGCGGCATTGTGATTGCGGAACGATCCGGGGTGGATCTGCATGACCAGCCCATCGTCAAGGCTCATCCCGGCCATCTCGGTCAGCATCTGGGCGCGGAACAGTTCGGCCTCTGCCGCGGTGAAGTCTCCCGACACGACTTTGGCGAACAGCGCTTTGGCTTCGGCCAGCGGCAGGTCGGCGGTCTGTGCGGTGGGGTGGCCATGGTCGGTGCTGGTCGCGCCCATCGTGGCGAAGAAGGCGCGGCGCTGCCGGTGCGCGGCAAGGTAGCCTTCCCATGTCAGGCAATCCTCGCCAGTCAGCGCGGAAAACGCATCGAGGTTCGCTCTAAAGCCTTCAAATTCCGGGTCCACCACCGGATCGGGGCGATAGGCGGTGATGACCCGCCCCTGCCACCCGGACGCGCGGATCGCGCCATGGTGCTCCAGCGTGTCGAGCGGGCTTTCCGTGGTTGCCAGCACTTCGATGTTGTAGCGTTCGAACAGTGCGCGCGGGCGGAAGGCATCCGTGGCCAACATCTCGGTGATCGTGTCGAAGTACAGGTCCGAGGTTTCGGCGCAAAGCTGCACGCCCATGCCGAAGACTTGCGCAAACACCCAGTCCAGCCACATCCGCGAAGGCGTGCCCCGGAACAGGCCATAGCGTTCGGCAAACAACCGCCACGCCGCGCGCGGGTCCACTTGCCGGTTGCGCACACCCAGATCTTCCAGCGCCACCCCTTGCGAATAGAGCATGCGGAACACGTAATGATCCGGCACCAGCAGTAGCTCGGTCGCATTGCCGAACGTCTCGTTACCCGCAAACCAGCGCGGATCAGTGTGACCATGCGGGCTGATGATCGGCAGGCCTTTGACCGAGGCATACAACTCCCGCGCCAACCCACGCACAGACGGTTCAACCGGAAACAACCGGTCACAATGCAATTCAAGATTACGCAGCATTACGGTTCCAGTTCAGGCAGTGGCCCGTGCATAGCGCTCACGCTTGGCCTGGGTGGCCTTGCGCGCTTCAGCCAGCGCGCGTTCCTCTGTGGCGAACAGCAGGCCTTCCAGTACGGCGGACAGATGGGTGCGCATGGCAGCACGGGCAGCGTTGGGGTCGCGGGCACGCAGCGCATCAAGCACCGCCGAATGCTCTTCCACAACCGGCTTGACATTGGCGTGCCGAGCCTTTTCATGCAGGAGCGCGGCCTCAGGCGATGTCGCGCGAAGATTCCACAGATGCTCGATCGCATTATAAACGGCGACGTTGCGAGTGGCGCGGGCAATCGCAAGGTGGAACTCCCGGTCGGCGCTTTCAGTGCCGTTGGGGTCCTGATTTTCCTCGGCGATGCGCTGAACCAGCACTTCAATCTCGGCAACGTCGGCATCGTTTACCTGCGTCGCGGCCAACGCCGCCGCCTCCCCCTCAAACAGCAAACGCGCCTCGGTCAATTCGAACGCGGTAACATTGAAACCGGGGCGATCCTCCTCGCCCGGCAAGCGCTTAACATAAGCGCCCGAACCGATCCGAACCTCGACCAGCCCCTGCACTTCGAGCGCAATGATGGCTTCGCGCACTGTCGGCCTGCTCACTTCATATTGCAGAGCAAGATCACGCTCAGCAGGAAGCCGGGTTCCGACAGGGTATCGCCCCTGCGACAGCTCATCCAGCAATGAGCGCGCAAGGTCCTGATAAAGCCGGTCGTTGGATTTGACGATTGCCATAGGAGCTTTCTGGTAATACCAATTCAGAGAACTTGACAGACCGAAATTGGTCCGTCAATCGGTATTACCACATCTGGCCCATCCAATGCGAGTTTTCGAGTCATGAAAATCACTGCCGCCCGCGTCATCGTCACCTGTCCGGGCCGCAACTTCGTAACACTGAAGATCGAGACCGATCAGGGCGTTTACGGAATTGGAGATGCCACCCTGAACGGGCGCGAACTTTCGGTCGTCGCCTATCTTCAGGAACATGTCGTGCCCTGCCTTATCGGCATGGACCCGCGCCGGATCGAGGACATCTGGCAATACCTGTATCGCGGTGCATATTGGCGGCGCGGCCCTGTCACGATGCGCGCCATCGCTGCGGTCGACATGGCGCTGTGGGATATCAAGGCCAAGATGGCAGGCATGCCGCTGTATCAGTTGCTGGGCGGACGCAGCCGCGACGGGATCATGGTTTACGGCCATGCCAATGGTTCGGATATTGCCGAAACAGTCGATGCGGTCGGCCACTACATCGACATGGGCTACAAAGCCATTCGTGCGCAAACCGGCGTGCCCGGCGTCAAGGACGCCTATGGCGTGGGCCGGGGTAAGCTTTACTATGAACCGGCCGACGCCAGCCTACCTTCGGTCACCGGGTGGGATACGCGAAAGGCGCTGAATTATGTGCCCAAGCTGTTCGAGGAACTGCGCAAAACCTATGGTTTTGACCACGATCTGCTGCATGATGGCCACCACCGCTACACCCCGCAGGAAGCGGCCAATCTGGGCAAGATGCTGGAACCTTATCAACTGTTCTGGCTCGAAGACTGCACGCCAGCCGAAAATCAGGAGGCGTTCAAGCTGGTACGCCAGCACACCGTCACCCCGCTGGCAGTGGGCGAGATCTTCAACACGATCTGGGATGCCAAAGACCTTATCCAGAACCAGCTGATCGACTACATCCGTGCCACTGTTGTGGGCGCTGGTGGCCTGACGCATCTTCGCCGGATTGCGGATCTCGCGAGCATGTATCAGGTGCGCACCGGCTGCCATGGCGCAACCGACCTGTCGCCTGTGACGATGGGCTGCGCGCTGCATTTTGACACCTGGGTGCCCAACTTCGGCATTCAGGAATATATGCGCCACACCGAAGATACAGACGCGGTTTTCCCGCATGACTACTGGTTCGACAAGGGCGAGTTGTTCGTTGGCGAAACCCCAGGCCACGGCGTCGATATTGATGAAACGCTGGCCGCGAAATATCCCTACAAGCCTGCCTATCTGCCGGTCGCCCGGTTGGAAGACGGCACGATGTGGAACTGGTAGAACCGTGCGCGTCATCCTGACCGGAGAGGCCATGCTTGAGCTGTCACGTGACAGCACGGGCTGGCAGCTCGGCTATGGCGGAGATACGCTGAACACCGCCATCCACCTTGCCCGGTCAGGCATCGACACGGCTTATCTGACCGCGCTTGGCGATGATCCCTTCAGTGCCGACCTGAAACAGCGGTGGGCTGACGAAGGGCTTGATACCAGCCTTGTCCTGACAGACCCGGCGCGCAATCCCGGCCTTTACGCCATCAGCACGGATGATACTGGCGAACGCAGTTTCACCTACTGGCGCGGCGAAAGCGCGGCGCGACAGTTGTTCGATTGCCATGGCCTTCAGGCTGCGCTCGACGTGGTGCAACGCGCCGATTTGATCGGGTTTTCGCTACTGTCACTGGCGATCCTACCCGAAGCAGGGCGCGGTCAGCTTCTGGCATTGGCCGGACGAGTGCGCAACGCGGGTGGACAAGTTTTGTTCGACGGCAATTACCGCGCACGGCTGTGGCCGGATGCGGCCACAGCCGTGCGCGCGCGTGACGCTGCCATTGCTCTTGCCACGATTGGTCTGCCCACGCTGGAAGACGAAGTAATGCTCGGCTCCGCAGGAGACGCCAACGATGTTGCCGCGCACTGGCAATCGCTGGGCTGTGCGGAAACCGTGGTAAAGCTTGGCGCCAAAGGCTGCCGGTTGCCCGATGGCACGATTGTCGCGCCTGAACAGGTGCTGCGACCGATAGACACCAGCGGAGCCGGCGACGCATTCAACGCCGGATATATTGCGGCGCGACTGCGGGGAGAGGAACCTTCCGCAGCCGCACGCGCTGGCCATGCCCTAGCAGGCTGGACTATCATGCGTCGCGGGGCGATTCCCCCGCGGGATTCCTGAGCAGGGTCCACAGCACCACCGCCGCAAGCAGATCCAGCGCGGCCAGCGCCACGAACAGCGGATTATAGCCAAATACGTCCGCGCTTTGCCCGATCAGCAGCGTGAACAGCATGCCCCCGACCCAGGCAGAGGTTCCGGCCATGCCGCTTGCCGTACCGACAGTGCGCCGGTCAAACACGTCAGCGCAAAGCGTAATCAACGCCCCGTTCAACATCTGGTGAGCGAACCCGCCAACACAAAACAACGCAATGGCCATACCCGGCGAAGTGGCTAGACCAATACAGGCCGGACCCACCATGCACAGCGCGCCAAGTGTCATCGTGATCTTGCGCGATGACAGCATGGATTGCCCTCGCGCCATCAGCCACGGCGGCAAAAGCCCAGCGGCAAGGCTGCCGAAATCGGCGGCAAGAAAAGGCATCCATGCCCACATGGCAATCGATTTGAGATCGAGGTTCCACACTGCGACAAGATAGAGCGGAATGAAGAAGTTGAAGGTCTGCCACGCAGGCTCTGCCAGAAAGCGCGGCACCGCGATCGCCCAGAAAGACCGGCTGCGCAGGACATCGGCTTTCGTGGCCGGCTTTGCTGATGTTTCATCTGCAAAACCGGCTTCGATGAGCGCCCGTTCAGCGTCAGACAGCCGCGGATGCTGGCCGGGATCGCGATAGCCGAACCACCACAATATGGCCCAGGCAATGCTAAGCGCACCCGTGACGATGAACGCGGCCTGCCAGTTCCAAGCCAGAATGCAGAACGCCACCAGCGGAGGCGCGATCATGTTCCCGACGCTGGTGCCCATCTGGAACAGGCTGGTCGCCAGCGGACGCTCGCGCGGTGGGAACCATATCGCCACAGTTTTGGTGCCGGCAGGAATTGCCGCAGCTTCGGTCGCGCCGAGCATGGCCCGGAAGGCCGCAAGGCTCATCCAGCCCGTGGCAAAGGCGTGCGCCATGTTGCTAAGCGCCCAGCCCAGTGCAAAGACAAAGAAACCAAGGCGCGTGCCAAGGGTATCCAGAACCGAACCTGCCACCGTCTGCATCACGGTATAGCTGGCCTGAAACGCCAGGACGACCCAGCTATATTGCTCGGTTGTCAGCGCAAATTCGGTCTTGAGTGTAGGTGCAGCCACCGAAAGCGTGGAGCGCGCAAGGTAGTTGAGAATCGTGCCCAGCGTCACGAGGCCGATAATCCACCAGCGCAGCGGAATTTTCCTGAACATCGTCTGATCTCGGTTCTGAAAGGAACAGGCCTTGGGAATCAGCGGCGCGGCTCAAGCTCGATCAGGGAAACCTGCGCGTCGCGCGTGTTGGCCTTGAAATCGAGCATGACATGGCCGTCGGACGTGACCTTGAAGCTTTGCACCACAGCCTTCACACCGTCCTGATCTGCAGCAGGACTGAAATTCTTCAGCACCTGCTTGCCGTTCACGAGGACGTCAAAGCCTCCTGCGGGCGCAGCGGGCGTTGCTGCGAACCACAATTTCAGATTGTAGCGTCCAGCCGGTGCCGGAATGCGGTACGCAAAAGTGCCGGTGCGGTAGCTGGCAATCGCCTCTCGCTCCTCGGTTCCTGCAATTTGCGCAGGCTGGGCAGGCCGCCCGTAATCCGCAGGCTTGTCCAACGAACCTGACGTGCCACCTTTAAACCAGTTGTCCGAACCCAGCAGGCGACCATTGCCCTTGGCAGCGACAAGCGTGCCAGCATCGATCACCACATGATTGCGCTTTTCCGCCGATAGCGTCCATGTCAGGCGGTCTTCAGCAGAACCCGCAGCATTCCGCCCGACGGCCCGCAACTCGTTGGTTCCGGCATCCAGCGTAGCTTGCGGCCAGATACAGATATGGTTTAGGCAGTTCTCCCGCACCCCAAGCGAGCGACCGTTCAGAAACAGTTCGGTGCTTGCCAGGTTGCTATAAGCCTTGATGTCCGTCACGCCATAAGCCCGCTCGACATACCGGCGCCCGGTGATGTGGACCATCGGAGCAGGGTTCCAGTGGGCTTTGTAGAAGTACCAGGCGTCCTTGCGGGTCTTGTGGTCGTAAGCGACAAGCCCCTTCGTATTGATGTCCTGCGCGTCCCCTTCAGCCCGAACGGTGGTCGCAAAGTCGAAGGAATTCCACAACCAGGTCGCATAAAGCCAGGGCCGTGCATCCAGTTGCGGCAGCGCGGTTTCGTGAATGTAGCTTTCGTACTCTTCCGGCTGCGCACGCCCGCGCGAATCAACCGGTGCGCCAAGCACGTTGTCGGTGTGGATCGTAAGCGCGCCGCCCGCGCCATATTCTGTCACCGCCAGCGGCTGCTGCGGACGCAATGCACGCAAACCGTCAAGGTGCGGGCCAAAGTCAGATGGTTGCCCGAAATACCAGCCGAAATACCGATTTGCTCCACCAAGGTCAGCAGCCGGGGCGGTAATGGGAATCGAAACGTCAGATGCGAACAGGCGCCCCTCGCAACATGTCGCAAGCGCGGTGGGGCGTGAGGGGTCTTCCTTTCGGGCGGTGGCCTGCAATTCGGCCAGCAGCGGCAAGGGATCAATCTCCTTGCCATCAGACCCGCCGGTAAGGAATGCAGGCAGCGAATTGCCGAAGTCGACTTCGTTGGCGATGCCCCAGACTGCTGATGCGGCGTGGTTATGGTTCTGGCGGATCAGTTCGGTCAATTGCGATTTTGCATTAGCAACCAGCGCCGGATCGGCATCGCGCTTGCCGCCTAACGTCCACATAGAAACAAGCGGGATTTCGTCCCAGACGACCAGCCCTTCCCGATCAGCAATCTCGTGTATGTCCTTGCCGTGCTGATAATGTGTCAGGCGGATAGAGTTCGCCCCCATTTCGAGCAGTGTGGCGACATCTTCCTCCACATCGGCACGGCTGATCGCCCAGCCCTTGCCATCCCGATCCTGATGATAACCGACACCGCGCAAGCGGTATGGCTTGCCGTTCAACACGAACCCGCGGTCAGCATCAAAGGCCATCGTGCGGATGCCGAACTTCTGCACCAGCTTGTCACGAAGCAAGCCCTTGGCGTCGACCAATTCAACCACGAGATCATAAAGATAAGGGTCTTGCGTCCCCTGCCACAAGTGCGGCGTGGCCAGAGACAACCGCGACAAGGCTTCGGACTTGGTCCCCTTGCCCACGCGGATCGAAGTGGCCGAACCTGCAACTTCGCGCCCCTGCTGATCGACCAGCCGCGCCCGCAGGTTTAGCTTTGCGTCTTTTGCAGCCTGATTGGCAATGCGAGTGCGCACTTCAATCGTGGCATGATCGCTGGAGGCAGCTTGCGTCGTTGCATAGACGCCGGGGCCACCATGGTCTTCCATGTCAATATGGAGCGTGTCCGTCGCGACAAGACGGACTGGACGGTAAAGTCCGCCATGGACGAAAAAGTCGCCCGTAAGCGGAAGAACGTCTGCTGTCGAAGACCCTGCTGCGGGACGGCTGTTGTCAACTCGTACAGCAAGGACATTCTCTGCCCCTGACCGAACGGCCTTGCTGGCATTGATCCGAAAGCGGGAAAATCCTCCGCGATGCTCGCCCAGATATACGCCGTTCAGCCAGACTTGTGCGGTGCGGCTCGCCGCATCGAATTCAAGCCAGGTGACGGCCTTTTGCGCGCGCGCGTCGGGGGTGAAGCGCAGCCTGTACCATCCTGTACCCTGCGTTTTTTCTACCGTCTGGGCAGTGTTGGTCCCAGCGGTCGTGTGGAAATAGTAGCCCACGCGGTTCCATGTATGCGGCACATCAACCGGCTGCCACTGCTTGTCGTCAAAGGCCGGTGTGGCTGCATCCGGAAAATCTCCAAGAGCGAACTTCCACCCCGAATCCATGACAGCCGTATGCCTGACTTCCTGCGCCAGTGCGGGTGGAAAAGGTGCGGTCAGCACTGCCGCTACTGCAAAGCAGCTTATCTGGCGTGTCAGCATGATCTCTCCGGCCTTGTATTTTGCGTCAAGCAAAGTGGTCCTAATAATTGGTCTGACCTAGCTGGCTTGCGGAAGACTGGCAAGACTGTCCCTGCATCAGACATCATTCCCACACTTCGCCGCCGCCATCACTTACGACCAGTGCACGGCTACCTCGGCGCTAAAATGTACCGCAAGGAAAACCTAGCAGTAAAAAATCGTTGCAAGAACAGTCATCTGAGGCTGCGCACCAAGATAAAACACCCTGTGGAACAGCCACCTCCAGTCGGAAAAATACGCCACCTGGCTAGGCCAAAATATCAGATTCACTCTTGACGCCTACGAAGGTCAACCATATTGGTCATGCCAATATAACCAAGGTTTAACACCGGGGAGGTGCATAATGCCCAAAACATTCTTGACGTGTCTTGTTGCCACCACTGCGCTTGCAGGCTGGTCCAATTTTGCCGCCGCTGCCGAACTTGACGATCAGGGCACCCCGCAATCCGCCGCCGGGGCGGCGGCTGCAGATGCAGAGCCAGCCGACACTTCAGCCCCGATCATCGTTACGGGCTCGCGCATCGAACGTGCAGGCTTTGTTGCGCCGACGCCGACAGTCGTGGTCGGTGTGGAGGTCCTGCGCGACCGCGCAGCGGTAAACGTGGCCGACGTCCTGAACGAAATACCCTCTTTCCGCCGCACGCAGGCACCGGAAAGCGGTGGCATTGGCAACTCAGGCGCCAACAACATCGATCTGCGCGGGTTGACCCCTGTGCGCACGCTGGTTCTGGTTGACCGGCTGCGTCTGACGGCCGTGAACGTGCCGGGCGCAACCGTTTCAGGCGCAACGGACCTCAATCTCATCCCTGCTGCGCTTATCAAGCGTGTAGATGTGGTGACCGGCGGCGCATCGGCTGCGTATGGCTCCGATGCCATCGCAGGCGTCGTGAACCTTCAACTCGATACCCGCCTTCAAGGCCTGAAGGGCAATGTCCAGTACGGCCAGACCAAGTATGAAGATGCCAAGAGTGTCTTTGCTTCGCTTGCCGGCGGCACCAGCTTTGCCGGTGGCCGCGGCCATGTCATTTTCGGCGGTGAATTCGACAACAACCAGGGTACCGATCTTTTCAACACCAAGCGCGATTGGGGCAGTCGCAACGTCAGCTCTGTTTCGCTGCCTGCCAATCGCGCCGCCGGTCTTCCGGCAAACCTAATTACCGACAACGTGATTTTCGGCACGCTTACTACTGGCGGCCTCATTACGCCTACCGCCACATCAAACCCTGCCGCCCTGCGCAATCTGCAGTTCGTGGTCGGCTCCAACGGCGCTGTCACAACCACACCTTTCGACGCGGGCCTGTATCAAGGCCAAGTGGGCACCAACATGGTGGGTGGCACGAACGTCAACCCTTATCAGGTTCTCCGCGCCAAGACCCGCCGCTACAATCTGCTCGGCAACGTAAACTACGAACTGGGCGACGATACAGAAGTCTGGGCACAGGGAATGTATTCCTTCGTGCGCACGCAGAACATCAGCGCACAGATTCGCGCGGCCACCGGCGGCACGACTTCATTCCTGTCGTTGAGCAAGGACAACCCATACCTGCAAGCGGCCCTGACCCCGGCGCAGCTTGCACTCATTCCAGCAGGCGGGTCGCTGACGATCGGCTATCTCGGTAATGACTTTGGCCCGCCGCAACAGGAAATCACCAATCGCACCTATCGCTTTGCGGGCGGTTTCAAGGGGCGGGTCGGAGACGGCTGGCGCTGGGACATCAGTGCCCAGTACGGACAGGCACAAAGCGAACAGGTCACCTCGAACGTCGCGATCACCGGCAATTTCCTCAACGCCATCAATGCAGTGTCGATGAACGGGACGGTGGTTTGCGCCAGCGCCGCTGCGCGGGCAGCCGGTTGCCGCCCAATCAACATCCTCGGCAAAGCCAGCTACTCACCTGAAGCCTACGACTATGCCTTTGGCACATCGAACGCCAAGGCTACGACGAGTTTGCTGGAAGTGGCAGCAAACGTGAACGGCGAACCTTTCTCGCTGTGGGCAGGCCCGGTGTCGGTGGGCTTCGGGGCTGAGTTCCGCCGTGAGACGTTCAAGACGGAAGTGGACGCGATCAGTCAGGCTGGCTTGTTCATGGCGCGTGCGCCACGGAACTTCCCCAAAGTCGGGCAGTCGGTCACCGAGGCTTATCTCGAAACCATCGTTCCGCTGCTTCCCGATGAAGCCGGTCTGGGCACGCTCAACCTCAACGGTGCAGTCCGCGCCACAGATTACAGCATCTCAGGCGGGGTAAAGACCTGGAAGGCTGGCCTCGTCTGGCAGCCGATCCCGGACATCATGCTGCGCGGCACCGTGTCGCGCGACATCAGGGCACCCAGCCTGACCGAACTGTTTACGCCATCAGCGCTGACGGTGCCGCGGCCAACGATCCGCGACAACCGCACGCCGTTCGCTTCACTTCCGGTTTATGCCTATGATGTGGTCACCGGCGGAAATTCGAGCCTGAAGCCTGAAAAGGCGCGCACGACCAGCTTTGGCATCGTGGTCAACCCTGGCTTCCTCAAGCGGCTTCAGATCTCAGTCGACTATTACCGCATCCGCGTAAGTGACGCGATTGGCGCAGTTGGTGCCGCCACCGCCATCACCAACTGCATCGGCACGACAGCATCATCGCTCGATATTGACAGCCCGTATTGCTCGCTCATCACGTTTGCCAACAACGACCCGCAAAATGGCGCGGTGCAAAGCGTCGTGGCAAACAATTCGAACTTTGCCGAATTCAAGACCAGCGGGTTCGACATCGGCCTGTCATACGTTCAGCCCGTTGACGAAATTTTCGCAGGTGCTGACGGTCGTATCACCTTCAATGCGCAGGCGACGCATGTGAAGGAATACAAATCCACCTTCGATGTGTCGCGCACCTTCCCGGACGGCATCAACCGTGCAGGTCAGACCGGCGCGATCTTTGGCGGCAGCGCGGGCTTGCCAAGCTGGCTGGTCAATTCGACACTGGCGTATCGCGGCGAACGCTTTGAAGCGAACATGCAGGTCCGCTGGATCAGCAAGAGCCACTTCAACAATGGCCTGATCGGTCCGGATGATGCCGCTTATGACCCCACATCGGCGATCAGCATCAACAACAACGTCATTCCTTCGGTAACTTACGTCAACATGGGGGCAAGCTACAACTTCGGCTCGCAGGAAAATCGCCGCGAAATCTACATCTCGGTGAACAACCTTTTCGACAAGGATCCCCCGCTGCCTGCCATCAACAACAATGCCTATTACGATCTGCTGGGCAGAACCTACCGGATCGGCGCGCGCTTCAACTTCTAATGAATATTACAGGCCGGATACGCCCCGCGTATCCGGCCTGATATTGTGGAGCATGTGCATCGCAATGCTACGATGGTCCGTTGGCAGCGACGCACATCTGAAAGGTTTTTTGCATGCTCACCGGCATTTCCCATCGCATGATCCGCCGCCTTTCGCTTGGCTTTGCGGCATCTCTTTGCCTGACCACGGGCATATCGACTTCTGCCATCGCGAATGACGGTAAAAGCGCCGCGCCAGCCGCAACCGGCCAATCAGCGCCTGCCATGCGTTCGCGCCTGATGACCACGCTGACAGGCTATGAAGTGGCCGAATATCTCAAGCGCAATGATGTCATTTTCGTGCCGGTCGGCCCGACTGAAGTAAACGGCGGCAGCCCGACGGACGTTGAATACGTGATCCCGCTGGCATATGCGGTAAAGCTGGCCGAAAAGTCCGATGGACTGGTCATGCCTTACCTTGCCTACTTCTATCCCGGCGGCACCACCACCAGCCCTGCAACCGTCTATGTTTCAACCTCTGACAGCCTGCCATACCTCAAGGCGCTCACCCGATCGCTGATCCGGCAGGGGTTTCGCAGGATCGTTTTCCTGACCTCGCACGGCCCATCGAACAACACCATGCTTCCTCTCGTGCGTGAAATATTTGACGAGACCCACGTACCGGTTCTGTGGATGGATACCGGACTGGTCCGGCCAGTCTCGCCCGATGGCCCGCCACGCTTCGGCACGGGCGGCCCAGATGACCGCAAGTTCACCACATATGGCGCATATCAGATCGTGGGCCGTCTGAATGACATCCCGGTCGGCCTCAGCCAGCCTCGCCATGAAACGTTGAAAGACCCCAGCGCTCTTTCCCGATACGTACCGCCCTACAATGGCACGCCCGCCGGCAGCTTTTATGCCGACCCGGCAGATCATGGCGGATGGGTGACAGCGGTGACCGAAGAAGAACGCGCCACCTGGGGCCAGAAAGGTGCCGACCTGATCGCATCACAAGTGGCAGCATTTGATGTAAACGGTGCCCTGACCGAGCTGCGTAAACGCTACGAATTCACCAAGCAGCTTGAAAAGAAGTATGGCGACCTTCTGCCCGGATCAGGGAAATAATACGCGCCTTTCTCCATCCGGCAATTGCGCGGAACGTGATGTGACGGCGGGGCTCTTGGCCCCGCCGCTTTTATCAGAAGCTGGCGCGGGCCGTAATGCGGATATCTCGTCCGGCCAGTGGAGCAAAATCCTTCAGGAACGACGCATGGCGGCGCGCATCGACATCAAAGATGTTGTTGGCCGACAGCGCAAATGACAGCGGACGGTCATTGCCCCAGGGGCGATAATTCACTTGCGCATTGACCACGGTGAAGCTGGCGGTCTGCGTTTCAAAGGCCGTTGTGCGGTTCTGGCTGTCGCTCCATTCCACTTCGCCTCGCAAGTCCACGTTCTTGCCGTTCAGCGCCAGCCCGCCTTGTACGCGCAAGGGTGGAATACGCGGCGCAGGGCCGATGCCGACCACTTCGGCATGGACATAGTCGGCCAGTCCATCTGCCACCAGATCCATCCCGCCAAGCTTTGCCAGTGTGGCCGAGGCCTGCACTTCAAACCCGTAATAGCGCGCCTTGGCCTGGCCGAACTGATAGACAGGCAGCCCATCCTCGACCTCGCCCGTCAGGTCTTCATAGATGAAGTTGTCGAACCAGTTGTAATAGGCCGACGCTTCAAGGTTGAAGCCAGCCCCCTGCCCACGCAGCACCGCTTCCAGCCCGGTTGCGCGTTCCACCTTGAAGTCGGGGCTACCCACTTCAAAGGCCTGCGTTCCGGCGTGCGGACCGTTGGCGAACAGTTCTTCAGCCGAAGGCGCGCGGGCGGTGCGCGAAAGGTTCACGCCCAACCGCCAGCCCTGCGCAAAGCCATAGGACGCGCCAGCCGAGGCCGAGAGCGTATCGAACGTACGCTTGCCGCCAAAGAACTGTGGTTGATCGCCGGTGGGGAACGCCTGCGCCACCGTATGCTCATACCGCGCCCCGCCCTCCAGCTTCAGCGCGCCCAGATCGATCTGCTGTAACGTGAACAGGCCCAGTTGCTGCGTCGAGCTTTTAGGTAGAAATGCCTCGTCACCGATCACGTTGAAATCACGCGAGAAATACTGGACACCACTGGCCCCTTTCCACGCCCCGCGATCTGCTTGAACCAGTTCCAGACGCCCTTCCAAACCCTTGTTGTAGAACGCCGTGCCGATGGCCCCATCACCTTCAAGTTCAAAGTGGCGATAGCTGGCATAGCCCGCCCTGGCGCGGATGGATTTCAACAGACCGCCACCGGTTTCCACTTCAGCGCGCAAGTCCAGCCGGTCTTGCGCCACGTCAAGACGTGGGCCTTCCTGCTCCTCGCCCGGACGGACCGCATAACGAACGGGAACTCCGTAGAGGCTGTCATACCGGCTATAGGCGATGCCCATGTTGCCGCTATCGGTAATCAGCGCCGCGCCTACGCCTGCCGTCCATGTTTCGGCCCCGGAATTGGGCAAACGCCCCTTCAGTGCGGCATTTTCGGCAAAGCTGATGCCTTCAGCGCTCTGATCCTCATCCTCGGTCCCGGCATTGGCCAAGGCCGTGAGCCGTGCAACCGGGGCCAGCACGTTCCCGCCTACGCGCAAATTACCGGTCTTCATATAGCTGCCATCGGCATGGATCACGAACTTGCCCGCCAACGGCACGTCCACCGCACCGCCGACCGACCGCTCATCCGCCGCCGAACCATACGTGCCGATCATATCCACATGCACTGGCTCGTCGGGGATCTGGCGCGGAATGCGCTTGTCGATCACGTTCACGACGCCGCCAATGGCCGACGATCCGAACAACAGCGTTGCCGGGCCGCGCAGCACCTCGATCCGTTCAGCCAGCAACGGGTTGATCGCCACCGCATGATCCGCGCTAGTGTTGGAAACATCGAACGCGCCCACCCCGTCTGTCAGGATACGCACCCGCTCGCCCTGAAGCCCGCGCAGCACCGGACGCGATGCATTGGGACCAAAGGACGTGGCCGAAACGCCCGGAAAGCGGTCAAGTGTCTCCCCTAAAGTCGAGCGCAGCGCCTGCGCCAGCTCCTCTCCCTGCACCACCGATACGCCGGACAAGATATCCAGCCGGTCCCGCTGAAATGGCGCGGTCACCACGATTTGGGACGAAGGCTGCACATGGCCATCAGCTGGCGCTTCATCAGCCCATGCCTGCGGAACCATGACAGCACTGGCCAAAGCGCTGGAACCGGCAAGGAGCGCGAGGAGCTTCATCGAGGATATTCCTTCTTTGCATTCAGACACATCGGCCAGCCCAAACGAACCAGCGCAGACTCATGCCCGCCCCTTAACCCGACCGTCCAAATGTTACAAGATATCATAACAACCTTTATTGCGCGCCTTTTTCAGCAAGCGGCGGCAACCATGGTAAGTCGTCAGGCCGTCAGATCAGGCATCATCAGACAAGGCCCCGCGCACGCCGGCCGGACGCCAAGGCTGGCCCAGGCGTGCCTCGAATCGGTCACGCAGCGCCCAGACCCAACCAATGCGGCGCTCAGCCAGACCGGGCATGCTCAACAGATCGCCACCCAGCCACGGCAAATAGGGATTGCGCCGGGAATAGGACCATATCTCCACCCGCTCTCCCGCCTTTGCCGATGCCCCGCGCGCATGGAAGCCCACCGTATCGGCCACGACCAGCGTATTAGCCGGAACCGCCAGCCCTTCGGCCGCTGGCAGGCCCATCGCGTCAAGATCGCTCGTTGCCACACGCGGCGATCCGCGCGCGGAAAGCCGGTCAATCGCGCGTGGATCGGCCATGCTCCGTCGCTGCTCCCATGCCAGACGCTGCGGCGTGAACCGATGCGATCCCCGGACATAGGTGAACGGACCATCCTGCGCGGTCACCGGATTGAGAAAGAGCCAAGATTTCAACGAGGAATGAAAGCTGTCGGCATGCAGCGCTTCTTGCGGATCAGCCTCATTCGCGCCGGTATGGCTGACGATTGTCTGGATGTAATGCAGCGGCGTTGTGCGGAAACCCGCAACATAATTCAGCAGCGCCACCAGATCCTGCCGCGCCAGCAAAGCGCGCAACGCCGGAATCGCTGCCAGCATATCGGGATCAACCGCCAGCCTGCGCGTGATGGCATCGCCCTGCCGCATTTCGCGCGCGGGCCCGCGATAGCCCAGAATGGCCGCGCGCAAGGCCGGGAAGTCCGCCTGCGGCACAACGTCATGGATGGCGACAAATCCGTCCCGATCAAACGCGGCCACCCATTCGGGCCGCACATGACGCGCCAGCCGCCTGCGCCGCCAGTCACACATGGCTGACGCCAGCCGCACCCGCGCCACATGTAAGCCGTACCGGTTCAGCCTGCGCGAGCCGATCAGTGGATTGTCGAGGAAACTCTTTGCCCCGGTCAGCAATTGCAGCGCCCAAACAGGGGCCATCAATGTCTTGCCGACGGCTGCGGTCAATCGCATGCGAACTCCTGCGCTGCCCCGCACGTCCCCAAGGAGGCGAACTAAGCGGCCTTTACCAGCGCGTCAATCGCCTGCAACTTCGCCACAAGCGGTTCAAAATCAGCAAGTGGCAGCGCGTTTGGCCCATCAGACAGGGCATTGGCAGGATCAGGGTGCGTTTCCATGAAGAGGCCCGCCACGCCCGCAGCCACTGCCGCCCGCGCCAGCAGTGGCACAAACTCGCTCTGTCCACCCGACCTTTCGCCAAGCCCGCCGGGCTGTTGCACGGAATGGGTGGCATCAAACACCACGGGACACCCGGTTTGCGCCATGATTGCCAATCCACGCATGTCTGAAACCAGCGTATTATAGCCAAACGAAACACCACGATCGCACAGCATGAAGTTGTCCGCATTCTGCCCGGCGGCGCTGGCTGCATTGCGTGCCTTTGCCGCAACTTGCATCATGTCGGCGGGGGCCATGAATTGGCCCTTCTTGATGTTCACCGGCTTGCCTGATGCTGCAACAGCAGCAATGAAATCAGTCTGACGAGCGAGGAAAGCAGGAGTCTGCAATACGTCCGCCACTTGCGCCACCGCGGCAACCTGTTCTCGCTCATGCACATCGGTCAGTATCGGCAACCCAGTCGTCGCACGCACCTTTTCCAGAATGCGCAAACCTTCATCGATACCTGGACCGCGAAACGACTTGTCCGAACTACGGTTCGCTTTGTCGAAGGAACTCTTGTAAATCAGAAGAATACCAAGGCGTGCTGCGCATGCTGCAAGACTCTCGGCTACAGAAAGCGCATGATGCTCGCTCTCGATCACACACGGCCCGGCGATCACGAACAGCGGGTTTTTTCCTCCGATATGATGGTTGCAAAGCAGCATAAGTGTCGTGGCTCACTTTTCTTGGCATTGGCAATGCCGTCTAGAACGGTCTATGGCCATCAGGATGGAATGAAGAACTCCTTGGCGAAGAACATGGCCACTGACAACGGCTAGTTATTTCGATCATCTGAAACCTGGCGGAGGGGGCTACGCGCAGGAATGACAGAAGAGACGTTCGAATATGCAGGTAAAAAAGAAACAGATGAACGCAGAATTGCCCCACAATCCATACAAGGTTTCTGCACTAAAAACTGTCGACACCGAAATTCAGGCGTTGGAATCTCTCAAGAATGTTCTTGAAGACTACCAGTTCAGCACCGCATTGCGTCGCGCAATCGATGCCATGGCCCGGACGCGAGGCCGCGTTGTTGTCAGCGGCATGGGCAAAAGTGGCCACATTGGCCGCAAGATTGCCGCAACATTACGGTCAACCGGCACGCCTGCGCTGTTCCTCCACCCCGGCGAAGCCAGCCACGGCGATCTTGGGCTGATTACTTCGAACGACATCGTTCTGGCCATCACATGGTCGGGAGAGACGAGCGAACTCGCCGATATCTTCAACTACTGCAACCATTTTGACATAACTCTGATCGTGGCGACGGCTCATGCGGACAGCACTGCAGCCCGCGCCGCCGATATCTGCCTCGATCTGCCGCAAGTGCGTGAAGCCTGTCCGAACGATCTTGCCCCCACATCATCCACCACGCTGCAACTGGTACTGGGCGACGTGCTGGCCGTCGCCCTTATCGAAGCACGCGGATTCACGCCTTCTGACTTCCGCATATTCCATCCCGGCGGAAAGCTGGGCGCACAATTGCTGACCGTCGATCATGTGATGGGCACCGGCGCGGCTATACCCAAGGTCAACCGCACCGCGTCACTCAGCAGTGCTACCATTGAAATGAGCCGAAAGCGCTATGGCGCAACTGCCGTAATCGAGGGTGATGATCGCCTTGTCGGCGCATTCACCGATGGCGATCTGCGGCGCTGTATCGCAATCTACAGTCTGGAAGACGAAATCGGCCTGCACATGTCGCCCAACCCGGTGGCAGTGCCGCGCGAAATGTTGTGTTCGGACGCGCTGCGCATTCTCAACGAAAATGCCGTCTCGGTGCTGTTCGTGGTTGATGGGGAAAAGCTGGTCGGCGTTGTCCACATGCACGACATCGTAAGGGCCGGAATTGTCTGAACGGACCGATTCCGGCCTACCGGCGGATGAAATGCCTGCCGATCTGATCGTCGTGCCGGCACGCTTTGGCTCCACCCGCCTGCCGGGCAAACCCTTACTGCCCATCGCAGGGCGCACCTTGCTGGAACGGGTCGTGGCCGTGGCACGCGCGGCAGCAGCAGATGCAGGACATTGCGACGTGGTTGTGGCCACCGATGATGCGCGTATTGCCGATCATGCGCACGCAATCGGCGCCTGTGTGGCGATGACGTCTGCTGACCTCGATTCCGGCACCATGCGCGCCCACGCTGCGGCCCTGCTACGGTCGAAAAAGCCTGCGCGCATTATCAACCTGCAAGGCGATGCACCATTCATTCCATCAGCCATCGTCGCCAATCTGCTGCGCACGCTGCGCACCGGCGGAGCCGATGTCGCCACTCCGGTTTTCCAACTAGATTGGGACAGACTGGACCGACTGCGTCAGCATAAACTGTCCGCACCGTTCAGCGGCACCACCTGCACCCGTGATGCCACCGGGCGCGCCCTGTGGTTTTCCAAAACCATCATTCCTGCCATCCGCAACGAGGCAAAATTGCGGGAAACAGCGCCCTGCCCGGTGTGGCAGCACCTTGGCCTCTATGGCTATACCCTGCCCGCGCTGGAATGGTTCGCCGCCGCCGCCCCCGGCACCTACGAAAGGATCGAAGGGCTGGAGCAACTGCGCTTTATCGAAAACGGCTGGACCATCGCGACTGTTTCGGTGGACGTCCCCGCACATGTGCTTTCCGGCATCGACACGCCGCAAGACCTTGCTATGGCTGAACAGGCCATCGCCCGCTTGGGCGATCCTTTTCCGGTCTGACCAGAAGCACTAGTCCGCACCATGCTTGTCATCGTCCGCCACGGCAACACCTTCGGCGCTGAAGAAACGCCACGTCGGATTGGCGCCCGCACCGACTTGCCGTTGACCGGTAGGGGGCATGAACAGGCAGGCCTGCTGGGCGCGCACTTTGCCGGAATGGGTTGGCAGTTCAGCCGCGCACTGGTTTCGCCGTTGCTGCGCACGATGCAGACCGCACAGGCCATTCTGGCAGCACAGACCGGTGCCGTATCCATCCAGACTGCCGACTTCCTGCGCGAAATCGATCATGGCCCGGATGAGAACCGCAGCGAGGCCGACGTCGTTGCCCGCATTGGCGTTTCCGCACTAGAATCATGGGACAAATCCGCCAGTCCGCCGCCCGGCTGGATCGTCGATGCCGACGGACGGATCGCAGCGTGGCAGACCGTTTTGGCAAGCTTGACGGAAAATTGCCCGCCAACCTTGTTGGTCACCAGCAATGGCGCGGCGCGGTTTGCGCTCCTCGCCGATTCCGCCTTGCGCTCCATAGCGCCGACGCTGCCTTCGCTGAAGTTGCCGACCGGTGGCTATGGCGTGATCCGCCGCCTGCCTGACGGCGCGCTGGACGTGCCATGTTGGGGCCAGCGACCATGACTCTGCCAGCCCCTGCCCCCATTCTCCGCGCGCCGCCATTTCCCGGCGCGCCGGTTCATATTTCCGTCGATCTGGCGGGAGTTTCTAGCACAACGGATGCCTTGGCACTTGTGCGAAAAGCCCGTGTCGGCGGGACGTTCTGGGCGGAACCAGCCAGACTGGACAAGCCCGCAACAGTGTTGATCCGCCCCGCTTCGGCGCTAGACGCGGAAAACCTAGCGGCAACACTTGATGCCGGAATCACAGCCGTAGCACTGTGGATTGCCCCATCGCAATCGGTAGATCCATGGTCCGTGTTGGAGGGCGCCGGCCGCCTGATCGTGCATGGCGATGACGAATGGCTGGCCTTGGCGCGAATTGCCGGGGTGGAAACACAGGTGCTTTCGTCCGGGCGGTTCGGCGGGCCGGAAGACGATGACGCGACGCTCGATGGGAATGCCTTTCAAGCCATTGCGAATGCTGCCTATTTCGATCCTTTCACCGGCAAGCCGACAACGCTGGAGGCCACGGTTGAACTGCTGGCGGAATGGCGGCGGCTGATCGCAGCCAACCGGCAGATCGCAGTCGCGGCGGGCATGGCGTGGTGGAAGCGCGAGGAAATCCGGCGGTTTCTATGGGTGCCCGAAATGCCGCTACGCTTTGCCCGTAATGGCACACAAGCACTTGCTATTGCAAGGAAACATGGCGGCGGCGTGGCAATTTGGCCATCGCGCGTTTCGCCCGGATTGATCGCACAGGCGCGTGAACAGCGCACCCCGCTGGTACGAGTTGAGGATGGTTTTGTCCGGTCGGTGGGGCTTGGCAGCAACCTTGTTCCGCCCAGTTCCGTGGTGGTTGACCATGCCGGTATCCATTTTGACCCGCGTGACCCAAGCGACCTTGAAACATACCTGAACGGTGCCTGCTTCAACCCAAGGCTTCTGGAACGCGCCAGAACCCTACGCGAAACCATCGTGAAAGCAGGCATCAGCAAATACCATGTCGGCACCGGGGCGGCCCCTGCGCAGGACGTGCCCCAACGACAGCCCGATCGCCGCCTTGTGCTTGTCCCGGCGCAAGTCGAAGATGACATGTCGGTGCTCGCCGGAGGCGGCGGTCTGCAATCCAACCTTGAACTGCTACGCCGCGTGCGGGCAATGGAGCCGGATGCTGAAATCTGGTTCCGCCCCCACCCCGATGTCGATGCCGGGCACCGCAAGGGTGCCGTTGCTGACGATGCCGCGCTGCAATTTGCCGACCGCATCGTGCGCGGCGGCGGCATGGCGGCCCTGTTGGATCGGGTGGACGCCGTGCATGTGCTGACATCGCTGACCGGTTTCGAAGCGCTTATGCGCGGGCGGGAGGTAACCTGCCACGGCACGCCCTTCTATGCCGGCTGGGGTCTGACCCGCGATCTGGGCGAAGTGCCCGAACGGCGGCAGCGGCGGCTTTCGCTGGATGAATTGGTGGCGGGCGTGCTGATCCTGTATCCGCGCTATCTGGACCCGGTCACCGGCCTGCCCTGCCCGCCCGAAGTGCTGGTGGCGCGCATGGCGCAGGCGCGCGCGCCCAACCGGTTGGGCTGGGTCGCGCCGATCCGCAAATGGCAAGGACGGCTTATGGCGATGCTGCGATGAGCGCGGTCATCCTTGACATATCGCGCCTGATTTCGCGCGTCCGCTATTCCACGCCATCGGGGGTGGACCGCGTGGAAATGGCCTATGCCCGCGGGTTGCAGCGGCTGTATGGCAATGCCTTGGCGTTTGCCGCCGTTCATCCCACCGGCCTGTATGGTCGGATCGCACCGGAAGTGGCGCTCGCGTATCTTGATGAACTGGACCACCGCTGGACGGCTGAAGATAATGGCCCGCGCCAACGGTCGATCCCGTCGGTCCTGCCATGGTTGGCACGCCTGCTGCCGAAACGACCATCCGGCAAGGAGGCAGGCAATCGTCCAGTCTATGTCCAAGTATCGCCTCACCACCTGACCCGCACCGACAAGGTGCGCAGGATTCTGGCACAGGAAAGTGCGCGCTTCGTGTGCATGGTGCACGATCTAATCCCGATAGAATTTCCCGAATATGCGCGGCCTGGTGGCGCAGATCTGCATCGCAAACGCATGGATACGCTGGCGGCCTGCGCCGATGCGGTTATCGTCAATTCTGCGGCAACGGGGCGCTCGTTCCAGCCGTGGATAGAGCGTAGCGGGCGAAACATCGACGTGCATGTAGCCCTGTTGGGCACCGAACCGATGGCCCCCCCCTCAATCAGCGCCCCAGCCAAGACCGGACCGGATGAACGGCCATGGTTTGTCTGCCTTGGCACGATAGAGCCGCGCAAAAACCACCTGCTGCTGCTGCACCTGTGGCGGCATCTTGCCGAAACCCTGCCAGCAGGCGACGTGCCCCGGCTGGTCATCATCGGCAAGCGCGGGTGGGAGAATGAGCAGGTTCTGGACATGCTGGACCGCTGCCCCGCGCTGCGCCCGCATGTGGAGGAAGTGAGCGGCTGTTCCGACGTCCAGTTGGCCACGCTGTTGCGCGGCGCGCGCGCGTTGCTGATGCCGTCCTTTGCCGAAGGGTTTGGAATGCCTGTGGCCGAAGCGCTGTCAGTGGGCGTACCGGTGATCTGCAGCGATATCCCTGCGCACCATGAAGTGGGCGGCGATGCGCCCGATTATATCGATCCGCTGGACGGGCCGGGCTGGAAAGCCGCGATACTGGACCACGCCTGTCGGGGGCCGACGCATGTCGCGCAAATGCAGCGCCTAGACACATGGCAAGAGCCAACATGGGACCGGCATATGAAGATTGCGGCTGAAGCAATCGCCGGGCTTTGCCCGTAAGAATACGGTGTGGCGCCGCGCCGCAATCAGCCGCGCGGTTTGAGCGAGGTTATGGCGGTGCCCAGAACACGGTCCCAGAACAGCGCGGTAATGGCATAGTTGCCGCCGGTTTCGACGTGATGATGCCGCATGTGATGCTTCTTCAACATCTGCGCGAACCGTCCACGCATGGGCCACTGGTGGCAGGCATAATGCACCAGATCATACGCGACATAGCCCAACATGAAGCCGAAGAACGTCCAGTTGGCAGCACTGCCCACAACCAGATGGCACACCGCCCAAACGACACCCGCAATGGGAAAACTGCCGATGGGTGGCATCAGGTTGCGCAGGGGATCATTGGGCACATCATGGTGATTGCCGTGCATCACGAACACACAACCGCGAATCAGCGCGCTGCGCGATTCCCAGTGAAACAGGAAGCGATGCATCGCGTATTCAAACAGGGACCAAACCGCGACACCAAGCGCGACCAGCGCAATAGCGTGCGCCCAATCCACAGTCCCTGCGGCAGTCCATGCGATGAACGGCAAGCCGATAGCCCAGACAATCAAGAAGCCGGGCAGCGAGATCCTGGTCAAACTTTCAAGCCGTTCGTTACGAAACAGCCGGACCTGCCCATCGTGTTGATTGCGACTTGCCATTAGGGGTATGCTGGACAAGACACCGCCCATCATGTCAAGCGTAATTCAGTGGGTTATGGTTGGGGTGACCGCAGATTTTCGACAAGTGGAGTGCGATAAATCCGAAGCCACTCTGGTCAAAATTTCCGCACTGCAACATAAACCAGCGATTTTCAATGGACGAGCCGTCCATGGGAATAGTGTTGAAGTGATGACAGATAATTTAATCCATTCCCGATATAAATCGGCAGCACAGGCGCCTGCTTTGCAGGTGCTGATCGTGGGCGCATCGGGCGAACTGGGTGGGGCGCTGGCCTGCCATTACGCCGGACTGGGGGCCAGCCTGACCCTTTGGGGCCGCGATGCCGCGCGATTGGACCGCATATCCCGCGCCTGCACCGACGCTGGAGCACGCACGACAGACACCGCCAGCGTCGATTTGAATGATACCCGCCTTATGCTGGACCGAGCCACGGCAGCAGACACGGCAACACCATTCGATTTGCTGGTGATCGCATCCGGCCGGGGCGACATTCGTGATGCGGGCGCACGATGCGAAAATGCGCTGACGGTAGCCGAAATGGTGCAGGTAAACTTTGCCGGACCAGCAGCGCTTGCCACGGCACTGGGCGAGCGGATGGCAGCGCGGGGCAAAGGGCAGATCGTGCTGATCGGATCGGCCGCCGCGTTCCACGCCCTGCCTTTTGCCACCGCCTATGCCGGATCGAAGGCAGGGCTGGCGCGGTTTGCCGAAGGTTTGCGCATAAACCTGAAACGACATGGGGTAAGCGTGACCCTGGTCTCGCCTGGGTTCATCAACACGCAAGCTGCCCGCAACGTGCCCGGCCCGAAACCGCTGGCATTGAGCGCACAGCGCGCAGCAGCACTGATAGCAAGGGCCACAGCGCGCGGCACAAGCCACGTCATCATGCCATGGCCCTTTGCCCTGCTGCGGGTGGTTGACCGCATGTTGCCGCGCCCCGTGCGGGAACGGCTGCTGCAGGCGCTGGCTCCTGAAGGACGTTAGGATGCCAGCAATTCAGCCACCGTGTGGTGCAGATCGGCCGGGGTGAGATCCACCTTACGCCTTTCACCTGGAATGATATCTCCCTGCGAATCCAGCCTTATAATCACATAAGGCGTGTGCCGTGCGCCGCCCGGCATGGAAAGACCGGGGATGGCAGGGCGGTGATCGCCAAAAAACACCAGCGTGGCCGGGCGGCCCAAAGTGCCAAGATCATGGCTCAGGCCGGCCAGCATGGCATCGCCTTTACGCACCAGACGCATGTAATCATGTTCAAGCTCGGCCGGACTGGCCGCCCATGGCCCGTGGTTTTCGATAGTGACCGCATAGATCAGCGTTGCGGTCGCAGCATCGCGGGCCAGCCGCATGATCTCGCCCGCGATGGCTGCATCGCTGACATAACGCCCCTCACCCGGCCCCGGCGGGGAAAAGCGATCTTCGCCCACCAGTTCGGCAAAACCGCCTGCCTGCATAATCTCTTCACGGTTGTAGAACCGCAGATCGTGGGGGTGGACAAACAGGCTGTGCCAACCTGCACCGTGAAGGCGCGCAGGAAGGGCATAACTGGCTTCGCCCTGTGCGGTAAGGAAGGGATCGAACCTGCGGAATCCCAGTTCATCTTCCCCCCGCCCGAACAGCACGCCATATTCGGTGCGCATGGTATAAGCGCCAAAGCCGCTGACCATCAGGTTGCCCCACTGCCAAGCCTGCGCGCGCGCGGCGGCAAGTCCGGGCAGCGACAGCGCGGCATTGCCGAACAGTTCGACCGGATCGGCAAAGGATTCACACTGCACGATCACCGCAACAGGGCGTTCATTGGCCCGATCTGCTGGCCGGGCGGGAAACGGAACGCGGGGTGCCGGATCGGGGGTTTCACGCCACCGCTGCCAGTGAAGCAGGATGGTCGGCAGCAACCCATGCCGCTCGACATCGGCCTCGGCATCGGGCGTTTGCGCCAAGTCCGCCCACGGCGAAAGACGCAACAGCACACGGATCAGCGTGATGCCGCCCAGCACCATGGCGAGTCCGATGACATGGGGTTGCCAGAGAGGCACGAATAGCGCCCAGAGCGTCACCGGCAGAAGCACCCCCAGCGCTCCCAGCGCGGCCTTCTGCACCGGCCCCAGTGCCGAAAGATAGAACTGCGGATGCCGGAATACCGCACCGATCAGGGCAAGGTCGGAAAAGACCAGCGCTTCGCCCAGCATGGCCCGCTTGGCATTGGAAACGATGGTAAAAAGGGCAACGATGCCAAGCGACAACAGGGCAGCGGCGGGGACATTGCCACACAGCAGCAGGAGCAGACCGAAGACCGAAGCGACGATCAGCGTGTGCAGGCACAGGCCCGCCATGCTGCGCAGGTGCAACAACACCCGAATGGCAGGGCGGGGCTTGACTGTCGCGTCGAGTAGCAGCGCGCCTACCAAGAATGCCAGAAACATCAGCACCTTGCCTGCCTCCAGCTTTCCAAAATCAAAACAACGCATAGCGTATTTGCAGGCGGTGCCCATACCAAGCCGGTCCGTGCCTGTCATCGCACGACGTCGCCTTTACGGACTGAATTGTGCGGGAGAAACCACAGGTCATACATCGACCAGCCAGCAAACTGTTGTTAAGCGGCAAATTCATGGAAGATGTTACCAATATGCCCCGTCGTGCGAAGCGTAGCGTACTGTTGCTGCAAGGCCTGATGGGTCCGCTGTTCCGCCGTCTTGGTCAGGGGCTGATGAAAGCCGGACATCGTGTTCACAAAGTCAACTTCAACGGCGGCGACCGGCTTTACTGGCGGCTGCCCGGTGGCATCGATTATCGTGGCACGCTGCAAGATTGGCCTGCCGCGCTTGAACAGATCATTGCCGAAAAACAGATCACCGATGTAATCCTGTTTGGCGACTGCCGCGATCATCACATGGCGGCAACGCAGGTGTGCCGCGCATTACAGATACCGGTGCATGTTTTTGAGGAAGGGTATGTCCGGCCCGATTGGGTGACGCTGGAAAAAGGCGGCGTGAACGGGCATTCCACCCTGCCGCGCGATCCGCAATGGTATCTGGATACGGCAGCCGCGCTGCCGCCAGTGCCCGAACACCGGCAGGTGGCATCGTCATTCCGCCGCAGGGCCACTGAAGGCCTGGCCTATAACGTGGCCGATGTGTTGACGCGGTGGCACTATTCGCACTGGAACAACCATCGCCCCTGGCATCCGCTGGTCGAAGGCATGGGGTGGCTGCGCAAACTGCGCCGGCGCAAAGTGCGTGATGCACAGGCCGCCGCGCTGATGGCGCGGATAGAGGCATCGGACGATCCTTATTTCCTGTTCCCGCTGCAGCTTGATTCTGATGCACAGATCCGTCTGCATTCACCGTTTGCCGGGATAGCCGAAGCATTGCGCGTGGTCGTCGCCTCGTTCGCCGCCCATGCTGCAAAAGGCACACGGCTGGTTGTGAAAGAGCATCCGCTGGATAACGGGGTGCGTGACTGGCAGCAGATCACCACCGACATGGCCGTGCGATACGGCGTGGCCGATCGGGTGGACTACCTTGCCAGCGGCGATATCGTGCCTGTGGCCCGGCGCGCGCAGGGCATGGTCACGATCAACAGCACCAGCGGAACACTGGGCCTGTCGATGGGCATCCCCGTAGTCGTGTTGGGCAGCGCGGTCTACGACATCGCCGGGATTACCGCACAGGACGGGCTGGACGCTTTCTGGCAACGCCCCCCTGCCCCCGATGCGCAGACTTATGCCGCGTTTCGCCGTGTATTGATCGACCGCTGCCTGATCCCCGGCGGCTTCTTTTCAGAAGAAGCGCTGGCGATGGTGGTACGCCATGCGGTCGCCCGGTTTGAAGGGGCCCCGATGGTTCCGGAGTGAAGGGGAGAGAGTCTTGCCCCTTACCCCGCCGCCTCCAGTCGCTGGACGAACGTGGCGATGGCATCCAGATCAAGGGGCGCATCACCTGACGGATCGGCAGCGGGCAATTGATGATATGCCAGTCTGTGCCCCATCGTGTCGCAGATGCCAGCATGCCACAGGTTCATTCGATCAGGCTGCATCAATATACCAAGCACGGCACCGGGCTGCGTAAACAATACCGAGTGCAACGCGCTGCCATCTTCACCCACGATCAGACGCGCTGCCGAAAAAGCATGGGCCTGCGCTGTCAGATCATGCTCTTCGGGATAGAAAATGGTGAAGCCCAGCGACGCCATCATATCTTCAAGTAGCGCATAGTCCGCCAGTGAGCGTTGCCCTGCCCATTTCTTGCGGCTGATGAACAAGCGCGTTGCCGGTGCAGGGGCCGCACTGCAGTTCATATGGTTGAAACGCGCGCGCAGTTCTGACCATGCAAGCCCATTTATCGGCTGGGCCAGCGCAAAGCCGCACTTCAGCCCGGTTGGCATGCGCATGTGATGATGTTCGGTCAGCAAATGTTGATATGAATCGACATGCGTAATCCCGACCGCCACCAGCAGGGTCTTCATCCAGTCGGTCAGATGATCGAAGACAAAACGGACATCATCACTTGCTGCCATGAACCGGGTGAGAACAAGCTGCGGCACAAGATCCAGCAACCAGTGGCCGAAAATCCCGTAACCGGGAGCTTTCATCATCACGATGTCATCGTCGCGACGTTCGGATTCACCGAAATCAGCAAGGAATGTATCGTCATTCAGCCATTGAATGAAACCCACATCGCTGGCTTCGATCCACCAGTTAAAATATTCCCGGCTCCAGTTTACGCTGTGGCCGATAAAGACAACGCCATTGTCGCAATCGACACGCAGACCATCACGGCCAAGGCACCATATCCGTTCAAACAGCAGTTCACCACAGGGGGCAATGGCATGCGCCTGCGCTGCCATGTCTTCATAGCCTGACCGCAATTGCTGATTATAAGGGTCGTCCAATACGAACAGGCGATCATCGGGCCGCAGCGTCCAGTTGCGCAAGAGCGGGCGATAGGACACCGCCGCCAAGGCAGCGGAAATTGCAGGATCATCCTGGTATGACTGAGGTATCCTGTCGGTAAATTTGCAGTCGAGTTCAACGATCTTGTAGATTTTCAGCATCTTGGAACTCTATTGAACAGCATTATGGCGCGCCTGAGCGCATATATTCGTCATGCGATTCCTGCGCTTCGACAAGGCTGGAATAGTGAGTCAGAACGCCACGGCGCAGCACGGAACCCCGCTCACAATGGTCAAAAAGAAAGCGCGCATCGTGCGAGACAATGATGAACGCGCGATCTGCACGCTTGCCGAAGAGTTCCTCCTGACAGCGCGCCTGAAAACGGGCGTCGCCAACGGCGAAAACCTCATCCAGAAGATAGCAGTCGAATTCGATCATCATGGATATGGCAAAGGCAAGCCGGGCGCGCATACCCGACGAATAGGTCTTGATCGGTTCGCGCAGATATTTGCCAAGTTGGGAAAAATCATCAACAAAGCCAAGCGCGTCTCGCCAGTCCTGCCCATAGATGCGGCAGATGAAACGGACATTGTCGACCCCGGTCAGGCTGCCCTGAAACGCACCGGAAAATGCAAGCGGCCACGAAATCCGCATCCGGGTATCGACATTACCGTTGGTCGGCATTTCGATACCACTAATGATGCGGATCAAAGTTGATTTGCCCGCGCCATTGCCCCCGATGATCGCCAGACGTTCGCCGCGCTTCACCTCAAGGTTAACGTCGGTCAGAACCTGAGTTGGCCCGTGCCCGGTCTTGTAGATCTTGTCGACATGTTCGAGGCGGATCATTCCGGAATAATCTCCCGGCTCAACTGTCGCTCAATCGACAAGCCCAAAATCGTCAGGATCATGTTCCACGACACGAGATATCCCAGATTGTAATGCGCGGTCACCTTGCTGCCGAAATAAGCCTCACGGATCATTTCGGTGCAGTGGACCATGGGAATCAGCAGCATCTTCTCTCGCGTGCCGGGCGGCAACGCATCTGCTAGGAACGCCGCGCCAGAAAGCGGGAAGAGTATGTAAGCAAGCGGATGCCAGAGCTTTTCGACAAGTTCGGATTTTTCCCCGACAGCACCAAGGAACAGCGCCAGCGAACCGCCGAACCATGCCGTAACCATCCACGCTCCGCACAGCGCCAGAATATCTTCTGGCGGATCCATATATCCTGTGAAACCGAAGAGCACGGTCAGAAAAAAGAACGAAGACGTGACGCTGATGAATTCCAGCAAAAGGCGTGACGCAAACAGATCGATCACGCGCACGTTACGGTGATACATCAGCGACAAATTGGACGAAACCGCCATAACCACGCGGTTTGGCATGTTGCGCCACAACAGAATGGTAGAATAGCCAGTCAGTGCGAATGCCATGATAGGCAGATTCGAACCATGGTTTGCACCAATGGCATACCAGAGAATTGTGACGCCGATGGTGAACATCATCGGTTCAACGTAAAGCCAGAACAAACCGATATTGTGGCGACCATACCGCGTCAGAACTTCGCGCAACATCAACGCCCATACCACACGAATCTGAATCGCCAGAGATCGCCGGAACGATCTGATACTAGCTGGCGGTAGCGTGTCCGTCATCAGTCACGGTGCTCAAACAGGCTGGCCAGCAGCATCTTGACGATGCCATACGCCAACAAACTGGCGACGAAAGTGGCCAGAATACCACGCCAGCGGCGAGGTTCGAGAGGGGCATCAGGGGTGTTGGGCGATACGATGCGTTCGACATAGGCCTGCTTGCGGCGGGCTTCGTTGCGCGCCTGTTCAAGCGAGGCGAGCGCGCTTGCCAGTTGCTTGTCGGCAAACGAGCTTTCCACCAGCAGGCGCTGATAGCGCACGGCGGTTCCGGCAAGCGAGCGGGAATTGCCGGCAACCTGCCCCAACTGCTGTTCGATTTCCTTCTGCAGCGCCACGGACTTGGTCTGCATGACCTCAATCTGCGGGTTGCGCGGCGTATATGTCCGCAACTGGACAAGCTGCATCTTGGTGGCGACCAGCTCGTCCTGAAGCTTTGACACCATCTGCAATTGCACTGCAGCCTGCTTTTCCGGATCGACCACACCTGCCTCATTTCGGTAGGCCGCCAGTGCCACCGAAGCTGCTGAGGCCTGACGCCTTGCTTCGTCGACTTCGGCAGTGGCGTAGCGGATAAGATCCTGCCGTCCGCGTTCGTTCAGCTTGTTTACCGTGGCTTCGGCCATTTCCAGCAGTCGCTGGTTGAACGCCACCGCCTGCTGCGGCGTATAGGCGCGCACGGTAAGCGTGCTGATCGAGGTGGAGGTATCGGTTTCGATCACCACCTTTTTCTGGAAATACTTGTAAAGACTTTCAAAGGAATCGAGCATTGGCAGCGGCGCGAAGCGATCGAAGATCGAAATGCTGCCAGCCGAATAGGCCGCCTTGAACGCCCCGCCCTTGTCCAGTTCACGCAAGGCATCGCGCGACTGCACGAATGTGCGGGCCGCATAGACTTCATCCCCGGAAGTTGAAAAACCAGCACTCTTGAGGATGACCCCCAAACCAGACGGGGCCGGTTTATCAGGGCTGCGCACAACGAATCTGGACTCCGAAATATAGACATCGGAGGCCAGAAAGCCGAAATACAGAATGGCCAAAGCGGTTGGCAGGACGATAGTCGCCAGAGCCAGCTTATTGATTCTTAGCAATTTATTCAGGCCGGAAGCAACCATGACAGGTTAAAAGTTCCTTGCTCCACCCCAAAGGGTATCTCAGATAGAAAACGCGACGGGCAATGGGCCAAAGAGCACTCTTTTGCAATGGGGCCGGTTGCAAAGTGCGCCGAACCGCGTTGTTTCCCAAGTGGAGCCTGACCAGCGCCTCGTACAAGTCCCATAAACCCGGCGGCAGGCAAGGCAGCGCAAACTTGGACCAAATTGGCGCATTCAAATTTCGCCGGATTCGTGTGACAGGCAAAATACGTTGAGTGGCGCGCTTCGTGCAATTACAGCGCGGTCCGCAATGAAAGGTTTAATGTGACTGTGCAGACTTCGAGCCGCAAGCCGGCGCCATTGGACGGCCACAACGCCGGACGCGACCACGCAGCGATCCGCATGCTTCGTGCTGCAGGGCTTGTCATGCTGCTGGCCGGAACCGCCGCATGTTCATCGCTGGGTGCCAGCGGTCCCAGCACAGGCGCGATCAACAAGGCCGATACGCGCCCGCTGGCAGATGCCCGGATCCAGATCGTCGACGTTTCCGACGCCGTAGCGCGCAGGATCATCGCCAGCGGCCAGACCGCACTGTTTTCCGACGCGCTGGGCGAAGGACAGCCGGTTGGCAATGTCATCGGCAAGGGCGACGTTCTGGACATTTCGGTATGGGAAGCTCCGCCAGCAGTGCTGTTCGGCTCGATCAGCAGTGATGCGCGCCTTGCATCGGCCGCATCGATGCGCAGCACCACCATTCCTGAACAGATGGTCGACACCACCGGCCGTATCGTCATCCCCTTTGCCGGTGCCCTGAACGTGGCCGGACGCAGCACGCATCAGGTTGAAAGCGACATCGTTTCCCGCCTTTCCGGCAAAGCGCATGACCCTCAGGCCATTGTGCGGATCGTACGCAACGCATCGGCCAATGTGACCGTTGTGGGAGATGTGGCAAGCAGCGCGCGGGTGCCGCTGACAGCACGGGGGGAGCGCCTGCTTGACGTGCTGGCAGGCGCGGGCGGCGTGCGCCAGCCAGTGGGCAAAACGATGATCCAGATATCCCGCAGCGACCGCACCGTATCGCTGCCGCTGGAACAGATCATCCGTGATCCGCGACAAAATGTGCGGATGCAGCCCGATGATGTGGTGACCGCCTATTTCCAGCCTTACAGTTTCATCGCCATGGGGGCGACCGGGAGCAATGCTGAAGTCAACTTTGAAAGCACCGGGATTACGTTGGCGCAGGCGCTTGGCCGCATCGGCGGGCTGCGCGATGACAAGGCCAACCCGCGCGGCGTCTTCATTTTCCGGCTGGAAGACCCTGCCGCGCTTGACGCTGCAAGCGCGGCATCGACGGCGCGAACGCCCGACGGCAAGGTTCCGGTCATCTACCGTATCGACCTTTCCGATCCCGCATCATTTTTCGTCGCGCAGGGCTTTCCGGTTCGCAACAAGGATGTGGTCTATGTATCAAGCGCGCCGGTTTCCGATCTGCAGAAGTTCGTGAACATTGTTTCATCGATGGCCTTCTCAATCGTGGGGATCACGAATATCGCCCAGTAAAATGCCCCAACAGTGATGCCAACGAGATGCATCCATATCTGAACGGTCAGATGTTGAATCATTTCGCAACGCCCGTTTCCCTGGCCGCTACTCACGCCAGGGAAACGAAGCATTTGGCATATGAATGGTTATTTCGGTCCATAGGCCCGGATCATTAGGGACCACACTGATCGCCGCCCTTTGCAAATTTTTGGAAAGGAATGCCGCACTGCGACAATCCACGACATGATTACTGGCTCGACAACAATCTACAGCTTTGCTGATCCTATTTCAGCGATTTTGACATAAGCCGCTTTATCGTGATCGGATCTTATGAAAACCAGTGAGACCTTGCAAAAAGCTGGGCGAACTCGTCGGGCAGCCGCTCAATCTGACCTTGCGCGAGAAAGTGACGGAACCCAGCGCTGAACGTGCCAAAACCATGGCCGACCATAAATTGCTGAGCCAGTTGCGCAACATCCTGATCGACTACATCAGGTTTTATGACCGCTATGCCTGATTGGCTGATGCCTGGTGCTTTCCGCCTGCGTCGTGCTTACCGGCAGCTTGCAAGTTCAGCATAGGCGCAGCTGATGTGATAGAGCGAACTGCCCGGTGCCAGTTCATCGAGCCAGTTGCCATCAGCGCCCAGTTTATCGCGCCACAGCCCCGGCGTTTCTACCGCATAATACTGTTCAAGCCCGCGCAGCGCAGCCACCACTTCGGCTGCCTCTGCACCATCGCCGCTACGGTGATAGCGCGATACCGCTGCCTTGATCCGCTCTGTCTGCGGCCAGAGCCGGGCCTTTCCGTCAGCGATCGCTCCATCTGTCAGCACTTCGTTGATCGCCACCCCGCGAACAGGGTCGATCCCCGTCTTGCGAGCAAAGCCGATCAGACGGCTGGCCACATCTTCGCCATGTACCCATCCAGCGCGCGCCAGACGATCGAACAGCCACGCCCATTCAAAGCAATGTCCCGGTTCGACGATGCGGCCCCGATCGCCCTTTGCGGGCGTCCAGTCCTGTTCGAAGTATTCAAGCAGCGCACCGGATGCCGGGTCGATAAACTTTCCTGCGGCCAATTCCGCAATACGATAGGCCAGGTCCTGAAACCTGCTCCGACCGCTCGCATCCCAAAGGGCCTGCGAAGCTTCGAACAGATGCATGTGCGGATTCTGCCGCCGGACCGACGGGTCCACAATCTCGCCTTCGGTAAAGCCGCCTGCAGGATGCGACCATTCCCGCTCAATAGTGTCAAACAAGGCTTCGGCAGCATCAAACCAGCGCGGTTCGCCCAAGGCTCCGCCTGCGGTACCAAGCGCGAACAGCACGAAGGCTTGATCGTAAAGGTCAGCCCGCGCGTCCGCCACCGATGCATCGGCGGCAAGTCGATGGACAAAGAAACCGTCAGGCCTGCGCGCATTGTTCAGCAAAACCTCGACAGTCTGCGTCACGAGTTCGCGCCATGGACCATTCCAGCCCATGCGACCAATCCCACAAAAGGCATAGATGTGCCGCGCCTGCACAAACGTACGGAAATAGCTGCTGTCCGGCTCGCCCGTCAGAGTCATGCGTTCGGCGAACAGACCCGATGCGGTGCGTCCTCGCTCAGCCCACAAAGGCGCCGCAACGTCGCACAGCCAGTTGCAAGCGCGATCAGCGGCAATCTGCAATTCAGCGTGGGGCTGCAGGGCAATCTGGTCAGTCGTCATGGTCAGGCAGTCTCTGCTAGGTTGGCGTCATTCAGGCGATCAAGGTGCGGGACAAGGAAATGTTCCAGATTGCCACCAGTGAAATGAAATGCGGCAATTCCAGCAGCTTGTGCTGCGGCCAGATCCGTTGGCTGATCGCCCACCAGCAAGCTGCCCGCAGGATCGACAGGCCAGCCCTGCATCAGGTCGAGCAACATGCCGGGATTCGGTTTGCGCCAGGGATGCGCAGCGCGATAGCAGTCCACATTGCCATCGGGATGGAAAGGGCAATAGCGCCAGTCATCAATCGTGGCCCCCTGCGCACGCAAGGCCGCAGCCATGGCATTATGCAGGTTCAGAACATCAGCCTCGGTATAGAAACCACGCGCCACGCCGGCCTGATTGGTCACGACGAACACGTAGTAACCCAGATCGTTGGCCCTGCGGATGGCCGTAGCCACGCCATCGATCCAGCGCACACGATCAAACGAGCCGACGTAATCGTCATCATGATTTATCACGCCGTCCCGGTCGAGAAACAACGCTGGTCGACGCTGCTGTGCCGGAATGGATTGCTGGGCGGCGGCAAAGGTTTCGGGGATGCCAATGTCGAGAAAGAACCCCGCATACCGCGCTGCACGCAGTTCCCCGCGCACGACCAGTTCAGGCAGAAGATCGTTTTCGATCGAGAACTTGCCAGAAAAGCCATCAAGATCGGTGCGACGAAGAACATAGACGCCGCCATTGATTGCGGCGGGCCTTGCCCCTTGTCCACGCGGCACGATGGCTGTCACCTGCCCGTCTGGCGCGATCTCAAGGCTTTCGTAGCGGTCGGCCAGCGGAACTTCCCGAACCGCGATTGCCGCTCCATCGCCCGCAGTTTCCACCAGATCCAGCCAGTTGAAATCAAACCAGGTATCCCCGTTCAACAGGATGAAACGATCATCCAGCAGATCGCCCGCGTGAGCCAGCGCCCCCCCTGTGCCGAGCGGTTCATCCTCGACCGAGATTTCCACCTTGCAACCGGACGGCAAGCGCGTGCGCAATTCGTCCACGTAATCGGCAACGACGTCTGCCTTGAAGCCTGCCAGCAGCAGAATGTTGGTGAACCCGCGCCGGACCGCTTCACGAATGAGAACATCGATGAAGGGTTTGCCGCCAACGCCCAACAGCGGCTTTGGCGTTTCACGGGTCAATTCGCCCAGCCGCGTGCCCAGTCCGCCCAGCAGGATAACGCATTGCGTTGTTGCCACCGTCGCTCCTACCGCCGCGCTCATCGAACCGCCCAGGCTTCTGCGCCTTCGAACGTCAGCTTGACCGCACTGGCTTCACCGCCATGCTGATTCAGTTTGCGGATCAGGCCATAGCGCCGTTCCGGATCGGCCAGCAGCATGATGAAACCACCGCCGCCTGCCCCCGATACCTTGCCCGCCCAAGCACCGTTTTCAAGCGCCACTTCAAGCAGCGTATCAACCGTAGAATTGCTGACCGATGCCGCTGTACGCTTTTTTGCCAGCCAGGATTCCCGCAACACATCAGCCATGCCGGGAATATCGCCGGACAGGATGCTTATTTTCATGCGATGCGCTTGCTGCTTGAGATCGTGCATCGCGGCCAGCGTTTCATCGTTGTAGATCTTCAGCCCGCCAATCTGATCCTTGATGATATCGGCGGATTCCCGTGATTGGCCGCTGAAGCAGATCACTAGCGAGGATTCGAATTCATTGAGATGGTCACGCCGCAAGCGCAGCGGATTGACGATAACCCCTGCTTCATCCTTGAGAAATTCGATAAAGTTGAAGCCGCCAAACGCAGCAGCATACTGATCCTGCATCCCGCCCAGCAGACCCAGATGCCGCCGTTCGATATCATAGGCCAACCGCGCCACGTCATATGGTCCCAGCGGAAGCTGCATAGCAAGGGCGTGAGCCTCGATCAGCGCAACCGTGAGGGCGGACGACGCTCCCAACCCTGATCCTGCCGGAACGTCGATGGTGGTGGTGATTGTCATCGGAACCGCCTGACCACCGTTATATTCGGTCATCATGTGATGATAGACCGCACGGTGCAGGCACAGGCCCTGCCGGATGTCAAAATCAAGCGAGCAGGGCAGGCTTTCCTCGGTGCCCAGATCGTCGGCTTTCAGCACGATCCCGCCCTCGCGGTGTCGCGTCAGATGCGCGTAGGCATAGCGATCAATCGTGGCATTGAGCACGACCCCGCCGTGATGGAAGCAATAGTCGGCAAGATCCGTTCCGCCACCGCCCAGCCCCAGCCGCAAAGGTGCGCGCGAACGCACATTATCAAAAACAATCGCCATCAATACACCCGGTGGTTCATGTGAAGGCTGATAAGTCAGCCGAATATTGATTCAAACGTGCGCGACATCGCCTGCTGGGAGTAATGCTCCTTTACAAAGGCAATCGCTGCCAGCGCGCGATCCGTGGCCGCAGGACGTTGCGCTGCGGCCTGCACCATTCGGGCAAACGCAGCAGGTTCATTGCCAAGGAACAGAATTTCGCCAGACGTATCAATGCCCTGCGCTCCCACATCCGTAGTCACCACCGGCACACCATAAGCCATGGCTTCCACGACCTTACCCTTGACCCCGGCACCGAACCGCAGTGGGGCAATCACAATATCCGCATCTTCATACAGGGCCTGCAAAGTCTCATCACTGACGAACCCGATGACGTTGATGTCATCCGCGCCCAGCGCCATGATCCCTTCGTTCGCGTTCGACCCGACAACATCAAGCTGGAAGCTGAAGCCCGAAGCCCGCAGGATTGGCGCGATCTCCCGGCAGAACCATATGATGCCATCGACGTTGGGCTGGTGAGCAAAACCGCCAACAAACAACAGACGAGCGTTCCCTTCACGCCGTGGTGCATTCCGCACACGATTTTCGGCGGCGGCCAGATTTCCATCGAGATAACGGTAGGCCGGAATGGCGACAGACTGCGTACGCGCACTGACCAAACCGGCCATGACTGCGGCTTCATCCTGGCTGGGATACATCACGACGTCCGAGCCGTTGCATACCGACAGTTCCAGATCCTGCATCGCCTGAATATCGGGCGCTTTCACATTCTTGCCTTCAAGTTCAGCCTGCGCCGCCATCCTGCGGAAATGGATATCGTGGCCGTAATAGACCAGCTTTGCGCGGGAATGGGTGCGCACCGCCTCAACATAATCCTTCGCGATATGTGGGCGGCTGAGCAGGACGGCATCGTAGAGATCCTGCCGATTGCGGATGAAGTCGGCAAAACCGTCACGGAACGCAGGGCCATAGATCACTTCGACGCCCATGCGTTGCAGTTGCGGCGTATAATGAGGATCGCGCCACAGATTGTCAGGCCAGAACGTGACCGCCCAGTCATCATTCAACAGGGTGCGAATGAAGTCGAACATGGTGCGCGATCCGGCATCCCGATCAAACTGCGGCACATAGTGATCGACGATCAGGATATGTCGCTTGTCGAACGAACGGTCGCGCGCGCGCAGCACGTTTTCGGCATTGGGATAATGATCGCGTTCCAGCACCGTGCGCCACCGATCAAGCAGACGCTGCTGATTGGCGACCTGATAGGCCTTGATCCCGGAAGACAGATCGCGGCCATGGCTGCGACCTTCATGGTGGATCACCTCGGATTCAGGACTGAACAGCGTTCTGTAACCTGCATCGCGCAAGCGGAAGGCAAGGTCGGAATCCTCGCAATATGCCGGGGTATAGGCAGGATCGAAACCGCCGACCTTGCGCCAGATATCGGCCGGAATGGCAATGGCTGCGCCCGAACAATAATCGGTATCCTTGAGATAGCTAAACTCAGGCGCGCGCGCATTCTGGTCACGTCCGAAATTCCAGGCAGATCCGTCCCGCCAGAATATCCCGCCAGCTTCCTGAAGCGACCCGTCCCAGTTGATAAGCTTCGACCCGGTAAGCCCCACATTGTCATGCGTCGCAAACGGAGCCAGCAATCCGTTCAACCACCTTGGCAGGACAAGCGTGTCATTGTTGAGCAGGACAACGAACCGCCCCTCAGCAACCTTTGCCGCCTCGTTGCAATTGCCCAAGAACCCAAGATTGCGCGGTTGCCGCACATAACGGACCATGCCGCCAATGGCGGGGATGATCGTGGCTGTGGCGTCGGTCGATCCATCGTCTGCAACGATGATTTCAAAGCTGTGGTCCGTGTCCTGTTCCAGCAGCGAAACCATGCACAGCAGGGTATCAAGGATATTGTTGTAAACCGGGATGACGACCGATGCATCCGGCCGGGCACCAATGGTCGCACAGCGCGCCTTGGCCAGTGTACTTGCCCTGCCCACCAGCGCCGCGAACGCTTCTGAACCTGCGAACTCTTCTGGCTCGTCGGCGTATTGCGCCATGACGGAATAAAGATACCAGTAAAGGACGAGCGCGTCTTCGCCATACCCTTCAATCACGAAATCGCGCAGTGATTGCGGCGGCCAGTAATCGTTCAGCGGCGGAGGCGGCCAAGTGCCCGCGCCCGCACGCGATGCAGGCGCCGCTGCATCGCCATCGGGACCATTTTCCGGCGCTTCGGTCAGGAAATATTCGACAAGCGAGCGGTTGCGCGACGATGCCGGTACAAAGCGCTGCCAGTTGGTGTCCGCCGAACGGAACTGCGCCTCGCGTCCTTCGAACTGGCCAAACGCTGCAAAATGCGTCAGCGGTTCTGCCCCCGCCTCATCCACGTCACGATAACGATCAAGGTAGGCGCGCGGATCAAACAACGGGTTGGGCCAGCGGCCTTCCTTCCAGCCCAGTTCAAGATAGTGATCGAGCGGGCTTCCCGACCATGCGCGCATGACATCAGGATTCTGGTGCAGATACCAGTCATTGGCGAACAACGGATGAGGCTGCCGACCTTCGCGCCAGCCGTGCATGCAATAATGCTGAAGCGGCGAAACACCGCTTTGCACCACATCGGGATAACGTGACAGATACCCTGCCGCATCGAACAGGGGATGCGGCGCGATGTGGTGCAACTGCGGATCGGCAACAAACCGCGCAAGGGTTATCCCGGTCAGGCCAGGCACCTGCTTTTCCACCCACCCCGCATCGAACGCTGCCGTGCGGAACAGCGCGACCGGCAGCCCAAGCTTGCGCTTCAACGCAGCCATGCCGCTCACCTTTGCGGGATCGGCCGGCGGAATTCGGCCATGGATGGATTGGCTGGCAAGCGCGAGGCCCGCATGAACCCGTCGATGCGCAGCGACAAAGCGCTTACGGGCAGCGGCATGTTCGGCCTGAAGTTCAGGTGATGATGCAGCGAGCGACGTATCGCTCTGCGCATTTGCCGTAGGGTTTGCCTTGACTCGCGCCAACTCCTCCGCGTGCTTTTCAGACAATTGTCGGATTGCCTGACGCATTTCCTCTTTGCCCTGACTGATCCGCAGTTCCGCAGCGGCCAGATCAGCTAAAAACTTTGTCTGGGCAGACCGCGCAGCCTGCTCGGCCTGCCGCGTGATTTCGGCCAGCTTCTCTTTGAAAAGAGCCGCGTCCTGTTCTGCATGCGCTTGTGCCCGCAAGGCATCCTCGGCGGTCCGGCGAAGCTCTGCGCCCTGTCGTTCGGCTTCGGCCACCCGGCCCCGCATCGCTTCCAGATCAGCCAGTTGCACCCGCTGAGTCGCCAGCGTGTCGCCCAGCCTGAACATGGCTTCGATCAACGAGGGAGCATCGGCACCCACATCACTACCAGTCGCCTGACGCAGCAATCGGGACATCACATCGAAATGCTGCCCCAGTTCACGCCCGATGCTTTCGCGCTGCAGATCCAGCGCATTTCCGATGGTGGCCGTTGCGCTGCGAAGATCCTCGATGCGTTCGGCAAGCGCAGACTTTTCCTGCTCCGTCCTGGCAATGGCTTCGCGCGATGTTTCCAGATCCTCACGCGTGCGCACGACATCGGCACGCAGGACCTCATCCTCTTCGTGCAACTGCGATGCCCAGGCCATGACCTTCTCATGTTCCAGCCACAGATCGTCTTCGCGCGCATAATACAGGCTGGATGCGCTTGCCGCCGCTTCAACGGGCGCGTCCGAACAGGCTGCCAGCACATATTCGGCATCGTTGAGCCATAGATCTCCGTTGTCAATTGCGGGCACGGCCGCATCGTCGACCTGCCCGTGGTAGATCTTTGCCGCAGCCAGATTTCTTGCCGTAGCGCCCCCGTCAAGATCAAACCCAACGGACACCAGCGCCATCCGCGTTCCGGTAAAGTGGACTTCGCGGAAATGGCGCGAAAGCAGCCGGCGAAACTCCGGCACATCCATTTCTGAAACGTGAAAGATGTTTGGCTGCTTGTAACGATTGTAAACGGGCTTGTTGGGGGTGGAGACAAGGAACAGGCCGCCATCGGCCAACACGCGCCGCGCCTCGGCAATCAGGCCGTCATGATTCTCGACATGTTCGATCATCTCATTCGCGATGACGACATCGAACGACCCGTTTTCGAACGGCAGGTCATAACAGTCTGCGCTGAGGTATTTTGCACCGCTCTGCCCATAACGGGCTTTGGCGGTACGAATGGCATCAAAGCTTATGTCGACACCGGTAATGTCTGCAGCAGCCTGTGCCAACAGTGCGGTGCCATAACCGGTGCCACATGCCAGATCGAGCACCCGCTTGCCCGCGACACGATCCCTGCACAGCGCATAGCGGTGCAAGTGCTCATAGGCGATCCGACCCCGAAACTGGGCAAGATCAAAGCGTTCAAGTTCGGTCGCCATAAGGAAATTTCCGTAATGATATCGATAGTTCCGATCGAAGATCGGCTCTACTTAGCTGGTCAATAGCAATTGGCCTGTGGCAGTCCAGCCACGTTACGCCAACTAGTTCAACCAATTCGGCGCTGTCGCATGGCTAACAGCAATGTCCGCAGCCGCGCCCGACGCAGGCCATGCCACATCACCTCCCGGCTTTCGCGTCTGCCCAGCAGGCCAGGCTCCAGCGATGCCAGAACAGCTTCAAACTCACGCTGGGGCATATCCGTCATCATGTTGAAAACACCATGAAATCCGAACTCACCCCCGCACTTCTGCGTGCGTTCATAGGCAAATTTCAGCGCAATATCGGTTGACGCGAACCGGATGCCATGGCGCGTTTCAAGCAAAGCGCGGTGTGTGCGGCAGATCAGAGTATCTTCCGCTTCGGCAGGACTTTGCGGTAGTAATCGGGTTGCATCGAGCAGCCGTTTGGAGCGCAGTGAAAAACCCCCGTTCCCAACCGCATGGCCATCATCAAACTGCGGCCAGGGCGCGCCGATATAGTCATAGTCGAGAAAGCCGTCATGCCAGCACCGACCGTCCAGCACGTAACCGTCCCATTGCACCACCAGCGCATGCGACGTTTGAATATGATCGGTCAGTCGATGTTGCATGAACAGCGAATAATCGGATCTTGATCGCAACGGTTCGATCCGCGCCCATTTAAAGTGTTCTGGAAAACCGTCAGGTTTGCGATCTGACAGCAGCTTTACCGAACCAAATCGCGCCTGCCTGGCAGAGGCGTGCAATGCCTTCAAGGTAGCATCAAGTGCCACACTTGTCACCGCAACAAGGGTAACCTGCGCCAGATCAGGCCTGAATGTCAGAACGTCAGCAGGCATTGTTCGGACGATCTCGAAAAAAGCGGACTGTAGTGCGGGTCGCGCCATTCCGCGCTGCGCCAACGCGCCTGAAAACGCGACAATTCTCCGTTAAACCGCAAAAGGTTGGCTGGTGCATAGTCACTGCCGCGAGAGACGGATTCATGGTGGATCAGGCTGACGGACGGAACGTAGAGATTCCGCAAGCCAGCCGCCTGCAACTTCAGGCAGAAGTCCACATCGTTGAATGCCACCGCAAATGCATCGGCATCAAGCCCCCCGACGTTCATATAGGCTTCCCGCCGGACGACAAGGCAAGCCGCCGTCACTGCTGATACCGAACGCAGCGCCCCATGCCATGCCAGATGTTCGTGCATGCCGGGCATGGCATGACGGCTGACATGCCCTGCCGCATCGCCAATGCCAATGGCAACGCCTGCATGCTGAATGGTGCCGTCAGGATAGGTCAGCGTCGGGCCGACTGCGCCGATGTCGGATCGCAAGGCGAACCGCACAAGCGAGGCAAGCCACTGGCCATCGGTAGCTTCGACATCGTTGTTCAGCAGACACAGCACGTCACCACTACTGCGCGCCACAGCCCGATTGTTGAGCGCGGAAAAATTAAATGGCCCGTCATCGCGCAGCACGATAGCCCGACCGCTTTGTTCCAGTTCTTCCACAAGGGAAAGGGCATCGGCTTCAGCCGATCCATTGTCCACGATGACCAGTTCGGTCCGCCCGGGATAATCGAGCAAGTCCAGCCCTGCGACACATGCGCGCAACAGATGCGCCTTGTCGCGCGTCGGCACGATAATCGAAACCGAAGGCCACGATACCGGAGCAGGCGGCTGCGGATCGAGAAAGCGGGAGCGCGCGGGATCTTGGCTAAATTCAATTGGCTCAGACCAGCAGTTGCCGACGATCTGCCGCCATTGATCCTGCGAAACAAAGCCGTCCGCGACCGCAGCATGGCTGAGAACCATCGGAATATGCACTGGATCGTGGGGTACTCCACCCGCAACCAGTAACATCAGCGCGGTCGCGACCGATTGCAGCGAAATTTCAACGTCGAGGATTTCTGCAGGCAACATGTCCACAGCCTTGCCCGATATCGCGCAGGCCCCGCTCAGACTGTCGCGCGCAAGGTAATGCCAGACATCCCATTCTCCTTTGATCCACGGGTCAGAGCGTCCGCCAGCAATGATCTGATCGGAATCCCAGAACAGAACGGACGCATCGGCACTTTTTTGCACAGCAGCGCCGATTACCGCGCTTGCCAAGGGCGAAATGCCGTCGCCAGCCCTGACCGGGATGATCCACGCCGGGGTTGATCCGGCGCGATCTTTCGTCAGGAATACCTGCCGCAATGTGCCCGCACCTTCATCATCGATCGGCACGCAACCCGGAACCGCGACGCCGCAGGTGAGGATGACACAATTCTTTCCGAACGCGAGCCGGAGGCTGTTGGCGCTGCGAAGGGCGGCTGCGGAATCATCCGGCGCACCAATTATGATGCAACATGGTGCAAGGACCGGGGCTGACGAACCACCCACCCCGCACCAGGCCTTTATCAGATCGGGTTCCGCTGACGCGGCCCAACGACGATAATAATCGCCATGGCGGGACGCCGCGCGGCACAGCATGTTCCACCCCCGCACACGCTTGCCGCGCGCAATATTCCCAAGCCCGGCCAATGCTTCGCGCTTTGCGACGGCAAATGCCATGCCCACGATTGCCAGAAACCCCGAAGCGCTGCGCCATGGCACCGGCTTTCTGCGCACCGGTGCTGCGTTCGTTTTCGAAGCTCGCATCAGCGCAAACGATAAGCCAAAAGGAGGGGGCTAGGCACTTTGCAGGCCATTGGTCAGGCCGGCCGCACCAATACGCATGATCCCGCAGGATCGAACGTAATATCGGCCGCGCTGCCCGCTACGGCACAATCTCCCGGATGGATTGGAATGGCAGACGCCCACATTTCGCCTTTTCGCGGGATCACGATGCATGGACCTGCATATTGGGCCAGAATTGCCGGATCAGGCAAGCCATCGCACCGATGCGCCACGATGAAAGCATTGGACACCAGTTCCACCGTGCCGGCATGAGGCAAATGGCGCCGCAATGCAGGATCGTGAGGTGTCCCTCTGGCCACCACCAATCCCTTTTCCAGATGCAGTTCACGCGGGCGACCATAATCGTAAAGGCGATAGGTGATGTCGCTGTTCTGCTGAATTTCCACCAGACTGACGCCTGCACCAATCGCATGGACGGTGCCGGCAGGAATATAGAAGAAATCCCCCGCCCGGACCGGATACCAGACCAGCATATCCTCGATTGTGCCATCCAGCGCCGCACGCCGAATGGTTTCAGCATCGACCTCTTCGCGAAAACCGATGCCAAGCGTCGCATCCGGCTCGGCATCTATAACCAGCCAGCACTCTTCCTTGCCGCGATCGCTTTCACCAAGACTTTGCGCCTGCGCGTCGGACGGATGCACCTGCACCGACAGCTTTTCGCTGGTGAAGATATATTTCACCAGCAGCGAAGGCAGCGCTGCGGGCGGCTCGAACCACACCTCGCCAATATGGCAACCGGCTGGCGCGGTGAAAGGCGGCGGCAGGCAATCGCGGCCCCAGGGCTTTTCCACCCAACGCCTGGGCAGGAGGGTCACTGCGAAATGGCCCCCGAAAGTTTGCCGACACCTTGCGCGCCTTCCGGCGTGCAGATCAGCACCTCGTTCCCGTCAACCACCACGATCAGGTCGGATACCCCCACCGCGGATACACGCGGACCATCGCTCATTACCAGCACATTGCTGCAATCGCGCAAATCTGCGGTGCCACGCACGGTATTGCCAGCGTCATCACGCTCCAGTGCTTCGTGCAGCGCCTGCCAATTGCCGATGTCGGACCATGCCATGACTGCCGGAACCATCGCGGCACGATCGGTATTTTCCATCACGGCATAATCCACCGATTCGCTGCGGACCTGCGCAAAAGTTTCGGCATCAGGATGGATGCGCGGGCCATCGGTCACGCCCTTGTCCATGGATTGGCGAACGACAGCGAGAATTTCGGGACGATAACGGCCCAGCTCTTCAATGAAGGTGCCGACACGGAAAGCAAAAATGCCCCCGTTCCAAGCATATTCACCGCTGGCGAGAAACTCCATTGCGCGGGCAAGATCCGGCTTTTCAACAAACCGTTCAACGCGCCGACCGGTCGTTTGGCCAATTCCTTCGCCCTGCTTCAGATACCCGAATCCAGTTTCCGGTGCGGTTGGCGTGATGCCTATCGATACCAGCCAGCCTTGTCCCGCAAGTTCAGCCGCTTGCATCGCAGCGCTTTGAAATGCCTGCACATCTCCGATATGATGATCGCTTGGGCAGACCAGCATGATGGCATCTTGTGGCAAGGAAAGCGCAGCAAGGGCAATGGCGGCGGCGGTATTGCGTCCCTCCGGCTCCACGATAATCCGCGTGTAGTCCGGTTCGGGCACCTGCTGTTCAACATAGGCGAGATGTTCCGCACCAGTCACCACCAACGGATCGCCGAAGCCGACGTCGCGGGCGCAACGCAGCAGTGTAGCGGTGAAAAGCGTTGTATCGCCCACAAGCGGCAGGAACGGCTTGGGCTTGCTTTTGCGGGACTTCGGCCAAAGCCGGGTGCCACTTCCCCCGCAAAGAACAACTGGAACGATATCGATCATCTGTAGCCTAGCATGAAAGTCTTTTTCGCGCACCACAGATTGCGCCATTAGGCACATTGCAGCCGCATTGCCAGAACATCGAACGCAGCAATGGCAACGAAAACGGTTGAGAAAGCTGCAAACTGCCCCATTCCGGGCCTCTGCAACCCGCATGACGAGCCTGCATCAAGGCGCAAACCAGCGTTGTTCCCAGCCATAGGTTGATGATACCGGCTGTCCAGTAGCGTCGGTTGCCGGGCGGAAGCGGAAGCGGTCTTTTGCAAGTTTGCAGGTTGTTGCGTCGGCGTCCGGCACGCCGCTGGGGCGATAGACCTTGCAGTCGGAAACGCGGCCGTCAGTGCCGACGGTCAGCACAATGACCACGCGCTTGCCGATGCGGTCCCGCTGGCTTTTGGCGGGATAATCGCGGGTTGAGCGGATGTCGCCTGCGATCTTTTCGGCCTTGCGCGCCAGTCCGCCACCAAAACCGTTGCCACTGACCCCGCTGCCAGTTCCTGATCCTGCATCGCCGCCGCCAGTGCCCATCCCTTGCGCCGCTGCGCCAGAGCGCACATCGTTGCCGGTGGACGCGACAGGCGGGGCGGGAGCGGGTTTGGCCGACACGCGTGCTTTGGCAATCACGGGCTTGGCCACCGCCTTCTTGCCTTGCGCGCCCGATGCGCCTGCAGGATCGGGCGTAGTTGGGCTGGGCGCGGGTTGGGGCTTTTCCAGCGGCACATCAAAGGTCTGCGTTGTGAACGGGTCCGCGATGATCTGTGTCAGCGCAGGAACGCCGCCAAAGCCGTGGATCACCGCCCACAGTACGCCAAGGTGCAACAAGATGGCCAGTCCGGTTGCAAACAGCCGTTCACACCCATTGCCGCGCCGATCAGCATAGCGTTCATCGCGGGGCGCTGCACCTTGCATCATACCCGCAACATAGGCGCACGTTTTCCGAAGATGTAGCCCCGGATTGCGCGAAAGCGGGTCAACTTTCCAGCAGGCTGTCCCGCCGGGCAAGGCTTATCAATCGCAACCCGTGGGCGCGCGCCTGATCGACCGCCAGAGTTGACGCCGCCGAAATGGTGACCAGCAATGGGCAACCGGCGATCACTGCCTTTTGCACCAGTTCAAAACTGCATCGTGCGGTCAGCAGGATGAAATGGTCACCCACGGCAAGGCCCGCCCGCGCCGCTGCGCCCAGTAATTTGTCGAGCGCGTTGTGACGGCCCACGTCCTCACGCACCAGCAGCACCCTGCCATCAGGCCCGCACAGCGCCGCCGCGTGGGCCGCGCGCGTTGCCTGCCCCAACACTTGCAATTCGCCTAGCGTATTCGCCGCACTAAACACAGCGGCGGGTTCGACATCGATCTGCGCTGTGACCAGTGCCAAAGGCCGCAAGACCTGTTCAAGGCTTTCGATCCCGCATAGCCCGCAACTGCCTTCTGCCAGACGCAGCCGGGCGCGTTCCAGCAGAGGTGCAGCACCGCTGGCGGCAAGTTGCACGCGCAGCATCCAGCCGCCTGCATCAACAGGCATGGCATCAGCGGAAAGGAACTGATCTGCCGATGCAATTAATTGTTCGGAAAGGCAAAAGCCCAGTGCGTAATCAGTCAGGTCCGTGGGCGTTGCCATCATCACGGCATAGCCGATACCATTGATCTCTATCGCAATCGGCGCTTCTTCGGCCAGCGCGCGATGGAGATCGCGGGCAGGCTGACCATCGGCAAAATGTTCGCGGAACGCAAAGTCCCGCGCGCCTTCAACCGGCATCTGAACCATGCACCTGCGGATCGGTCGCGCGCGTTTGCGGTGCGGGAATGCGCCCCTGCGCAATCCGCGCCATCGCCTCTGCCGCGATCGGATCAAGCTCTGCCGAACGTTCGGCCAGCAGCATATCGATCATGCGCGGGGTCCAGAAGGCGACGATATGGTCCGTAACCGAAGCCACGGGGCGATCATCCAGCGCCATGTTCCGCGCAATCTGGTTGGCCATATAGGCCAGCTTTTCCGCTGTCTGCCCGCTCATTCCGCAGGCTCCATCGCCGTTCCTGCAATCCGCCGTGATCGGGTGGCCTGCGCCTCATAGTCTTCCTGCCACTCGCTCGGCCCATTGCTGGGCGTCACCTGCACGGCGGTCACCTTGTATTCGGGGCAATTGGTGGCCCAGTCCGAAAAGTCGGTGGTGACGACGTTGGCCTGCGTGGCGGGGTGGTGGAAGGTGGTATAGACCACGCCCGGCGCCACACGATCCGTCACCAGCACCCGCAGCGTGGTTTCGCCCGACCGACTGGCAAGGCGCACCCAATCGCCGCTGTTCACACCCCGGTTTTCGGCATCGGTCGGGTGCATTTCCAGCACGTCTTCAGCATGCCAGACGGTGTTGGCGGTGCGGCGGGTCTGCGCCCCGACGTTATATTGCGAGAGGATGCGCCCCGTGGTGAGCAGCAAGGGGAAGCGGGGACCGGTGCGTTCGTCCGTGGGCACATAGTCGGTCACCACGAACTTGCCACGGCCACGCACAAAACCATCGATGTGCATGATCGGGCTACCATCGGGCGCAGCATCGTTGACCGGCCATTGCAGCGACCCTTCAGCATCGAGCCGGGCGTAGTTCACGCCCTTGAACGTCGGCGTCAGCCGCGCGATTTCATCCATGATTTCGGATGGGTGGGTATAGTTCCAGTCCAGCCCGATGGCGCGGGCCAATTCCTGCGTCACCTGCCAGTCTTCGAGTCCCTGCCCCTTTGGCCCGTTGATCGGCTCCATCACCTTGCGCACTGGCTGAATGCGGCGTTCGGCGTTGGTGAAGGTGCCGTTCTTTTCAAGGAAAGTGGAGCCGGGCAGAAAGACGTGGGCGTAATTCGCCGTTTCGTTCAGGAACAGGTCGTGGACGATCACGCATTCCATCGCGGCAAGGCCTGCTGCGACATGCTTGGTATCAGGGTCGGACTGAAGAATATCCTCACCCTGAATGTAGATCGCCTTGAACTGGCCGTCGGTGGCGGCATCCAGCATGTTGGGAATGCGCAGGCCCGGCTCTGGGTCAATCGGCACACCCCATTCGGCTTCGAACAGCGCGCGGGTGGCTGCGTCTGACACATGGCGGTAGCCTGACAATTCGTGCGGGAACGAACCCATATCGCACGCACCCTGCACGTTGTTCTGCCCGCGCAACGGGTTTACCCCCACCCCGCGCCGGCCGATGTTGCCGGTGGCCATGGCAAGGTTGGCAATGGCCATGACGGTGGACGAACCCTGGCTGTGTTCCGTTACGCCCAGACCGTAATAGATCGCGCCGTTGCCACCGGTCGCGTAAAGCCGCGCCGCACCTCTGATTGCATCGGCATCGACACCGGTAACCGGACCAAGGAATTCAGGACTGTTGCGTTCCTGCGCCACAAATTCGGCCCAATGCTGGTATTCGTCCCAGTCGCAGCGTTCGCGGATGAAGTCTTCGTCCGCCAGCCCTTCAGTTACGATCACATGGGCCAGCGCGGTCAGCACGGCGACATTGGTGCCGGGACGCAGCGGCAGGTGGAAATCCGCCGCGATGTGCGGGCTGCGCACCAGATCGGTGCGGCGCGGATCGATCACGATCAGCTTTGCGCCCTGGCGAATGCGCTTCTTCATGCGGCTGGCAAAGACCGGGTGGCCGTCGGTAGGGTTCGCGCCGATCACCAGAATGACGTCGCTGTCTTCGACGCTGTCGAAATCCTGCGTGCCCGCCGACGTGCCGAACGTGGTCTTGAGGCCATAGCCGGTGGGCGAATGGCAGACGCGCGCGCAAGTGTCGACGTTGTTGGTGCCAAACCCTGCGCGGATCAGCTTCTGGACAAGGAAGGTTTCCTCGTTCGTGCAGCGGCTCGATGTGATGCCGCCCAGCGCGTTGCGGCCGTACTGGTCGCGGATGCGGTTGATCTGCCCCGCCGCATACCCCAGCGCTTCGTCCCAGCTTACTTCACGCCAGGGCTGGTCGATGCTGTCGCGGATCATTGGCGAAAGGATACGTTCCTGATGCTGGGCATAGCCCCAGGCAAAGCGGCCCTTGACGCAGGAATGGCCCCGATTGGCCTTGCCGTCCTTCCACGGCACCATGCGGACAAGCTGTTCACCGCGCATTTCGGCGCGGAAGGTGCAGCCCACGCCGCAATAGGCGCAGGTGGTGACGACCGCGCGTTCGGGCTTGCCGATCTCCTTGACCGCCTTTTCCTGAAGCGTCGCGGTGGGGCAGGCCTGCACACAGGCACCGCAGCTTACGCATTCGGAGGAAAGAAACGTGTCGGACGCCAACCCTGCCGAAACCTTGCTGTCAAACCCGCGCCCTTCGATGGTCAGCGCCAGCGTGCCTTGCACTTCATCGCATGCGCGCACGCAGCGCGAACAGGCGATGCATTTGCTGGGATCAAAATCGAAGTAAGGGTTTGAAAGATCAGGCGCCGCGCCAAGATGGTTCTCACCCGAATAGCCATAGCGCACATCGCGCAAGCCCACTTGCGCAGCGGTGTCCTGAAGTTCGCAATCGTTGTTGGCGCTGCAGGTCAGGCAATCGAGCGGGTGGTCTGAAATATACAGTTCCATCACGCCCTTGCGCAGCTTTTCAAGGCGCGGAGTCTGGGTGTGGACCTGCATTCCCGGCGCAACCGGCGTGGTGCACGATGCGGGCGTGCCGCGCATCCCGTCAATTTCCACCAGGCACATCCGGCACGAGCCGAACTGCTTAACATTGTCGGTGGCGCACAGTTTGGGGATCGAACCGCCGGTGATCGCCGCTGCGCGCATGACCGTGGTGCCTGCAGGAACAGTAACTTCGCGCCCGTCAATGGTGCAGGTGACGGCCACATCGCTGTGGACTTCCGGAGTGCCGAAATCGGCCTGACGTTCATAACCCATGGGATCGCCTCTCCGCAGACTCAAGGTCTGCCGGTGTATTGATATTATCAGGATTTTCGCTGAATTGCACCGCCCGCGCGCCAATACTTTGCGCAAACGCCCGCATCGAATGGCGGCTGTCGCTTTCCAGCAAAGCGTCCAGCGCAGCCGATGCGCTGGCAGGCCAAAGCCCGATCACCGGCTGACTTTCGCAATAGGACGGCGCGGGCGAAAGCTGGGCCAGTATGTCATCACCCAGCCCCACGCTGTCGACCGAACAGGTCAGCACCGCTTCGTAGCCCGCATCGCGGGCATGGTGCAGCGCGGCGGCGATGCCGCCCAGCGGCCCCATGTCGGCATGTGGCCAGTCGGGCAAAGTGGGTGCAGGCGCGGTTTCGCGGCCCACCACGACCACGGCATCGCAAAGGCCCTCCAGTGCCTCAACCGCGCGGGACAGCAGCGTGCGCCCGCCCAGTTCGGCCAGCGCCTTGTCGCTGCCAAAGCGGGTGGACCGGCCACCGGCAAGGACCGCGCCAAGAATCATTCCGCCCCGAAATCCTCAGGAAAATGCTTGAGCGCCGACAGCACCGGATAGGGCGTAAACCCGCCCAGCGCGCAGAGCGAGCCGAACTTCATCGTTTCGCACAGGTCTTCCAGCAGGGTGATCTCATCCGCCAGCGTGCGTTCAACCTTGCGGGCGTTGTGCATCTGGGGCAGCGCTTCCACCGCGTCGGGCTGGCGACCAGACCGCGCGCGGATGCGATCCACCACTTCCACTCCGCGCGTCGATCCGATGCGGCAGGGCGTGCATTTGCCGCAAGATTCCGCCGCGCAAAAGGCAAAGGCAAAGCGGGCCTGCGCGCTCATATCCGCCGTATCATCGAACACGGTAATCCCGGCATGGCCGATCAGACCGTCAGCAGCGGCGAAGGCTTCGTAATCGAAGGGCAGATGGAAATCTGCTGGCGGGTGATAGGCGCCCAGCGGCCCGCCCACCTGCACCGCGCGCACCGGGCGGCCCGATGCCGTGCCGCCGCCGATGTCATTCACCAGTTCGCCCAATGTGATACCGAAGCCGACCTCGAACAGACCGCCATGTTTTACATTGCCTGCAATCTGAATTGGCATGGTGCCCCGAGAGCGACCTAAACCTACCTGAGCGTACTCTGTCGCCCCTTGGGCAAGGATGAACGGCACCGCAGCAAGCGTGAGGACGTTGTTGACGACGGTGGGTTTGCCGAACAATCCTTCCAGCGCCGGAAGCGGCGGTTTGGCCCGCACTTCGCCGCGTTTGCCTTCCAGCGAATTGAGTAGCGAGGTTTCCTCACCACAGACATAGGCGCCCGCCCCGATACGGATTTCCACCGCGAATGGCGCGATCAGTTGGGCGCAAGACCTTACCGCTTGCTCCATCTTCTCAATGGCATGCGGATATTCACTGCGGATATAGACATAACCCTTCTGCGCACCGACGGCGTGGGCAGCAATCGCCATGCCTTCGATCAGCATGAAAGGATCGCCTTCCATCACCATACGGTCGGCAAAGGTGGCACTGTCGCCTTCGTCGGCGTTGCAGACGATGTATTTGGTGTTGGCCGGCGCCTTGGCCACCGTGGTCCATTTGATGCCTGCGGGGAAACCCGCCCCGCCCCGGCCCCGCAGGCCGGATTCGATGACTTGCGCGATGGTGGCTTCCGGGCCGATTTCGCGCGCTTTTGCCAGTCCTTGCCAGCCACCATTTGCCGCGTAATCGTCAAGGCTTAAGGAACGAGTCTTCCCTGCGCGCGCAAAAGTGAAGCGCTGTTGTTTGGCAATAAATGGGTGATCCGAGATTCGGCCAATGGCTTTAGGCGAGGTTCCGCCCAGCACCGCCGCCACATCGCCCGCATCGAGCGGCCCGAAGCCCTGCCCGTCGATCTCCACCAGCGGTTCCAGCCAGTGCATGCCCCACGATGACACCCGTTCGACCGTGCAGCCTGCATCCGCAAAGGCCAGTGCCACGTCGTCCGCCCCGCATGCCAGCGCCAGCGCATCGTCGGAAATCCGCACCACACTCATGCCAGCGCCTCCACCAGCGCGCCGAGCTTTGCCGCATCAAGCCGTGCGTGGACCGTGCCGCCGACCATCGCATTGGGACCGACCGAACACAGGCCAAGGCAATAGACCGTTTCAATCTTCACGCGGTGATTCTCCGCCAATCCATTGGCCAGCGCCTCAACCCCGCGGGCCTGACAGGCTTCGGCCCGGCACAGCTTGAGCACCGGGCGGGGGTCCGGTTCGGCATGGAAATCGTGATAAAAGCTGACCACGCCATGCACCTCGGCGCGGCTAAGATTCAGCGCAATTGCGATGGCTCGCTCTGCATCTTCCGACACGTAGCCGTATTCGGCCTGAACGTCGTGCAGAATGGGCAGCAGTGGCCCTTCACGCCCGGCGTGGGCGGCGATGATCTGGTTCAACCTCTCCATGACCGGCAGAATACTCCGATGTTCTTTTGTAAGCAACACATACAAATATGCCGCTGAGCTTATCAAGCGTGTCCTGACCCAAAGGACAAGGAATGACCAGTGCGCTGGCGGCAATATAGCATCCCTTGCGGGCAACGCCGCATGCGTTCCGCCAAGTGAAATGCAAAGTCCGGCTTCGCAGCTTTGCGAATTCACTTGAGCATGTATCTCTGATTTGGGTTAAGGGCTGCCTGAGATATCAGATTCCGAAGGACGAACGCCGTGCAAGATACCCTGCTCCGCCAGCGCGAAGAGACTGCCCCCACCGGCGTCCGCACGGACTGGACGCGCGAGGAAATCGCCGCGCTGTTCGACCTGCCGTTCACGGAACTGGTGTTCCGTGCGGCAGAGGTCCATCGGGCGCACCATCGCGCAGGCGAGGTGCAGCTTTGCACGCTGCTGTCGATCAAGACCGGCGGATGCCCAGAGGATTGCGGATATTGTTCGCAATCGGTGAAAGCCGATGCGGGCGTCGAAGCGACCAAATTGATGGAAGTGCAGAAGGTGCTGCAAAGCGCGGCACAAGCCAAGGACAACGGGTCCAAGCGGTTCTGCATGGGCGCGGCTTGGCGCAACCCCAAGGAACGCGACATGCCCGCGATCATCGCCATGGTGAAGGGCGTGCGCGAAATGGGCATGGAAACCTGCATGACGCTGGGCATGCTGACACCGGGGCAGGCAAGCCAACTGGCCGAGGCCGGGCTGGATTATTACAACCACAATATCGACACCTCACCTGAACGGTATGAAGAGGTCATCACCACCCGCACCTTTGCCGACCGGTTGCAGACGCTGGACAATGTACGCAGCGCCGGGATCAACGTGTGTTCGGGCGGGATTGTGGGCATGGGTGAAACGCGGGCCGACCGGGTGGGCTTTGTCCATGCACTGGCCACGCTGGAACAGCACCCTGAAAGCGTACCGGTGAACGCGCTGGTGCCGATCAAGGGCACGGTGCTGGGCAATATGCTGGCCGACACGCCGCTGGCCAAGATCGACGATATCGAATTCGTCCGCACCGTAGCCGTAGCGCGCATCACCATGCCGCTGTCGATGGTGCGCCTTTCTGCCGGGCGCGAAAGCATGTCTGAAGCAACGCAAAGCCTGTGCTTCATGGCCGGGGCCAATTCGATCTTCACCGGTGACAAGCTGCTGACCGCCGCCAACGCTGGTGATGATGCCGACGCGGCGATGTTCAAGCGCCTTGGCCTGAAGCCGATGGAAGGCGAGGAACCGCTGCGCGCAATGAAGGCCGTGGGCGGCTGTTCAGGCGGCTGTGCGGCCTGATGGCACAGGCCTCCACCCGCACCACGTCGCTGTGGTCGGCGCATACCGCCGATCTGGCGGCGCTGGGCGAAAAGGCGCGGTTGCGTTCGCTGGTGGCGCGCCGTGGGGTGGACTTCGCCTCGAACGATTACCTTGCCATGTCGTCATCCCCCCGCCTTGCGGGCGCGGTGCAGAATGCGATTGCGCGCGGGGTGCCGCTGGGTTCGGGCGGATCGCGTTTGCTGCGCGGCAACGACCCCGAACATGAACTGCTGGAAGAAGAGGCCGCACGGTTCTTTGGCAGCGAAGCCGCCCTGTTCTTCTCCACCGGTTATGCCGCCAATGCGGCACTGCTTTCCACCCTGCCCCAGCGCGGCGACCTGATCGTTTATGACGAACTGGTCCATGCATCGATGCACGAAGGGCTGCGGCTGACGCGGGCGACATCGGTCAGCGCTGCCCACAACGATGCGCAAAGTTTTGACGATGCGGTCCACGAATGGCGGCAGGCAGGCAACACCGGGCGTGTGTGGCTGGCGTTCGAGACGCTCTATTCGATGGATGGCGACATGGCCCCGGTGGCTGATCTTGCCGCCATTGCTGCGCGCCATGATGCGGTTATGTTCATTGATGAAGCCCACGCGACCGGCGTGTTCGGCCCGGATGGGCGCGGACTGGCCGCACATCTGGAAGGGCGGCCCGATACCATCGTGCTACGCACCTGCGGCAAGGCGATGGGATGTGAAGGCGCGCTGGTGCTAGCGCCGCGTGTGGTGCGCGATTTTCTGGTCAACCGGGGCCGTGCGTTTATCTTTTCCACCGCGCCGTCGCCGCTGGTCTGCGCCGCCGTGCGCGAAGCGATCCGCATGCTGGCCGACGAACCTCAAAGACGCGGCGAGCTGCGTGATCTGGTGGCCCATGCCGAGCGTGTGCTTGCCCCGCATGGCGCAACAGTTACCGGATCCCAGATCCTGCCGCTGATCCTGCACGAAGATGCCCGCACCATGGCCGTTGCCGCCACATTGCAGTCGCAGGGTTTCGACGTGCGCGGCATCCGCCCGCCTACCGTACCGCAAGGCACCAGCAGGTTGCGCATATCGCTGACGCTGAATGCCACAACGCAGGATGTTGATGCACTGGCAGAGGTGCTGCAAGGCACGTTGCGGTGAACGCATTTGTCGTTACCGGAACCGATACGGGCATTGGCAAAACGGTGTTTTCCGCCGCGCTGACTGGAGCCTTGCAGGCGCACTATTGGAAGCCGGTACAAGCCGGACTGGATGACGGGGCCGACCGTGACTGGGTGGCGCAGCTTTCCGGTATCGATCCGGCAATGGTTCTGCCCGAAGCCTATCGCCTGAACACGCCCTGTTCCCCCCATCGCGCGGCGGAACTGGACGGTTTGGTCATTGATGTGGCGAAGCTGGCCCTGCCAGAAGCGCGCCCGCTGGTGGTCGAAGGCGCAGGCGGCGCGCTGGTGCCGGTGACACGCGGCACGACTTATGCCGATGTCTTTGCCTGGTGGGGCCTGCCGGTGATCGTGGTGGCCCGCACCGCGTTGGGCACAATCAACCATTCCCTGTTGACCTTCGAAGCCCTGCGCGCGCGCGGCGTTGCCATTCATGGCGTGGCTTTTGTCGGCGATGCGAACGAAGACAGCGAAGCCACTATCTGCGCGATAGGCGAGGTCAAACGACTTGGGCGCCTGCCGTTACTTGACCGGCTGGACGCCCAAAGCCTTGCGATTGCTTTTGCCCGGAATTTCCGTCTGGAAGACTTCGCTTAATCCTCAAAGATCGCCACAGCGCGGGTCCAGCCTGCGGACGCGCCTTTGATCTTGTGAGGGAAGCAGCTGATGGTGAAGCCGCTGGGGGGCAGGACTTCAAGGTTGTGCAGCTTTTCAAGGTGGCAGTAGCCGATGTCGCGGCCTGCCTTGTGGCCTTCCCAGATCAGCGAGGTATCGCCGGTTTCCTTGACCTTTTCGGCGGTGTGGGCGAACGGCGCGTCCCAGCTCCATGCGTCGGTGCCGGTCACCCGGATGCCGCGCGAGGTGAGATACATCGTCGCTTCGTAGCCCATGCCACAGCCGATATTGACGAAGTTGGGATTGCCCACTGCCTTGCCCGCAGCGGTGTTCACCAGCACGATTTCCAGCGGTTGCAGTTCGTGGCCGATGCGCTTCAGTTCGTCTTCAACATCCTGCGCGGTGACGACATAGCCATCGGGGAAGTGCCGGAAATCGAGCTTAACGCCGGGCTGGAAGCACCATTCAAGCGGCACTTCATCAATGGTGATGGCCCGCTTGCCACCGTCCATCGTAGGGTGGAAATGCCACGGTGCATCAAGGTGCGTGCCGTTATGCGTGGTCAGTGTAACCTTTTTCTGCCGCAGCGAAACCGGCAGCATCGGGCAGATCTTCGGCAGTGACGCCGGGAAAGAAGTGCCCCAGTTCGGTGATGGTTTCACCGTGCTGCTGGTATTCGATGTGCGGACGCATGAACGGGGGATCGGTGACGACCTCGTTTTCGAGATAGATCGACAGGTCGACAAAACGGCGGCTCATGCGGTTGCTCCCCCCAAGGTTTCTGCGAACCAGTCGGCAATGCAGTCACGGCCATAAGCCATGTTGTCTGCTCCGACGTGTTCGACGCCGCCTTCACGGGCGGTGAAGATCACCTTCTCGCGCCGGGGAGCATTTATCAACTGGTCGTAGAGATCGTCGGCATACGTCACGCTGATCTGGCGATCGTTCGCGCCGTGGGTGACGAGGAACGGCACCTTGATCCGGTCCATATGGCCGTTGAGGTTCATGTCCTCTGACTTGGCCAGAAATTCGTCCATGTCGGCAGCGCCGAACGCCCACATGACATGCGCCCAATAATGCGGAACGGGGTTTTCGCCTTCGCGCTTCATGCGCTTGTCCTGCACTTCGCGCCAGTTATGGTTGGCACCCCACACTGCGCCAGAGGCGAAGCGGGGTTCATAGGCGACAGCGCGCGGAGCGAAGTGACCACCAAGGCTGATACCAGTCATGCCGATACGCTTGGAGTCAACGTCCGCCTGTGCTTCCAGCCAGTCCACGGCTTTACTGGCCCAGCTTTCGCTGTGGGGATCGACCGGCAAATCCTGTAGGCGCAGTGCCTCGCCCGAACCCGGCTGATCGACGCAAAGCGTGGAAATGCCGCGACGGGCCAGCGCTTCGGGCAGGCGCGACCAGTAGAGCAGTTCCTTGCAGCTATCGAGACCGTTGCAATAGACCACCACCGGATGCGGCCCCGGCCCCGCTGCGCGGGTATAGAGCGCGGGCATGGTGCCCGATTCCAGCTGAATTTCGACACGTTCGCGGTTGATCTTGCCAAGGGCAGTCGAACGATCAAACGCTTCGCGCGCCTTCGCGTAAGTTTCCTTGCGGCCGGGTGCGCCGTGGCCTTGCATGCGTTCGGCGACCAGCAGATAAAGCGAGGCACGCTCCAGCTTGTTCGAAGCCGAGAACAGGCGGCCGCGTGCTTCATCTTCGGCGGCAAGGTCGATCAGCTTGTCGCCCATCGCCGACCATTGCTTCATGAAATGCGGCGTGCCCGCATCGCCGCCATTGGCAGCTGCATCGATGATCGGCTGGCACATGTCGACGATTTCGCCGATCAGTCCGCCGCTTTCCATGGCGATGGAAACCGACAGGTTCCAGATGTAGTTGGGGAACGGTTCGTAAAGCGCCATGGTTCAGGCCTCCACTACCTGAAACAGGCCGGGATTGGCGTGTGGGTGCGGCAGGGTCTGCGGGCCACCGGTGCCAATGCCCCATTGGTCCATGACCATGGGGGCAGGGGTGTGGACCTTGTACTGGTGCGTGTCGAAATCGACCTCTTCCAGTTCCGAAGTATATTCGGTGACGAAACCGCCCGGCGTGACGAAATAGCTGAAAGTGTTATTGCCTGCGGTGTGGCGGCCCGGACCCCAGCCGATGTCGATGCCCTTGAGCTTAAGACGGTGTGCGCCGCGCATCATGTCATCAACTGAGAGCATGTCATAGGCGACGTGATTGAGGCACGGCGGCCCCGGCAGAATAGCAATGCGGTGATGCGCCGAATTACAGCGCAGGAAACACATGAAATCGCCCAGCCAGTCGGACACCTTGAAGCCCAGCACGTCGGTAAAGAACTTCACCGCTTCCTGATGGTTGGGGCTGTGCAGCACGATATGGCTGATCTTTACCGGCACGCCTTCCCAATGCGCCAGATCGCGGCTGGGTCCACGCGCGACATCGCTGGAAATCTCGAACAACAGTCCATCGGGCGAGAAGAAACGGAAGCCGTAGCCGCCGCCGGGCGAGGCGAGTTCGGCAGGTTCGCTGGCTACGCGGCAACCGGCAGCTTCGACCTTGGCGCGCAGCGCGTCGACATCGGCGCGGGTGCCTGCTGCAAGTGCGATTACATCGACACGGTTCTCGTCAGCTTTGCGCAACTGGACGATGTGGTGTTCATCGTGCCCCTGCGATTTGAACCACGCTTGCCCTTCGGCTTCGGCAACAGGTTCAAGGCCCCAGACATCGGCGTAAAAGGTCTTTTCTGCGTCGAAGTTTTCGACGCCATATCCGACATAGCGGATTTCGGTGACGCGGCTCATAGGATATTCCTTAGCGATTCAAAGCGGTTGCGAGACGACGCCGAACATTTCGGCAGTGGCCTTGTGATTGTCGACCGGAGGGCCTTTGCCCAACTGGCCGTTGCAGATGGCGAGGCTGCTTTCCACGATGTAGCGGCAGCGTTCATAGCGGCGGTCGCGATAGGCGTTCAGCGCGGCTTCGACGCTGCTGTGGCGCCCCAGTTCTTCGGCCAGCACGATGGCGTCTTCAATCGCCATGCCCGCGCCCTGCCCCAGATGCGGCGTGGTGGCGTGAACGGCATCGCCCAGCAGGCCAACGCGGCCTTTGCTCCAGGCGCCGTGCACCATCATGCCTTCCAGCGGGCGATAGACCACGCCTTCGTCATCGGTGATCTGTTCGCCCAGTTCGCGGATCTGGGGCGAGCAATTGGCGAGCTTGCCACGCATGGCAGCCGCAATGCCTTCTTTGGGATACCACGGCTTATCGGGTTCGGGTGTGGTGACGTACATATACATCACGTCCGCGCTCATCGGCACAAGGCCGACGCCTGTCGGGCCGTTGTATACCTGAAGCGCGTCAAGCCCTTCCATACGCGGGAAGTTGTAACGCCACACCGCCTGCCCTGTGAACTGCGGCTGCTCCGCTTCGGGAAGGATGGCCGCACGGGTCTGCGAATAGACGCCATCGGCACCGATCACCACATCATAGCTGCCAGTCGAACCGTCTGAAAAAGTGACGGCAACCTTTGCGCCATCGTCGACAATGGTTTCGGCGGTAAGGCCAAGGCGCAAGTCGGTGCCCGCAGCCTTTGCGCTATCGCCCAGCACTTTTTGCAGGGCACGGCGACCAATGCCGACATTGGCAGGCTTGCCTTCGACAAGGCGCGGCGAGGGTACGCGGGCGACCTTGGTGCCATCTGGCGTGAAGATTTCAACCGCGTCGAAACCGCAGGCGGCATCCAGGAAGGTGTCGAGCACGCCAAGCTGGTCCATCGCGCGGATCACGTTCGATTGCTGAATGATGCCAACACCATAGACCGACCATGACGGATCGCGTTCAATCGCGGTTACGCGGTGCCCCTTGCGCGCCAGTGCAATGGCTGCGGAAAGGCCGCCGATACCGGCTCCGATAATCAGGATATCCAGATTTTCCATAGCGATGTGCCGCGCCCGCCAAAGCGGCCCGCAGGCTTCTCCCTTGATATGCTTGATGTCAGCCGAACGCTTACGGCGTCCCACCCATACATGAAAGCAAGTATTATTTATGCCATTTCATTCACAAGGTGAATGAAATGCGCAGCATGCGCGGGCGCTTGACAGCCTTGCCTCAAGGCGAGATACAATTTAAGAATAATCGTTCTAATAATCGCCGCCACATGGGATTGGCGAAGGGAGATTCGATGACGAGCCATTCCACAGGCTACCGGCAACCGGGTGTTGCGCAGGGCCTAACCATCGTTCTCACCGGGTTTTTGCCGATCATCGCCATCGTGTCGATGTTTCCGGCAGTGCCCGCGCTGATTGCCCATTTCTCCGACGATCCGTCGGCTGCGACCAAGGTTCCCGCCATGGTTTCTGCTCCGGGCCTGTCCATCGCCATCCTTGCCCTGTTTGCCGGGCTTATGGTCGACAAATTCGGTCGTCGTCCGCTGCTGCTGATTTCCACCGCGTTGTATGGCGTGGTTGGCGTGGCTCCGATGTTCCTTGACAGTCTGGACCATATCTTCGCCTCGCGCCTGTTGCTGGGCGTGGCCGAAGCGGCAATCCTGACCACGGTGAACACCCTGATCGGCGATTACTGGGACGAATCCGGCCGCCGTCGCTGGCTGTCGATTCAAGGCGTGCTTGGCCCGTTCTTTGGAAGTGCGGTGATCTTCACATCAGGTTATCTGACCGCGATGAGCTGGAATTCGGTGTTCCTGATCTACACCGTCGGGTTCCTTGTATTCTTCGCCATGCTGGCGTTCATATATGAACCCGAAAGCGATGATACCGCCCGCAAGATGCTGGGCATCGGTGCCGAAGCCAGCACCCCGTTCCCGTGGAAAGGCGTATCGCTCTTCGGTCTCGTCACGCTGATGGGCGGCATTCTGTATTACGTGTTCATCATCAATGGCGGCATCGTGTGGCAGGAACTGGGCGTATCCGACCCTGCTGAAATCGGCCGTTTGACCACCATTCCCAGCATGTTCGTGATTGTGGGCGCGCTGATTTTCTGGGGCACCGGACGATTTGGCCCGCGCATTCAGCTTACCGTCTTTCTGCTGCTGCTGGGCACGGGCCTTGCCGTGATCGGCATGGCAGACGACTGGAAGGGCATGGTGGCTGGCATGGCGCTGCAACAGACCGGTGCCGGAATGGCCGTGCCCGCGCTGATCGCATGGGCGCAAAGCTATCTGCCGTTCGAACATCGCGGGCGCGGCATGGGCGTGTGGACGTCGGCGTTCTTCTTCGGCCAGTTCATCTCGCCCCTGCTGGTCAGCGCCGCGCGCGCATCGGCAGGATCGATGCAGGGTGCGTTCGTGATTGCGGGCGTCGTCGGCATCGGCATTGCCATCATCACCTGGTTCATCGTCACGCCGCGCCAGCCGCAGGCGGCCGAAGCCTGAATTAAAGGAAACTCCAGTGCCTTCAAAAATCAAACGCGGCGTAAGCCTCTATTCCTTTCAGGAAGAACTATTCCTTGGGAAGATGACCGTGGAGGATTGCGTGTCCTTCGCCGCGTCCATCGGCGCGACCGGCATAGAAATCCTGCCTGAACAGAACATGCCAACCTTCCCCAACCTGTCAGACGCGCAAGTGGATGACTGGAAGGCGATGGTCGCGCACCATGGCTGCCACCTTTCGGCCTATGACATGTTCCTTGATACCAAGGTCCGCAAGGACCGACTGATGACCGATGACGAACAGGTCGAAAGCATCGTCCGCGACCTGAAGCTGTGCAACCGGCTGGGCATCAAGAACATGCGCGTGCTGGTGTTCGTGCGGCCCGATATTCTGGGCCGCTGCGTGCCCTATGCCGAGGACCTGGACGTCCACATGGGCGTCGAGGTTCACGCACCATGGCACATGGAACATGCGTGGATTCTGCGCACCATCGAAGAGGCGGACCGGCTGGGCACAAAGCATCTTGGCGTGCTGCCCGACATGGGCATCTTCATGAAGCACTACCCGCCTGCTTTCCGCGCGCGCTTTGAACGGCAGGGCGCGCGCCCGGAAGTCACGCAATTCATCGTGGATCAGCATGAAGCCAAGATCATGGCTGAATACACGATCTATGAGGTGGCCGTGAAGATGCAAGGCAACAAGGCCGAGATCGCCATGGCCGAAACGCTGCGCCATGCCCCTTATGCCAACCCCAAGCGGCTGGGCGATTATGCCCCCTATTTCCACCACATTCAGGCCAAGTTCTATGAAATGAACGAGGACTGCACCGATCCGTCGATCGCCTATGACGAAGTGATCGATGAACTGGTGCGCTGCGGCTGGGAGGGCACGCTGTCCAGCGAATACGAAGGCAATCGCTGGATTCAGGACGTCCATGAAGTGGACAGCCGTGAGCAGGTGCGCCGCCAGCATGTGATGTTCGAACGCCTGATCGCGCAGGCTGAAGCCAAGCACGGAGTTGCAGCATGATCCGCTCGGCTCTGACTTACGGAGTGGCGCTGGCAGTTCTCGCGCTGGCTCCGTCGGCGCTGGCACAGGGAGGCCCGGCGCCCAGCACCGATACGATGGCCGCGCCCGCACAGCCCGGCGCCATCGCCCTGCCCGCACCCGACGGTCCCAACCGCGAAGTGTGGCACCGCGATAACGGGCAGGTCGCCGTCCGCAATGTCACCCACGCCACGCTGACCCCAGTCCTGCCGGTGGGCGGCGGCACGGGCGCCGCAGTGATCGTGGCACCGGGCGGCGGTTTCCTTGGCCTTGCCATCGAGAAGGAAGGCTGGGACGTGGCCCGCTGGTTCGCCAACCACGGCGTGGCGGCCTTCGTGCTGAAATACCGTGTGCTGCCAACCCCTGCATCGCAGGCTGAATTTTCCGACAAGCTATCGCGCATGCTGAAAGGCGAAAAGACGGATATGGCTCTGCCGGACGACACTCCGGCAGAAGCGCTGGCTGATGGACTTGCCGCGCTGCGCCACGTCCGCGCCCATGCAGCGGAATTCGGTGTTGATCCTACGCGGATCGGCTTCATGGGCTTTTCCGCAGGCGGATTCCTGACCCGCAGCGTGGTGGCCAATGCCGGGGCGGACATGCCGGCCTTTGCCGCACCGATCTATCCCAACATGCGGCCCATGGTCGTGCCTGATAACGCCCCGCCGATGTTCGTGGCGATTGCGGCCGACGATTTTCTGATCGGCATGGCCGGCGGACAAACCGCGCTGATCGACAGCTATCGCAAGGCCGGAAAGCCTATCGAGTTCCACCTCTTCCAGCGGGGCGGCCACGGCTTTGGCATTGGCAACGCTGCCGATACCAGTTCGGGATGGCCGGACCTGATGCTGCGCTGGCTTGATGTCAACGGCCTGCTCAAAGGACGCAAGTGATGTTCGACAAGTATCTGATTGATCCCGCAACAGTCCGCAACATCGGCCCGGCTGATGCGCCCGCTGGCTTCGCATTTGAAGCCAAGCTCGGCTATTATCGCGGCCTTGGCCTGTCGATGATCGAAGAACTGAACGTCGGGCTGGACGGTGAAGTTCTGCCCCGCGCCGCTGTGCGTTTCGACGAAGGCCCTGGCCCGCTGACGCTGGACGAGATGGAAACCGCGTTCGACCGCCGCTGGGCCTTCGGCACGCCTGCCACCATCCTTGTCGAATACGCCGGCGGCTTCCCCACGGGTGACCACAAGCTGTCGCTTCAGCAGAAACTGCGCGTATCCTATCTGCCTTTCCCGGCGTTCAACAACGACGAAAAGATGGTGGAGGTGGCATGATGCGGCGGGTCATTGCCCTTGTCGCGCTGGCGCTGCTGGGCAATGGCCCAGCCGCACCTGACAACCGCAAGATCATGGAAGATTTCGCGCGGCGGTTCTATGTCGAACGCGATGTGAAGGGCGCGTTCGAAACTTATGTCGCGCCTGATTATATCCAGCACAACCCTGGCGTGCCCGATGGCCGCGATGCAGCGGTGGCGCTGTTGCAGCCGATGTTCTCGGACCGCACCCGCAGCTTTGAAGTGCGCAAGATTCTGGTCGATGGCGATCTGGCGGCAATCCACATCTTCGCGCGCCCCAACCCGGAGGCCCGCGGCGCGGCAGTGGCGGACTTCTACCGGTTGAAAGACGGCAAGATCGTGGAGCACTGGGACGTGATCCAGCCGATCCCCGAAAAGTCCGCCAACCCGCACCCGATGTTCTGAAATCAGGCAAGCACCAGCCCGCCAGCCCCTGCCGTTCGTGTCTCGACTACGCTCAACACGAACGGCGCGCTGATGCGCTATTGTTCTGCTACCCCCGCTTCTGCCCGGCGCAATTGCATCATGCGCCGCCGCACGCGGATGGCACCTGCGTCCGATGGCAGGATGACGGGGCGCATGTCCCAGAAGTCCGTCTCGCCCATCGCTTCCTGCTGGGCGTGCAGTATGGGATGGTCTTCTTCCAGAAACGCCTGTTCCAGCAACGCAAACGCTTCTGGCGTGGGTTCGTGGGTGTAGAAATAGTGGGTGGATGTTGGAGTGGCCGGGGTCAGGATGTGCGGATCGGCCATGGGCGGCACGACCATTTCCGTACGGTTTGTGCCCGACCGGGCCAGCCCGATAAACAGCGCAAGGCATGATGGCGCCTGCCAGCGCATGTGCAGCCATTGGTCGATCAGCGCACCTTCGGGCAGCATGGGCACGGCCCAGCTTGGCGGTGTGGAATCAGGCATGGTCCAGTTGTTCCAGATTGCGCCGTCATCATCCTGCACAACCTGATGCTGGCCGTGTGACAACAGCGATCCATTCACGCCAAAGCTATCCTTGTGGATGAATTCCGCGTGGCTCAGATCCATCAGATTGTCGATGACCAGTTCATAGCTGGCATCCATGGTCAGATGGCCGCGGTGCAGCGGACGGTCGTGGTCCAGAAATGCATAGTCGGGGATCAACGCCGGATCGGCCTTGTCCGCATCACCGGGCCAGAACCACACGCCAGTATGCTTCTCGACCACTGGCAGAACATCGACCCTGGCAATATCCAGCGGCTGCCCGGTAAAAGGATTGTGCGCGCAAGCCCCGCTGCCATCGAAGGCAAGGCCGTGATACCCGCAGCGCAGCGTGTCGCCATCACGCGCACCCCGGCTGAGCGGCACAAAGCGATGCGGGCACCTATCAGCCATCATCACCAGATCGCCATCTGCCTTGCGCCAGATCACCCATGGCTTGTCCAGAAACCGGCGGGCCAGAAATCCGCCGTCCGGCACCTCATGGCTCCAAGAGGCCATATACCAGGCATTGCGCAAAAAGGCGGTCACGGTCATTCTCCCCAGATGACGAATCAAATAAACCAATTGGTTTCTTTATAATGATATCGGGTGAAATGAAAAGCCCCGTCAGCCGCAAGCCCGAAGTGGTGCGCGCGCGCATTCTGAATGCGGCGCAGGCAGAATTCATGGCGGAAGGTTTTGCCGGCGCTTCTACCAACCGCATTCTGGAACGCTTTGGCGGGTCGAAACCCACGATGTTCCGCCATTTCCCTACCAAGCGCGACCTGTTCGAAGGCGTGGTGGCGCGAATTGCCGCGCGCTGGCGTGAAGCACTGAATCTGGACGATGTGGACCGGCATGATCCGCAGCCATGGCTGGAAGCCTTCGCCACGCGCGCGCTGCATTGGATACTGACCGACGAGAACATTTTCGTAGGCCGCATGGCCATTGCCGAAGGGCACCTGTTTCCCGAAGTGGGCGACACGTATCGCGCTCTGGCGGTCGATCCGCTGAATGCACTGCTGGCCGCGCGGTTGCGCGACTGGACAAGCGGCGGGCTGATCGCCTGCGATGACGCCGAAGCCTTGGCGCTGTCGTTCTTCGACCTGACCATATCAGGTATGGTCAGCCGCAGGCTCTATCGCGTCGATGCAGATCTGGATGCAACAGCAATGGCGCACCATGTAAAACGCTGCGTGGGCCTGTTTCTTGATGGATGCCGTCTTGCGGCCAGATAATCACGCCTTCAGGGACTGTTCCTTGATCGGCTCCATCACCACGAAGGTTGATGTGTTCGACACATGGGGCAGAGTGGATATCTTTTCGCCCAGCACCATGCGGAAACGGCGGATATCGGCGGTGCGCACTTTCAGCAGGTAATCGAAGTTGCCTGCGATCATGTGTGCTTCCTCGATTTCGGGAATGGCCATGACACCGCGATTGAACTCAGCCAGCGCCGCCTCGCGCGTGTCGGACAGCTTCACTTCGGTAAAGGCTACATGATCCAACCCCAGCCGGGCCATGTCCACCACGGCGCGGAAACCGCGGATCACCCCGTCATCCATCAACCGCTTCAGCCGCACCTGACAGGGGGTTTTGGACAACCCCACCTTTTCCGCCAGTTCGGTTACGGGCATCCGCCCATCACCCGACAGAAGATCGATGATCCGTCGATCAAAATGGTCAAGTTGCCTTTCACCTGAATTCATTCCCATATTTTACGCAGTCATTTCGCCAAAATAAAGGTAATTCACCCACATCCCTGCCATTCATAAGGCAACCTGTCCCGACAAGGCATGGTAGCATAAGCAATGTCCAGCCCCTTGCCCTTCTCCGCCTTCGCACCGCCTGTTGCATCCCCGTCCGACCTGCGCCGCGCGATCACCGCGGCTACCCGCCGACCTGAACAGGATTGCATAGCCAACCTGCTTCCCGCCGCGACACTGCCGGAGCCGGTGCGGCAGTCGGCCACGGCGCTGGCCCGCAAACTGGTGGAAACCTTACGAGCCAAGCCGCGCGGTGGCGGAGTGGAACAACTGGTGCAGGAATATGCCCTGTCCACGCAAGAAGGCGTCGCGCTGATGTGCCTTGCCGAAGCATTGCTGCGCATCCCCGACAATGACACCCGCGATGACCTGATCCGCGACAAGATTGCGGGCGGTGACTGGCTGGCTCATCTGGGCGGGGACCGATCACTGTTCGTCAATGCCGCCACTTGGGGCCTTGTCGTGACAGGCAAACTGGCCGCCAGTGTTGACGATACCGGCCTTGGCGCAGCGCTGACCCGGCTTGTCGCGCGGGCGGGTGAACCGGTGATCCGGCGCGGTGTGGACCTTGCCATGCGGATGATGGGCGAACAGTTCGTCACCGGCGAAACCATAGCCCAAGCGTTGAAACGTGCGCGCCCACTGGAAGCGCGCGGTTTTCGCTACAGCTATGACATGCTGGGCGAAGCAGCGATGACCGCAAAGGACGCCGCGCGCTATTACGCCGACTACGAAGCCGCCATTCATGCCATCGGCCATTCGGCCAATGGGCGCGGCGTGTATGACGGCCCCGGCATATCGATCAAGCTGTCCGCCCTCCACCCGCGCTATACCCGCGCGCAGGCCGAGCGGGTTATGGCCGAACTGCTGCCGCGCGTGAAAGCACTGGCCACGCTGGCGCTGCGTTACGACATCGGCCTGAACATCGATGCCGAAGAGGCCGACCGGCTGGAATTGTCGCTCGACCTGCTGGAAGCGCTGGCCACCGACCCGGAACTGGCGGGATGGAACGGGCTGGGCTTTGTCGTACAGGCTTATGGCAAGCGTTGTCCCTTCGTGATTGACTGGATCGTCGATCTGGCACGCCGATCCGGCAGGCGCATCATGGTGCGGCTGGTCAAGGGTGCCTATTGGGATACCGAGATCAAGCGCGCGCAAGTGGACGGGCAGGCCGATTTCCCGGTCTATACCCGCAAGGTCCACACCGACGTCGCCTATATCGCCTGCGCGCGCCGGTTACTGGCGGCAAGGACCGCCGTGTTCCCGCAATTCGCCACGCACAACGCCCAGACATTGGCGACAATCCTGCGTATGGCAGGGCCGGACTTCTCGCCCGGCGACTATGAATTCCAATGCCTGCACGGCATGGGCGAACCGCTGTACGACGAAGTGGTTGGGCCAGAGAAGTTGAACCGCCCCTGCCGCATCTACGCCCCGGTCGGAACGCATGAAACGCTGTTGGCCTATCTGGTGCGGCGCCTGCTGGAAAATGGGGCCAATTCGTCATTCGTCAACCGCATCGCCAACCCGGATGTGCCAATTGATGCGATCATTGCCGATCCGGTGGCCGAAGTCATGGCCATGGCCGTGCCCGGCTCCCCTCACCCGCTGATTGCGCATCCCCGCGCGCTTTATCCAGACCGCCGGAACAGTGCCGGGCTGGATCTGGCGGACGAATCCGAATTGTCGAAGTTGAGCGAACGGTTCCGCGCCGAAGCCCGACAGGCACGCAAGGCACAGCCTGCTTCCAATCTTGCTTGCGGCAATGCAAAGGAAGTGCGCAACCCCGCAGACCATAGCGACATTGTTGGCCATGTGACCGAGGCTTTACCCGATGGCGCGGCAAAGGCCATGGAGATCGCCAGCCAATCGCGCTGGAATGAAGTGCCAGTGGCGGCCCGTGCCGTGATACTGGAACGCGCAGCCGACACCATGCAGGCAGCCATGCCCGAATTGATCGCGCTGATCGTGCGCGAGGCGGGCAAGTCGGTGCCCAACGCCATTGCCGAAGTGCGTGAAGCGGTCGATTTCCTGCGCTATTACGCTGCCCAAGCCCCCTTCATGGCGGGTTCGCGCGCCCTTGGCGTCGCGCTGTGCATCAGCCCGTGGAACTTCCCGCTAGCGATTTTTACGGGCCAGATCGCCGCGGCGCTAATGGCAGGCAATGCAGTGGTGGCAAAGCCAGCTGAGGAAACCCCGCTGATCGCCGCCGAGGCTGTGCGAATGCTGCACGGCGCAGGTATTCCTCAAGACGCGCTGCTGCTGGTGCCGGGCGATGGCGCAGTGGGTGCAGCACTGGTGGCCGCGCACGAAGTATCGGCCGTCCTGTTCACCGGATCGACCGAAGTGGGACGGTTGATTCAGCAACAGCTCGCTGCGCGCCTTTCCCCGCAGGGCCGTCCGATTGCGCTGATCGCAGAAACAGGCGGGCAGAACGCCATGATCGTGGATAGCTCCGCCCTTGCCGAACAGGTTGTGGCCGATGTTATCGCGTCAGCTTTCGACAGCGCGGGCCAGCGCTGTTCAGCGCTGCGTGTGCTGTGCCTGCAGGATGACGTGGCAGATCATGTCCTGACCATGCTGCGCGGCGCGCTGGCGGAATTGTCGATTGGCAGGACCGACCATCTGCGCACCGACATTGGCCCGGTCATCACGATTGAAGCACAAGCCATGATCGAGGCCCATGTTGCACAGATGAAAGCCTTGGGCTGTGCGGTCGACCGGCTGGCGCTGCCGGAAAAGGCGCAGGCCGGGACTTTCGTTGCACCCACCATCATTGAACTGACGGACGCGACCCCATTGCAGCGCGAAGTGTTTGGCCCGGTGCTGCACGTCATCCGCTATCGCCGTGCAGAACTGGATGCGCTGATCGACCGGATCAACGCCTGGGGTTATGGCCTGACCTTTGGCCTGCACACCCGGCTGGATGAAACGGTGGCGCGGGTGACAAACCGGGTCAGCGCAGGCAACATCTATATCAATCGCAACGTGATTGGCGCCGTGGTGGGGCTGCAACCCTTTGGGGGCCATGGTCTTTCAGGCACCGGACCAAAGGCGGGTGGGCCGCTTTATCTGCGTCGACTGCTGGCCAGTGCTCCTGCCACACCCGCGCTGCATCTGGGCGAACGGGAACTGGCAGGGCCAGTGGGCGAGCGTAATCTTTACGCGCTGCGTCCGGTGGGCCGAGTGTTGGTGGCAGCCCAGCGCGAAACCGCGCTCGAAAATCTGATTGGCCGGGTGCAGCGGCTTGGCGGCACGCCAATTGTGGCGAACCCCGGTTGGCAGGCGCATGGACCATTTGCCCGCGCGCTGGTGGATGGGGACGCTGCGTTCACGCTTGCATTTCAGAGAGCAGTAGCGGGGCTGGACGGGGCCATTGTACCGGTGCTGTGTCCGGCAGATGGCGACGCAATGCTGGTCAGCGAAGTTTCCCTGTCCATCAACACCACCGCAGCCGGCGGGAACGCCAGCCTGATGGCCGTGGCATAATGAAATCAGCGTGATTGCGCCTCTTCCCATGGTTGCCGACGACCTTGCAGATTGTTAGCCTACCAAACGGAAGAGGATATAGACATGACGGACAAGTTTGCAGGCAGGACCGCGTTCATCACCGGCGGGGTCAACGGTATCGGCTTTGGCATCGCACGCGCCTTTGCGCTGGCAGGCATGGATCTGATCCTGTCCTACAGGCGCGAGGAAGACCGTGAAGAAGCGGGCCGCTGGTTTGACGAAAATGGCCTGCCCCAACCCCGTTTCGTAAAGCTGGACGTGACCGACCGCGCTGGCTTTGCACAAGTGGCGGCAGATGCGGGCAAAGTGCATGTGCTGGTGAACAATGCCGGTGTCAGCGTGTTCGGCCCGACTGATGAAGCAAGCTATGCCGATTATGACTGGATCATGGGCGTCAATTTCGGCGGCGTGGTCAATGGTCTGGTGTCATTCCTGCCCGGCATGAAGGCCCATGGCGAAGGCGGGCATGTGGTCAATGTCGCGTCGATGGCCGCTTATCTGTCAGGGCCGCAAGCGGGCATCTATACCGCCAGCAAATTTGCCGTGCGCGGCTTGACTGAAAGCCTGCGCTACAATCTGGCACCGCACGGCATCGGCGTATCGTTGATGTGCCCCGGCCTTACCCGCACCAACGCATGGACCAGCGCGTTGAAGCGCCCCGATGACTTTGCCGATTCAGGCTTCAAACCGGCCGATGCGGCAGAGCTTGAACAGTTCGGCACGGCGTTCGAACTGGGCATGGACCCGCTGGAAGTGGGGCAGAAAACGCTGGCGGGCATGGCCGAAAATCGCGGACTGATCCTGACCCATGGCGAATTTGCCGAAGACTTTGCCGAAATCTACCAGACCTCTCTCGATGCGCTGCCAAAGGAAGACATCCCCGAAGGCCGTCTGCATATCGAACGGCTGCGCCGCGCTGCAAACAAAGCGGCAGCGGACGGGAAAGCCATTGGCCTTGATGATCTGACCTGAAGGCCGGTCAATCCGCCCGCAGGCCAAGATGCGCGGCCAGTGCTTTCAGATCGCGCCGAGCCCCTTCCTGCAACAGCGGCGCGATGGCAGGTTCGCACTGCACGGCAAGCTGTCCGTTTTCGACGCGCAGCTTGCTGCCTTCCAGCACGGCAGGCGATCCTGCGCCAAAACGGCGGCATAGCCGTGCGGCAAGGCCCCAGCCGCGCGCCTGCATCAGCAGTTCGGGCGGGGCCAACTGGCCCAGAATATCCGGCAAAGGCACCTTGCCCGCGTTGCCCTGAAGCGCGGCGGCCAGCATGGCGCGGCCTTCGCTGCTGACACCGATCCAGCGTTTGCGCAGGCCCCAGTCGGTGGGCAGATCGCGGCGGAGATTCGGCTCCACCCTCCCGGCGGCAAGGCACAGCATGATCGCGGCAAGGCCAATCGGCCCATCGGGAAGCGGCACCACATCGGCCATCCAGAGCGCGGTTGCCCGTCCCGCATCCATCGTTATTCCGGCAGGAGCCACGAAATCAGCCACACCCGCCAACAACGGGTCTTGCACCTGCACGTCATGGGGCAGGGAGGCAAACAGCACCCCTTCGCGCAGACCCCACGATGAAAACACGATCCGCCCCGGCTGCAGCTTGGTCAGCAACACGGCAATCAGCGCAGCAGCATCGGGAATACTGGCAAGGCGGCTGGTCGAGACGCCATCGATGGGTTTCAGCACCTGCCCCCGGCGCGAAAGCTGGCGGGCAAGTTGTAGCGCCTGCGTCGCATCCAGCGTGAAGCCGTGGGTATCTTCCAGCGGCCAGCCCATGCGCACCATCGCCGCACGGCCAAAGGCACGCATCGATCCGCCAACCAGATAGAGCGTGGCATTGGGTTCTGCCACCCAATCCGCCTTGGCCAGCATTGCGCCGATCTTGCGCACGAATGTCCGGTCCCCTTGTGCGCGCAAGGCCGGAAGACGCAGCGACCCCAGCGGCAGGCTGACCCCGTGACTGGTCGCGCCATCGGCCACATCTACGAGTTCAAGACTGCCCCCACCCAGATCACCGACGATCCCGCGTGCATGGGGAAAAGCGCCAATCACCCCGGTCGCGCTGGTTTCAGCTTCTTCCACGCCCGAAAGCAGGCGCGGAGCAAAGCCGATGGCCCGGACGCGATCCAGAAAGGCCGCGCCATTGCTGGCATCGCGCACGGCGGCGGTGGCCACCACGTCGACGCGGGTAATACCGCCGAGGTCGATCAGCGCCCGATAGCGGGCCAGCGCGCCCAGCACATTGGCCATCGCCTTGTCAGCCAGCCGCCCGTTCTCGGCCACGCTTTTGCCCAGCCGGGCGGTAACCTTTTCGTTCAGCAGGACCGCTGGCGCACGCGGTGGTCCGCCATAGACCACCAACCGCACCGTGTTGGAGCCAATGTCGATGATCGCGCGGGTATGCTCCCCGGCGATAGCCCTGCCTTGCTGCACGTTTTCCTTCACTCAGCCACGGTGGGCCACGCCGCGCCGAAGCGCAAGCTTGGGCACTTTTCTTCCTCTGGAAAGCGCGGCTCCGCGCCCGGAAAGCGACGGATTGGTCATGAAATAGCGATGCAGGTTAAACGGCTGTTCGCCCTTGTCGAACCGCTCATATGTACCATCGCTTTGCAAGGCCCAGCTCTGTTCGGTATCCAACAGGTTGGCCATCATTACCTGATCGAGAATCTGGTCATGTACGGTCGGATTGCGCACCGGGACCAGCACTTCGACGCGCCGGCCCATATTGCGGCTCATCCCGTCAGCCGACGATATGAACAGCCGCGCACGCTTGTTGGGCATGCGGGCGCCATTACCAAAGGCCCAGATGCGGCTGTGTTCAAGGAACCGGCCAATGATCGATTTGACCTCGATCGTCTCAGAAAGCCCCGCAATGCCCGGCTTCAGGCAGCAGATGCCGCGCACCACCAGCCGGATTTCCACCCCGGCCATGCTGGCAAGGTAAAGCCGGTCGATCAGATCAGGATCGGTCAACTGGTTCATCTTGGCCCAGATGGTGGCCGGACGCCCGGCCCGCGCCAGCGTAATCTCACGGTCGATGCATTCGTAGATGCGTTCGCGCAGGTTGATCGGTGAAATTGCCAGCAGTTCGGTCTGCTTGGGTTCGACATAGCCGGTGACGAAGTTGAACAATTGCCCGGCGTCGCGGCCCATGCGCGGGTCGGCGGTGAAGAACGACAGATCGGTATAGATGCGCGCGGTAAACGGGTGATAGTTGCCCGTGCCGAAATGGCAGTAAGTGCGATAGCCGCCCCCTTCGCGCCGAACCACAAGGCTGACCTTGGCGTGAGTTTTCCAGTCGACAAAGCCATAGATTACCTGAACGCCCGCGCGCTCAAGCTGGGCCGCCCACATCAGGTTCTGCTCTTCGTCAAAGCGCGCCTTCAGTTCGACCACAGCGGTAACAGATTTGCCCGCCTCGGCCGCGGTAATCAGCGCGGCAATAACCGCCGATTGCTTGCCCGCACGATAGAGCGTCTGCTTGATCGCCACGACATCAGGATCGGCGGCAGCCTGCCGCAGAAAATCAACCACCACCTCGAAACTTTCGTAAGGGTGGTGAATCACCAGATCCTTTTCACGGATCGCCGAAAAACAGTCGCCGTCGTGTTCCAGCACCCGTTCGGGATAGCGCGGGTTATAAGGATCGAATTTCAGATCCTGCCGGTCTTCGTCGATCACGGTGGAAAGCGCGCTCATCGCCAACAGGCCACGGCTCTTGATGACCAGCGCATGATCCAGCCGCAATTGCTGGCGCAGCAAGCGTTCGGCATCGGCGTCAAAATTTTCCTGCAATTGCAGCAGGATCACTTTACCGCGGCGGCGGCGCTGAATAGCCGTGCGGTAATACCGCACCAGATCTTCTGCGTCTTCTTCCAGTTCGATATCGCTGTCGCGCAGCACGCGGAACGTACCATCGCCCAGAATGCGAAAGCCGGGGAACAGCAGCGTGGCATGGCGCCGCACCAGTTCTTCAATTCCGATCCATGAAGCCTTGTCTCCCGGCAGACGCACGAACCGCGGCAGCGCGGGCGGGATCAGGATCATTTCCGTCACCCCGGCGCTATCGGCCAGCCGTTGCATCTGGAACAGGATACCTGTGCCCTGATTGGCGATGAACGGGAACGGGTGGGCGGGATCGATTGCCTGCGGTGTCAGCACCGGCACCACATGTTCTTCAAAGTAGCTGCGCAGCCAATCGGCTTCGCTTTTGGTCAGGGAATCCTTGTCGATCAGCCGGATACCCGCCCCGGCAAGGTCTTGCGCCAGCCCCGCCAGTACATCCTGCTGCGCGTCGATCAGATCCTTCACCGCATCCAGCAGCCCGCCAAGTTGTTGCTGCGGGGTCTTGCCATCAATCGAAAGTTCATCAATCTGGCGGCGCACCTGCCCGGCAATCCCGGCCACGCGCACCATCATGAATTCGTCAAGATTGCTGCCGCTGATTGATAGAAAGCGCAGGCGCTCCAGCAGCGGATAATCAAGATTCACTGCTTCAGCCAGCACGCGCCGGTTGAACGCCAGCCAGCTCAGCTCCCGGTTGAAGAATCGTTCGTGAACCGGCGGCAAGCCGGCCACGTCGCTGCTGTGTTCCCCTGCCGACATGACTCCTGCCATTGCGCATCCCGCGTTACAGTCGTGTGACAGGACTGCATCGAATGGCTGCCGTCAACCCACCGTCACACATATGTCGCTGATCTGTCCCTGAATTTGCACGATGCTGCAACAGCGAAGGCCTAGCCGCATCTCGCCATTCGGCAATTGAGGGAAACTATAATGCGTATCGCCACTCTGCTGCTTGCCAGCACGTCGCTTGTCGCCACCGCACCAGCCTTCGCCCAGACTTTGCCTGCTGACGAAGCTCTTCCGGCCGCCTCCGATGCCATGGAAATCGTGGTGCTGGGCCAGGGACAGACCCGTCAGGTGCAGGAACTGTCCAATCAGGAACTCACCATCCTTGCGTCGGGCACCAGCCCGCTCAAGGCCGTTGAAAAGCTGCCCAGCGTCAACTTCCAGTCGGCCGATGCTTTCGGTAACTATGAATGGTCGACCCGCATCACCATTCGCGGTTTCAGCCAGAACCAGCTTGGCTTCACGCTTGATGGCATTCCGCTGGGCGACATGACCTATGGCAACCACAACGGTCTGCACATCAGCCGCGCGATCACCTCTGAAAACATCGGCGTGACCCGTGTTTCGCAAGGGTCCGGTTCAATCGATACGCAGTCGACCAACAACCTTGGCGGCACGCTGCAATTCCTGTCGCTTGACCCCAAGGACGCGCTGGGCGTCACTGCCAGCGGCACTTATGGTTCGGCCAACACATGGCGTGGTTTTGCCCGGCTCGGCCTTGGCACAGAAGACGGCGCACGCGCTTTTGCATCGGTCCAGTATCAGGACGGCGACAAGTGGAAGGGTGACGGCAAGCAGCGCACGCTGATGGTCAACGCCAAGGGCATCATGCCGCTGGGTGGCGGGGCTGAACTTGACGGTTACATCAGCTATTCCGACCGCGCCGAACAGGATTATCAGGATCTCAGCCTCGCCCAGCTTAATCGCCTTGGTTATGATTGGGACAACTTCGGCCCGTCCAACTATGCGCTGGCGCTGCAGGTGGCCGATATTGCCGCCAATCGTGGCGACAGCGGCACAGCCCCGCTGAACGCCGTTGCGGGCACCACCTATCCTTCGCCCGTTGCGACTGCCGACGATGCCTATTACGACGCATCGGGCTTGCGCAAGGATACGCTGGCCGCACTCGGCCTGACGCTGCCAGTGGGTGACAGCGGCAAGTTCGCGATCAAGGGTTACTACCACGAAAACGACGGTCAGGGGACATGGGGCTCGCCCTATGTGAACAGCCCAACCGGCGTTCCCATGGCGCTGCGCACCACGGAATACGACATCAAGCGCAAGGGCGCATTCGCATCCTATGCCGCCACATACGGCGCGAACAGCCTGAAGATTGGCGGCTGGTACGAAAAGAACGACTTCATCCAGTCGCGCCGCTTTTACGCCTATGAAAGCCGCACCAATCCGGGCCGCGACCATCTGGATTTCCAGACCAATCCGTTCGCAACCCAATGGTCCATCGCGTTTGAAACCGACACCATCCAGTATTACGTCACCGACGACATCGACTTCGGCGATCTGAAGGTCAGCCTTGGCTGGAAGGGCTATTCGGTCGACACCAACGCCTTCTCGCTGGTCAATACCAACAGCCGCGCCACAGGCGATCTCAAGGTTGAAGACTGGTTCCAGCCGCATGTCGGCCTTAACTACAAGCTGGGCAACGGCCTTGAAGCCTTCGCAGGGTTCACGCAGGTCACCCGCGCGTTCCAGGCATCGACCACCAGTGGCCCGTTCTCGTCCACGCAGGACGGTTTCGATGCCATCAAGGATACGCTCAAGCCGGAAAGCTCGGACACCTATGAAGCGGGTCTGCGCTATAACACCGGCATCGTGAACGCAGTTCTGGCCGGTTATTACGTCAACTTCCGCGACCGTCTGCTGGTGATCCCGACCTCAGTTGGCATCGTGGGTTCGGCCAACGCCCTGCAGAATGTCGGCTCGGTCCGCGCGCTGGGTCTGGAAGCTGCCGTCGACCTGAAGCTGCCGATGGGCTTTGGTGCGTTCGCGTCATACAGCTACAACGATACCACGTATCGCAACGATGTGGTGTTTACCACCGGCGGCGTCACTACCACCGTACCCACCGCAGGCAAGACCGTGGTCGATGCGCCCAAGCACATGCTGCGCGGCGAACTTTCGTATGACAGCGAAAGCGCATTTGGCCGTATTGGCGTAAACTACATGTCGAAGCGCTACTTCACCTTCCTCAACGACATGTCGGTGCCCGGTCGCGCACTCGTCGATGCCACCATCGGCTATCGCCTGAACATCGGTCAGCGCCAACCGGTTGAGCTTCAGCTCAACGCCGTCAACCTGTTCGACAAGCGTTATGTCGGCACAATCGGCTCAAACGGCTTCGGCTTCAGCGGCGATAATCAGACCCTGCTGGCCGCGGCACCGCGTCAGGTCTTCGTCACGCTGAAGGCTGGCTTCTGATATGGCCCGTCTTTCCTTCGGAAAGGCCCTGGTTGCGGGCGTCGCGCTGCTTTGCAGTGCGGCGCCTGTCGCCGTTCAGGCCAAGGACGCCGCCCCTGCCCCCGCCCCTGCACCGGTCCTGCTCATCTCCATCGACGGGTTGCGCCCCGGCGACGTGCTGGAGGCTGAAAAGCGCGGCCTGAAAATCCCTAACCTGCGTCGCTTCGTGGCCGAAGGTGCTTACGCCACCGGCGTCAACGGCAATCTGCCGACGGTCACCTACCCCAGCCACACCACGCTGATTACCGGCGTCGCGCCTGCCCGCCACGGTATTGTTTCGAACACAACGTTTGATCCCAAACAGGTGAACTACGGCGGCTGGTTCTGGTATGCTGAAGACATCACCGCGCCCACGCTGTGGGATGTGGCCAAAAAGGCCGGACGCACCACCGCCAATGTCCACTGGCCGGTCAGCGTCGGCGTTTCCACGCTGGACTGGAACCTGCCGCAAATCTGGCGTTCGGGCCATGCCGATGACCGCAAACTGCTGAAATCGCTTTCCAGCGACGGACTTTACGCCGCGCTGGAACACGATTGCGGAGCTTATGCCGATGGCATCGATGAAGGCATTACCGGCGATGAAACCCGCGCCAAATTTGCCGCGCGCCTGATCGAGACGAAGCAGCCGCAGTTCCTGACGGTCTATCTGGCTGCGCTCGACCATGAAGAACACCTGTTCGGGCCCGGATCGGCTGAAGCCAACGCCGTGCTCGAACGACTGGATGCTGCCGTGGGCAAAATGGTCGCAGCCGAACGCGCCGCCCATCCGCAAGCGGTTATCGCGCTGGTCAGCGATCATGGCTTTGTCGCCACGGATACCGAAATAAACCTGTTCCGCCCGTTCCTCGACGCCGGGCTGATAACGCTGGGCGCAGACGGCAAAGTCACCAGTTGGGACGCCATGCCCTGGCCGTCGGGCGGCTCCATCGCAGTTGCGCTGGCGCGGCCGGATGATACCGCGCTGATGGGCAAGGTTTCCGCCTTGCTGGACAAACTGGCCGCAACCCCGCAAGCGCGCATCGCCGAAGTGATCGGGCGCGAAGAGATCGCCCGGCTTGGCGGCAATCCGCAAGCGGCATTCTATGTCGATCTGCAGGCAGGCGCACTCGCGGGCACTTTTGCCGCCGATGCCCCGCTGGCAAAACCAGCGCGCTACAAGGGCATGCATGGCTATTTCCCCGCCATGCCAGAAATGCGCTCAACCTTCCTTATCATGGGTAAGGGAATCGACAGGGGCCGCAACCTTGGCGAAATCGACATGCGCGCCATCGCCCCCACACTGGCTGCCATCATGGGCACAACGCTACCGTCTGCAGAAACGCAGCCGCTATCATTGTCGCGCTGATGAAAACTGCACGGGTCGCCCGCCATCCGGGCGGCCCGTGCAGCGCTCTATCCAGAATATCACCACAATGTGACCAACCACAAAAACCTTGGCGATTATACGCTTACCGGTGTCTTGGAAGCTATCTGGGCGTTCACAAAGATGAGTCGTATGAAGCGCGGTCTTTTCCGTACCACCGACAGTTACCTGGGCGAATGCGCCCGCGTTCACGAAGACGCTGGTGACGCTTTCCCCTACCTCCGGCGCGAAATCTACGAGGCGCTGGGCTTTGCCCCTCCGTATGACGAACTGCCGATTGTCGCCCCCGTGGGACAAACCTGCAGCCAGTCCATCGCCGCCTGAAAACCCTGCCAGCTGGGCTCGATTTACCGTCAAATTGGCGTGACCATTGCATCTCTGGCTGGTAGAAAGTTGGTCTGTGCGACCGACTTTCAAGGCGATGCTATTCAATGGACTGGTACGATTCCATCTGGCTCAGGCGCTATTTCGACGCCAAAAAGATGATTGCGCAGGTTGCTCCCACCCGCCTGTCCGAATTTGAACATGCCATGTCGGCATTCCGCACCGATGATGCGTTTCAAGTGAAATATGTCTCCGGCTTTCTGGATGCCAAAGCACTGCAGGATATCCGCGAAACTATCGCCGCGATCCCCCGCGATGCCATGGAACTGCATGAACTGCAAAAGTTCGGACGGCTGATCGTGCATGACTGGCCTGCCTTCACCGCGATGCAGGCAACCATGGTGGATTTCGTGTCCGAACTGGCCGGTGAGCGGGTTGAACCGTGCTACAATTTCCTGTCGCTCTACTCGCGGCGCGGGGTGTGCGAACCTCATCTGGATACGCCGTCGGCCAAGTGGACCTTCGACCTGTGCGTCGATCAAAGCGATCCATGGCCAATCAGTTTCAGTTCGATCATCCCGTGGCCCGAAGACCGCGAAGAACTGATCGAGGACTGGCGCGCCGTCTGCGAAAAGCGCTCGCCCCACGAAATCCGGTCGCTGGCACTGGAACCGGGCGATGCGCTGCTGTTTTCAGGGGCAAGCCAATGGCACTACCGCGATCCCATCCCGGCTGATGGGCGCAAGGCGTTTTGCGACCTGCTGTTCTTCCACTTCATCCCCGAAGGCACCGCTGAAATCGTTCAGCCGCGCAATTGGGCGCGGCTGTTTGATATTCCCGAACTCGATACCATTCCGAATATCAGCCTGCCCGCCTGATTCCCGCAGCCTGCCCCTACTGGGGCAGGCCCAGTACATCAATTCGGCAGCAGCAGACCCTTGTCGGCAAGTTGCGCGACCAGATCGTTCAGATCGGCGTCGATCTGTTCGGCCGACACTTCATATTCTTCCAGCATGGCATCACGCGCGGCAACCCCGGTCATACCTTCTTCCAGCAACTGCCAGAAACGGCCGCCTACGCTATCAAGGCCAAAATACGTTCCGCTGGCCAGATCGAGCAACATGGTTTCCTCGCCTACCATGCGGGCAACCGCGTCTTCGGACAGGGAAAATGAATCGGTCAACTTCAAGATCAATTACCTTTCGTCCTGCGCAACAACATCTCTGGCGTGCGCCGCAATCGTGCCGATAGTATCATCAAGACGGCTGTAGTCTCTGGGATAATCCAGTCCAAACATGGGACAGCTTTCTGCCAGCGCCCCCATTGTTTCAAAGTGAGCGCGCATTCGCTTCTTGTCTTTGGAATCCAGCAGGAAGGAATGCTGCAGCAGCGCGTCGATGCTTTCGGCAAGAGACAGCGGCTGAACCGTTACCCCCGCCGCGCCGCGCACAGCATCCGGTTCACGCATCAAGTAGATCCCGCCCACTCGCGCACGATCGCTGGCATAGGGGACCCCCGGCCCTGCATGAACCCGCACTTTGCCCGCGCTACCATCATCCGGGCAGGTGTCGGTCCCCATCACCGCCCGCTCGCTGTCAGGCAACAAGCGGATCGATGCCAGATGCGGTTCGGCAAAAAAGGCATCGCCTTCGCGGTTCAGAACCAGGCCGTCATCCGTCAGGAAAGCAAAACCTGCCTTGGCAAATGCTGCGGCCATCGTCGATTTTCCGCGCCCGCTCGGCCCCAGAAAGGCAAAAGCCGCGCCATCGATCACCACGGCGCTGCCATGCAGCACCGGCTTGCCATCATATGTCCACAGCAACGGAACAATCTGGTTGGCGAAGATATTTTGGCTGGAATCATCCGGAAAATCGGGCACTGGTGTGCAGATTACCCGCCGCGCCTCCACGTCGATCTCGTAATCACCGCAACCCAGAAAACGCACATGAAAGCCGCTGGGGGTCCGGGTAAAAAGCGCTGAAACATCGCCGTCCAAAGACCGCCAGATATCAAACGGCTCTTGCGCGATCTCGTCCTGCTCTTGTTCGGGACGCCACTCCAGCGTGTAATTCATACACAGTACCTGGCCAGCTCATCCTTCACGAAACGAACGGTTTCCTGCACGCTGGGGAACATGTCTGGGTGGTTTTGCAGCACGGCCTGTTCAATCTCGACAGATGTCATTCCGGCTTCGATGTAACCGATAACGACCTTCATCGCCCGTCCGCGTCCGTTCAGTTCGCGAACCGAACTGTCCGGCTTCAGCCGCTCATGGACTGACATCGGCATGCTGGCCCAGTTGGTATAACGCTGCAGCTTGCCCGTGGCGGGATCACGCACGGTCCAGGCGACAATCGAATTGGTATGGTTGACCCGGACGGACACTTCGATCGTGTCCCCGGCCCGCACCGCGAGCGGTTCATCAAAGCCGAGGAAAATCTGAGTCCGGTCAATGCGGTCACGGGCTAGCGGCGAATTGGTCATCGTCACGCCGCCGCCAAGATCGCATTCAAACCAGCCTGCGATGCCGTCGATCACGCCGGTTTCATCGGCTACAAGGCTTGCTTTGAAAGGCAGGGTATCGGGCGCTTCGTCACCCAGTTCGACACCGCCGACCAGAACGGGTTCGGTAACGATATCAGCCGGCGCAAAGCTTACCGGATATTTGGTATTGACCGCATAACTCCGCAGCCAGTTGAATTCGGCCGGCACATCGGGAGTTTCCCACGCGCTCATGCGGCCACGGCACGATGCAGACCGTGCCCCCGCCAGAAAAAGACGCAATCGTTCTGGCATGATCTTACCGCCCGGCTTCAAAAAACGCTGCCGCGCGTCGTGCATCAATTGAATGATGCCGTAATCGATACCGAAATAGCCGATATGATCGCAGATGATAACATCGACCTTCTCAGGCAGTTCCGCCCGGAAAGTCTGTTCATGCACGCATTCATAGCGGTCAGAATAGCCATTTTTCCGCATGGCTTCGCGGGCAACATCAATGGCATCCGTGCCATCAATGCCCCAAACCTTACCGGCACCAGCCTTAAGGCAAAGCAGACCAAGAATGCCAAAACCGCATCCAAGATCAGCCACAAGGTCACCGTCAGAAATCACCTGACCGACAGCAGCAGAATACTTTGAAACCCTGCGCGTATCGACCAGGTAACCCCGGTGTTCAAATAGCGTGTCCAATGCCAATCAAGCCAGCAAGAGAACTGCTATTAGATAACTTCGCCAGCCATCAGCATAGCCATCATGTCGGAACCGGTGGCCGACATTGCGCCGGTCAGTTCACGGACCGAGCCATAGATGGTCAGATTCGGGCGAGCATAAGCGCGGCGAGCAACAACCTTGCGGGCGTCAGAGCTACGTTCGGTCACATCCAGTCTCCAAGTCAATCAAAAGAAACAGATTTCCGCTTGATGACCAACAGCAAGGCACCAGCGGCAGCGCTTCCCGAATGCTAACCTAAGGTTAATATCCTAAAGGAAATTGCTTACCACCGAAGTAATCCATTTTGGAGTTATCAGCAAGATTCTTTTTGCAATGCACAACGGCCAGCAAAGCAACCCCTGCAACAAGCCCAAGGAATGCAGGAAAACCGGCACTTTTCTTAGACACAGCAATATCCTGATACCTTGGGGCACTGCCAGCGCAGGCGCGCTACACATCGTAAGATAAAGAACAAAGATAGTTAATTTTTGTAATGCAATGGTCGCGCAAGCAGGCGCAGGCCTGCCCCCTCACCAAAGTAAGCCTTGAAAATCAGAATGCTGCGAAAGGTGCGCTAAGCGCTGTCGGTTTGCTGTTGCCGCAACAGATGGCAACCATAAACCCGCCACAGTTCCCACACTGCGCCGGACGTCAAACTATAGTTGGCATAAAGATTGCGCAGGCCATCGCCACACACTTCACCGATTGCCACCGCCGGAATTTCTTCACAAAACACGTTTGCCATGGCTTTCAGATGACGATCAAACGTGAAGCTGAACTCCGCTTTGCTGCGCCGCTCCAGCACCGATTCGGGTAGATCCGCCTGCATCGCTCGTAAATGGATGTACTTCGTCATGCCATTTCTGATGCGCAGTCGTTCAGGCAGAGCGAAAGCAAATTCGATATAACGGCGGCTGTACATCGGCGTGCGCAATTCCATGCCCAACTGCGCGACCAGCCGGGAACTGCAATCCCGCAATTGCTCAAACCACGGGTTCAGCAACTCACGCCACATCTTGCGCCGCGCAGGATCAGCCACTTGCCAAGATCGATCATCGCGCCAGTCGGCTTCGCGAAGCTGCGCCAGCCGGTCCTGCACCGATGCAGAAACCCAGTGCGGCCCAATCCCAAGATGTTCACCCCACGGCGCGCGCGGCTTGCGAAGGCGGCGCATCATGCCGTTGAATGCGGGTGGCCCCAAGGGCCGGATCCCTGACCAGAACAGCGCTTTGCCGGTAACACGCCAGCCCCGGCGGGCCACCAGACGCCGCAGTTCAGCACCCAGATCACCCAGCGCCCCAGCACGGATCATCTCATTCAGATAAAATGCCGACCCGCCAACAAATTCGTCACCACCCTCCCCGTCAATCAGCACGCGGCAGCCCTGCGCAGTCGCAGCGGCCACTTCATTGGCCATCGACACGCTGTTGGGGAAATAGGGCATGTCACGATCCCGCGCGACCTGCTCCTCATACCACGACCGGTCAGGCACAAACGGCGTTGCTTCGTGGATGGACTTGCCCAGAAACCGCCCGACATCACGCGCAAAAGCCACTTCATCCGAAGCGCTGCCCGGCTCTCCGGCCATGGTGAACCCCTGCACATCGGGAGCAGGCAATTCATGCCGCTGCTGCAGCCTGCACGCCATCGCGAACAAGGCGGATGAATCATGCCCGCCGCTGACCTCACAAGCCACCGGTGCATGGCTGCGCGATGCTCGCCGCACACAATCCATCAACATCTCGCGGTAATGGGCGAAGTAATCCTCATCCTTGCGATAAAGTTCACGCACTTCCAGCGGAGGCTGCCAGTACCGGCTGCACACCGGCCCGGTTCCTGTGGCTTGCTGGGCAATCAAGGTCGACGCGAACGGCAGCCGCATCACGCCAGACCAGACTGTCGCGTCGATCCTGTAAAACTCGCTGGCCAGATGTTCGGCCATTGAATCTGCATCCAGCCGCGGCACAAAATCGCCCGCCGCCAGCACCCCTGCAATATCGGATGCGACCAGCAGGCGACGCCCGTCCCAATGATAGTGCAGCGGTCGCATGCCCGCATGGTCTTTTGCACAAAACACCGTGCCTTGCCGCTCGTCACAAATCAGGAATGCGAATTCGCCCTCCAGATGGTCGACGCAACGCTCACCCCATGTTTCGAACGCATGAAGCACCAGTTCGGCATCCGACCGGTTCCGCAGACGGGCGTTTCTGGTGACGAGTTCTGCGCGCAGCTCATCGGGGTTAGCCAGATATCCATCCATCACGATGACCAGCCCCGATTCCGCACTGGCCAGCGGCATATTGGCCTCCAGCGCTTCGGCCGTGGTGTGAAAGGCGCAGTGCCCCAGCGCAAAGGTTTGCCGGAAATCATGGCGAATGCCGTCACGCCCGCGATAGGCCATGGCTCCCGTCATCCGCCGGATCGCATCCCCGTCCACCGGATGGCCGTCAAATCGGATGATGGCAGCAATACCGCTCAAGGAAGCACTCCGCAGATTGTCAGCAGGAATAGGTGGGCACGCTGCGGCAATTGATTCCGCAGCGCAATGCAACTAGCAAAGGCGGGATATCAATGCGACCAGCAAAGCCCTCCATCAGGCAAAGAACCCGCTCAGGCAATGCCCGACCCCGCGCCAGACCTCCCACTCCTTCGACCTCCACAAAGGAAGGTGCCACTGGGGCAGGCCATCTGCGAAATTCCGAAGCTCTTTCGCATCGGCCCCTCCGGCCTGTTCGACCTTTTGCGGGCAGTGGCAGAACTGGCACTGGCGCGATACCTGCTGGCCCGGCGTTCGGTCCGCCAGCTTGGCATTCCGGGCAAGGCCCCTACCCTGCTCAATGGCGCCCACAGCTTCGTACCGCTGAGCGCTGAACAGCGAGCCATCGTCGCACGCATTTCCTATGCCATGCAGGTTGCCCCGCCGCGCGTGCCATGGCGGTCGGACTGTCTGGTGCAATGCCTCGCCGCGCGGCGCTGGCTGGGCACGCTGGGCATTCCTGCAAGAGTCAGCATCGGCGTGAAGCGCGAAGCCGGAGGCCCACTGCTGGCCCATGCCTGGCTGGTGGTGGACGATATGGCGGCGAGCGACACCGTGGTCACTGGCGGCGATCTTTCGGGCTTTTCGGAATTTCAGGTTCCGCCCTCCCTATGATCCACCATACTGTCACTTGCCCCGCCCGCAAACCACATCGGACATCATCCTGACCCACGCCCTTCGCATCCTTGCTGCCCAGGTTGACCGCCGCCTGATTGCGTTGCTGGCAGTGCTGTCGCTGGCCTCGGCCACAACCGAAAGTATCGGCCTGGTTCTGCTGGTGCCGATTCTTGGCATCATGAGCGGCGCAGCAACGCTGCCTCCTGCGCTTGCCGGAATCGCCGCGTTTTCCAGCACAGCCGCCCATTTCGATCTGCTGCTGCTGATCTTCGTGTCGCTGGTAACGCTGCGCGCAGTGCTCAACTACTGGCGGGCACTGGTGGCGCTTACCGTGCAGCGCAATTTGGTTGACGGTTTGCGGATGCGGGCGTGGCGCGGCTTGCTGCATTGTGATTGGCGGGTTCTTTCGTCCATGCGACAAAGCGAAAACGCCAGCCTCCTCATCACCACGATCGACCGGGTCGGGATGGGGATCGATCGGGTTATCGGCGGGGCGGTCACCGTGGTCACGCTGCTCGGCGTGGGTGCTGCCTCGCTAGCCATATCCCCCACACTCACCGCAGCGGCCGTAGTCGGCGGAACACTCGTGCTGATCGCCTATCGCCGCTTGCGCCAGCAGGCCCGGTCGCTGGGCGGCGCGCTGGACGATGTCTATGACCGCATCCATGCCGAATTGACCGAAGGCCTCGGCGCGCTGCGCGTCATCAAGAGCTTTGGCGCAGAACGCGCGACAGAACACCGCCTGCGCGATGAACTCGCTACCCTTTACGCCACCGAACGCAGCTTCGTGCGCGGCAACGGGCGCGGTCAGCTTGTCATGCAGATCGCCAGCGCCGGCTTCCTGGCGCTCGCCATCTGGATTTCGGTGCGGTACTGGCATCTGGACATGGTAACCCTGCTACCGATGGTGGCGCTGTTTGCACGTGGCCTGCCGCTGCTGATGGCACTGCAGGGCTGCATGCAGGACTGGGCGCATACCCGTCCCGCCATCGATACCGCGATCAGCCTGATCGAACGCACCGAAGCCGCGCGCGAACCCGACCACGATGCCGATTTGCAGATTGCGCAAGCTGTATCCACCATTGGCCTGCGCGATGTCACCGTTCACTATCCCGGACGCACCCGGCCTGCGCTCAATGCCATCAGCCTCGATCTGCCCGTCTGCACGGTCACTGCGCTCACTGGCCCATCCGGCGCAGGCAAAAGCACACTGGCCGATGTGATCGGTGGACTGCTGACTCCCGATTCAGGCGAGCTGCTGATCGATGGCAACGCGCTTGATTTCGCCATGCGCCGAACATGGCGCTCGCACGTTACGTATGTTCAGCAAATGCCCGTGCTGTTCACCGGCACTGTTCGCGACAACCTTTTGTGGGCGCAACCCCACACTGATGATCGCGCGCTGGAACACGCCCTTGCCGAAGCCTCTGCCGATTTCGTACTCCGCCTGCCCGATGGTCTGCATACGATTGTCGGTGAAAACGGCCATCAGTTTTCGGGTGGTGAACGCCAGCGCCTCATTCTGGCCCGCGCCATGTTGCGCGCGCCAGACCTGCTGATCCTGGATGAAGCTGCCAGCGCGCTCGACAGGGAAAACGATGAAGCCATCGCCCGTGCGGTGCTACGCCTTGGTCAGCGCTGCACTGTTCTGGTCATCGCACATGGCGGTGCCCTGCAGGCTATTGCCAGCCGCGAAGTGCGCATCGTGGACGGGACCATAGCCTGAACCCTTGCGCGCACGTTGACAGCCATCGGGGCCAGACCTAATCATCAGTCCCGCCATGTTAAGGCCGTAAGCGCCGGGCGCACAATTACCGGATCTGATGCTGCCATCATGCAATCTGCCGAACTTCTCATGCGCATCTGCGCCGCTCCCGACAGCGATTTCGGCAGTGTTTTCACCGATTTGACCGAAGCCCGCTGGGGCGAACTGGTTGAACTCGCCACTGACAAACGTGCTGCTCCGCTGCTCGATCGCTCCATTCAGCATGCAAAATCGGCGCATCTGGTGCCCACGGAATGCAGCGCCATGATCGCCGATCAGTTGCGCCTTCATACGATGTCGGCCTTCGGGCACCTGATCGCTCTGACTCAGGCAGTGGAATTCCTCAAAGCCCACGATATCACCCCCATTGCGCTCAAGGGCGCACGCCTCGCCTTTGCCGATTATCCCGAAGGACGGCTGCGCCCATTGCGCGATCTCGATCTGCTGGTGCCGGCTGAGATTGCCGAACACACCCAGCAGTTGATGATCGATTCCGGCGTTTATGAAGTGGCCTCATGGGCGGACCATTACGGCATCGAATTTGGCCACCAGTTGCCCGAACTTCTGGATACCCATCGCGGCATCTCGTTCGAAATCCACCATCGTCTGAATGCCCGTGGATGGCCTCAAGAGCCGCAACTGGTTCAGCGGATGCATGATGAGGCGGAAACCATCACCCTTTCTGGCGTGCCGATCCGCGTTCCGTCCATGCATGCCAATTTCCTGCATCTGGTCGAACATGCCACTTTGCATCACATGTTTGAAAACGGCCCGCTGATCCTGGCCGATCTGCACTTTGCTGCAAAAACCGGAAAGGTTGACTGGCCCGCACTGATTGCCGAGGCGAACGCGCTGGGCCTTGAACGCTCGTTGCAGCTCGTGGCCGCACTGGCGCTGAAATATGGGGCGACTTGGGTGCCGGCGGCACTGGCGGAAACCTGCGGCAATATGGCCGATCACATCGACGTAGCCGAAGAAGCCATACTGCGCGACGAAGATGACGCCGAACATCACAAATTCCTGCGCAATCTCAGCATGCGCAAGGGACGGCAATCTGGCTGGCGGGCCGCCATCCGCGCGGCATTGACCCCAAATCCGCTACGCCTTGCCGGAATGTTGCAGGTGCAGGGCAATAACCCGATACGCTGGCTCGCCTATCCGGCGTGGCTCGTGCAGCGTGGCGCAGCCTATCTTGCCGCGCGCCGGGTAAAAACCATCACCAAAAGCACCATGCGCGAAGTCGCTACGCTAAATTGGCTCAAACAGGGCTGAGCTGGCCCTGCAGACCAAATAGGCCTACCCTGGCAAGCACACATCACGATCATGCGCTTAATACGGCATGACGCGGCTTGCCCGAAGGCAAAGATCACATTGTCTGGAAAAGTGATGGTGCGGTCGAGAAGACTCGAACTTCCACGGGCTTTCGCCCACAACGACCTCAACGTTGCGCGTCTACCAATTCCGCCACGACCGCAAAATCAAACGAGGTGCCAAACCAAAATTTGGCTCCCCGTGGGGGGTAGGAGCGCGCCCCTAGCAAAGGAGTTTGAGGGGCGCAACAACGATCAGAACTTTTTTATCGGAAGAGCCACGTAATCGCGCATCGGCAATGGGCACGATCGGACGCTCAATCAGGAAATCAATCGGGCTTCCAGCCAATTTCCGCGACTTTGGCAGACTGGGGCACATCGGTCACCGCAGCGTTGATCGTCACGCTTTCGCCGGGTGCCAATTCTTCCTTGGGTGGCGGCACTTCCCAGGTTTTCACCACCTTGTCGCGCGAATCGCGCAGTACGATGAGAATTTCAGGGATCACCCGAACGTCTTTGCCCACATTGGTCACAGTTCCGCTCGCCCCGAAATATTCAGTGCCGTTGGGCAACTTTCGGCGATCCTGTTTTTCTGGCGGGAACGACAATTCCAGATCGGGCCGGTCCGCACCAAATGTCTGTCCAGCGCCGGGCAACCATTGCGGCACGCCGAAATACCAAGCCGCCGCACCCAGACCCGCAACCGACAGCGCAAAGGTCACTGCCGCCATGGTCCACAACTTGGCCGGATTGCGGCGTGGACGGAACGGCGGCTGATGGTCGAACGGAGAATGTCCGTCATCGCCGCCCACATCGTCATAAACCTTGCGCGCCACCGGTGGCGGCGGGGCAGAATATCCCGCCGCAGGAACGTCAGGCCGCTCAACCGGATCAGGCGAAGCCACAGGCGCTGCCGTTGCGGGCTGTGACACAGGTGCTGGCTCGGCTTGGGGTTCTGGCCGGGGTTCAGGCTGCGGCTCCGACGGGATAGCAGCCTCAACCAGCGGTTCAGCCCGTTCGGCAAGTTCGGGACCGTTCTGGAACCAGGAATGGCGGCACCGCGCGCAGCGCACGGTCCTGCCTTCCACGCCGATGGCGCTGTCGGGAACGACATAGCGCGTCGAGCAAGCGGGGCAGGCGATAATCATCTTACCGGTTAAGCATGGCCCAGCCTGTCGAAACAATAGCTTCACGCACGAAGAAACGCCTCTGTGGCCTTTTTTCCACATGGATTGCCGCGTATAGCCGTTTAAGCGTAACGATATTGTGCGAAACAACCGGGTACAGTCTCCTTCACATGAGCCAGCAAGACAACGCGGAGATTGTCCATTTCGACAATGTCGGCCTGCGCTACGGCACGGGCAAGGAGGTATTGACCGATGTCAGCTTCACGCTGTTTCCGGGTCAGTTCTACTTCCTGACCGGTGCATCAGGCGCTGGGAAAACCAGCCTTCTCAAACTTTTGTATCTTTCACAGCGTCCCTCGCGCGGGTTGATCCGCATGTTCGGCACCGATGCAATAACCCTGCCGCGCGATCGGCTGCCGGGGTTCCGGCAAAGGCTGGGCGTGGTGTTTCAGGATTTCCGGCTGGTGCAGCACCTGTCCGCGTTCGATAATGTCGCCTTGCCGCTGCGCGTGGCAGGTGTGCCCGAAAAGGACATCATCCGGCCCGTGTCGGACATGCTCGAATGGGTCGGCCTTGGTGATCGCAGCCATGCCCGCCCCGCCACGCTTTCGGGCGGCGAGCAACAGCGCGTCGCCATTGCCCGCGCCGTCATCGGGCGGCCAGACCTGCTGGTGGCGGACGAACCGACCGGCAACGTCGACCCGGAAATGGCGGTAAAACTGCTGCGCTTGTTCGAAGCGCTCAACCGGCTGGGCACCACCGTCGTCGTTGCCACGCATGACATTCATCTGATCCAGAAGATGCCGGAATCGCTGATAATGCGGCTCGACAAGGGCCGCCTGTCCGACCCCACCGGTGCCTTGCGCTATCCTCCGCGCCGCGCCGCGACGACGCCTCCGGCCCCGCGCGGCCTTCTGCGTGGTGAAGCATGAGCGTATTTCCCGCTATAGTCAGCGGATTGCGCGGCGATTGGCGTGATCGCGCCAGCGCGGAAAGCCGTCTGCTGCCGCAAGGCAAACTGTCCGGCCCGATGCCATGGGTCATTGCCATCATGATCGGTCTTACCGTTCTGGCAACGGCCAGCGGCCTTGCCTTGCGCAACACCGCGCGCGCAGCCAGCGCCGATCTTGCAGGTGGCGCCACCGTGCAGATCGTTCACGGCGCCCCGCGTGAGCGCGATCGGCAGGCACAGGCCGCCCTGGCGTCCCTGAAACAGGCTCCCGGCGTGATTTCGGCCCGCCTTGTTCCGCAGGCAGAACTTGATGCGCTGGTCGAACCGTGGCTTGGCACCAATGCAGGCGACGATATCGACGCCCTGCCCGTGCCCGCCCTGATCGACGTCCGTCTGTCCGGTCATACGGGCAAGGCAGAACTGGCCGCGCTGCGTGCCCGCCTCAAAACCCCAGCGCCTGCCGCACGTGTCGATGCACAGGCAAGCTGGCTGGCTCCCGTGTTCGAAGCGATCGGCGCGTTGCAATGGCTGGCTGGCGGCCTGATCGCACTGCTCGCTTTCGCCACCGTCGCTGCTGTACTGCTCGCATCACGCAATGCGCTGGGCAACCATCGTACCACGATCGAAATCGTCCACATGCTGGGCGGCACCGATGCGCAGATCGCGCGCATATTCCAGCGCTCCATGGCCATAGACGCCGCTGCTGGGGGCATCGGCGGACTGTTGCTGGGTACGCTGGCGATATTCCTGATGGGCAACCAGTTCGCCGCGCTCGGCTCCGGCATGATGACATCGACTGGCCTTGTGTGGACCGACTGGCTGGTCATCTGCGCCATTCCGCTCGCTGGCGTGCTGCTGGCGGTACTGACCGCCCGCTATTCCGTGCTCAGCGCACTGCGGCGCATGCTGTGACCCGTCACGGCATCTTCCGGCGCATGCTGTCGCTTTTGCTCATCGCCTGGGCGCTGGGCTTCATCTGGTTCGCCATGTTCCTGCCGCGCCCCGCCAATGAACCGCTGCGCACCGAAGGGCTGATCGTGCTGACCGGCGGCAGCGGCCGCATTCCCCACGCCCTGCGCGTGCTTGAACGCGGCGCGGCCCGGCGGATGCTGGTGTCGGGCGTTGACCGCGAAGTGCGCCCGCGCGAATTTGCTGCTGAATACAAGGTACCGGGCAGGCTGATGGCCTGCTGCATCACGCTGGGCTATGACGCGGTGGATACTCGCACCAACGCGGTCGAATCCGCCCGCTGGATCAAGGAAAACCGGTTGCATTCGGTCAGATTGGTAACCACCGATTGGCACATGCGCCGCGCTGCTTTCGATCTGGCCGAAGAAGCGCCCAGAGGTACGGTGATCTTTGAAGATGCGGTCGCATCGCGGCCCAGCTTTCGCATTCTGTTTCTGGAATACAACAAACTTCTGGCCCGCATGGTGGCATGGATGATCGGCTGGTAATGATACGGCAAGCGCTTTCCACGGTCCGAAATTTGCTTTTCTATCCAGCGTTTTATGGCGGCTCGGTAGTGTTCGTGTGCGTTTCGGTGCTGTTCATGAACGTGTGGCAGGCGGGCTTTCGCAGCGCGGTTCGCGGGTGGAGCGGGTGGCATCGTTTGTGCTGCCGCTGGCTACTTGGCATCCGCGTGGATCTGCAAAATGCCGATCTGCGTCCCGGTGTGCTTTATGCCATTCGCCATGAGGCCTTCTTTGAAGCGATTGATCTGCCTTGGCTTTTCAAAAACCCTGTGGTCTTCGCCAAGGCTGAACTGCTGCGCATTCCCGGCTGGGGCAAAGTCGGCGCGCACTTTGGCCTGATCGGGGTGGAGCGCGAAGCCGGAGCACGCGCACTGCGCACCATGCTGACCGAGGCCCGCCGCCGCATCGCCGAAGGCCGCCCCTTGGTGATCTTCCCCGAAGGGACCCGCATTCCCCATGGGCAGCAACGCGAATTGCAATCGGGATTTGCCGGGATTTACAAACTGCTAGGCTTGCCGGTCATCCCCGTGGCAGTGAACAGCGGCCCGCTTTACCACCGCCGCTGGAAACAAGCAGGCACAGTGCAATACCGCTTTGGTGAAGAAATCCCCCCCGGCCTGCCACGCGACGAGATCGAAGCCCGCGTAAAGGCCGCCATCAACGGCCTGAACCACACCTGACGCGCGTTCAGGCCGTGCCGCTGTGGTCTCCGCGCCCGAAATCGGGACGCGCATCATCCTGCCCCATTTCGATGATGCCCCGGCGAATGGCGCGGGTGCGGGTAAACTGGTCGAACAGCATGGTGCCATCGCCCTTGCGGATGGCCTTTTGCAGCTCGGTCAGATCTTCGGTGAAACACTGCAGCATTTCCAGCACTGCATCGCGGTTGGTCAGAAACACGTCGCGCCACATCGTCGGATCAGATGCCGCGATGCGGGTAAAATCACGGAAACCGCCCGCCGAATATTTGATGACCTCGCTCTGTGTCACCTGTTCCAGGTCTGACGCTGTACCGACAATTGTATAGGCAATCAGGTGCGGCAGGTGGCTGGTGACGGCCAGAACCTTGTCATGATGGTCAGCGTCCATCGTTTCAACCCGCGCGCCCAGCGTCTCCCAGAACGTCACCAGACGCGCCAGCAATGCCGCATCGACATCGGCGGGTGGCGTGATGATGCACCAGCGGTTCCGGAACAGCGTGGCAAAACCTGCATCCGGCCCGCTTCGCTCGGTCCCGGCCACGGGATGCGCGGGAATGACGTGGTGGCCCGGCAATGCTTCAGCCAATGCCCGCGCCACGGTGCCTTTGGATGACCCGACATCGCTGACCAGCGCATCGGGTGAAAGCCCCGGCGCCAGCGCTCGTGCAGCCGCGTCCATCGCCCCTACTGGCACGCACAGGATCACCAGATCAGACCCTTGTGCCGCACTCTCGGACGTGTCGGCAATCCGGTGCGCCAGTCCCAGTTCGCGCGCCTTGGCCCGCACATCGGCATCGGCATCAAAGCCCACTACCGTCACGCCGGGCAAAGATGCCTGCACCGCATGGCCAATCGATCCACCCAGCAGGCCCAGCCCGACGATGGTGACCTGCGCGAAGGGGGTGACCTGTGCGAAAGGAGCCACCCCGCTCACTTCGCAGCCTCGCACATCACGCGGATGGCTTCGGCAATTTCGTCCATCTGCGCTTGCGTGCCGATGGTGATGCGCAACCCCTGCGGCAGGCCCTGCCCCGGCAGCCAGCGAGTAATATAGCCGTAGTCCATCAGCCCCAGATAGACCTGTTCCGCACTCAGCGCGCCTTCAAACAGGATCAGCACGAAATTGGCCTTGCTGGGTAGTGGCCGCACGCCATGGTTGCCCAAAGCCTCCAGCCGCGCGACAAAACGTGTGCGCTGTTCGCTGTTGTGCTGGCGCGATGCCACAACGAAGGCCTGATCGCGCACTGCGGCTAGGCCCGTGGCCTGCCCGGTCAGCGAAATGTTGAACGGCCCGCGAATACGGTTGAGCATATCGACAATCGCCGGATGCCCGGTGCCCCAGCCGATGCGTTCGCCGGCGAGGCCATAGATCTTCGAGAAGGTGTGCGTCACCAGCACATTGTTGGCGCGCGCCGCCAGATCCAGCGCCCCGTCATCATCGGCAAGGTCCAGATATTCGGCATAAGCCCCGTCCAGCACCAGCAGGATATCGCCGCGCAGACCTGCATGCAGCCGCTCGACCTCAGCCTTGGGCAGCCAGCTACCGGTGGGGTTGTTGGGGTTGGCAAGGAACACCACCCGTGTCCGTTCAGTCACGCAGGCGAGCAGCGCGTCGACATCGGTGCCGTAATCGGCATCGGGCGCAATCACCGGCACGGCGCCGCAACGGCGGGCAGCAATATCGTAAACGGAAAAGCCATAGCGCACGTACAGCACTTCATCGCCCGGCCCGGCATAGGCCTGCGCCGCCAGATTGAGCAGTTCGTCAGACCCCGTGCCCATCACGATACGCGCAGGATCAATGTTGTGAACTGCACCAATCGCAACACGCAGTTCGTTGCTGTCAGGGTCGGGATAACGCGCCGGATCACCGGCCACTGCCCGCGCTGCCAACGCAGCCGCGCTTGTGCCCAGTGGATTTTCATTGGCCGATAGCTTGGTCAGAACCTGTCCGTCGGCCCCGGTCGACTTGCCTGGCACATAGGCATGAATTCCCGCAATCCAGTCCTTGGGCGTCGGGCGTGCGGCAGAATCCTGAGCGTTATCCATGGACAGCGCCCTTAGAGCATTTTCAGGCCCGGTGGAAACACCCGAAAAGCCGGAAAGTAGAGCGAAGCCCTAACGCATCAGGCCGCTTCGCTTCGTGCTTTCCAGTCCGTGGCCATGCCGAAGGCCGGCAGGCTCATCTTTCCGTCAGCCTGACCGATCAGATGCGGCCCGTCGCCCCGCATGTTCTGTGGCACACCTGCGGCGACAAGCTGATAGGGCGATACCCGCACCCGCGCGCACATGCCGCCATTGCCATCGGACACCAGCATAGTTTCAAATTCCAGCCCCTGCTGGCTTTTGCGGCTACGACGGACTGTGGCCACGGTAAGCTGTCCGTCGCCCAGATCGAGCACGAAGGTCGTGCCCACCGGCACATCGGTCAACCCTTCGATCAGCGCACCGGATGCGGAAAGATTGCGCAATACTACCGGGTAATAGTGGTTGTCATGCACCACTCCCACACGGCGATACATCGCCTGGCGTTCATGCCTTTGGTGCGCCGGGCCAACCGGTTCGATTTCCCATTGCCCGCCCGCCAGATTGGCGACGAATTCGTCATTCGGGATGGGCTGGCTATAGATATAGCCCTGAACCAGCGTAACTTTAAGCTGCTTCATCAGTTCGAACTGATCAAAGCTTTCAATGCCTTCGGCGGTTGTATCCATGCCCAGCGCCTCGGCCAGGGCAACGATCGCAGCAATGATTGCGCGGTTGCGCGAATCCGCCCCCGTAGCACCGCGCACAAACGACTGGTCGATCTTGATCTTGTCGAACGGCGCGGTCTTCAAATAGGAAAGCGAGGAATATCCCGTCCCGAAGTCATCCAGCGCCAGACGCACGCCCAGCCCCTTGAGTGCGTTGAAGCGTGCGTCCGTGGTGCATCCTTCCTGCAGGAACACCCCTTCGGTGATTTCCAGTTCCAGCCGGTCGGGGTCGATCTGCGTTGAAGCGAGCGCGCTGGCGACAATCGCCGGAAACCCTTCATCGGCAAACTGCACCGCCGACACATTCACCGCCACGCGCAAATTGCCAGGCCAGTGCGCCGCATCGGCACAAGCCTGCCGTAAGACCCATTCACCGATAACCTTGATAAGCTTGGATTCCTCGGCAATCGGGATGAACCGGGCCGGACTTATCATGCCATGCTCAGGATGGTTCCAACGCACCAGCGCCTCCACTCCGGTCACGATGTTGCTCGTCGCGCGGACGACCGGTTGATAATGAACCTCCAGTTCGCCCTTTTCCAGCGCGTCGTGCAGATCTTCTTCCAACAGGCGGCGGTCTTCTGCGGCCTTGAGCAGATCGGGGCAGAAAAAGCGGAAACGCCCGCGTCCGCTGCCCTTGGCGGCATAAAGCGCAAGGTCGGCATTGCGCAGCAGTTCATCCTTGCCATCGCCGTCATAGGGCGAAATCGCCACCCCTACCGAAGCACCGATGATGCAGCGATTGCCGTCGATGGAATAGGGCTGCGAAATCGAGGATATCAGCGACGTGGCGATATCGCCCAACACGCCCCGGTCATCCTGATCGGGCAGGATAATCTGGAATTCGTCCCCGCCCAACCGGCTGACTCGCTCCTTGTCACCCACTACCCGCACCATGCGGTCTGCCACCTGCTGCAACAGGGCATCGCCTGCGGCATGGCCCATCGTGTCATTGACCTGCTTGAATCGGTCAAGGTCGATCAACATCGTCGCACATGATCGCTGCTGCGGCGCAAACGCTGTCAGCGTCTTGTCCAGCAACTGCGACATATGGCGACGGTTGAGCAGCCCGGTCAGAGGATCGTGCAGCGCCTGATGGGAGTTTTCCTCTGCCGAAAGGCGTTCAGTCGTAATGTCGACGCAATGGCCCAGAAACCCGACGAACTCGCCGCCAACCTGCCTTGGCTCACCTGAAACCGACCACCAGCGCACTTCGCCAGCACGTTCGGACCGCACCGTGACCCGTTCAAAACGCCCCTTGCGCGCCATCACGAAAGGCAGGGTGCGCTCACTTTCACCCTCAGGACGCAGAAACAGGTCCAGCAATCGACGACCTGCAAGACCTTCCGAAACGCCGAGCGCAGCAGAGGCAGCGCTGGAAAGGTAGGTCAGGCAACCTTCGCTGTCCGTTTTCCAGAAGCTGCCCAGCCCTAGCGATTCATAGGCCCGGACCAATGCGGCTGCATCGCCCATGCCCGATGGCACATCCACCTTTGCCGCCGCTGAAACAGCTTGGCCAAATAGGGCACGTCCCTTTGCGAACACTGCTGCGCACTCCCGCAATCACTTCACGATATGCGGTAGTACTTAAGTATAGTTCACGGATGATTAACGATGTTTTCCATGTGCTGCGCCACAGGCCAAGGCAGTTTCGCCCTGTGTGACGCTGCAATCGCAAACAAAAAAAGGGCCGGAAGCGGGCTAGCGCTTCCGGCCTTAAGTCTGTTCGCAGGAGGAACATGGTTTGGCGGAGTGAGGGATGAGAGGGAGAGGATCTGGTTCCCCCACTCCGCCAATTCGGTAAATTACATGTTGTAGGCGCGTTCGCCGTGTTCGGAGATGTCGAGGCCTTCGCGCTCTGCTTCTTCGCTGGGACGCAGACCGATGGTCTTGTCGACGATGAAGAAGAGGATTGCCGAGCCGACGCCAGAGAACACGAGAGTGAACAGGACCGCCTTGATCTGCGTCATCACCTGGGTGCCGATGCTGTAGCTGTCAGCGTCGAAGCCTGCGGGGAAGACGGTGTAGTCGAACACGCCCTGGCCACCAAGCGAGGGAGCCGCAACGATGCCGGTGGCGATGGCGCCAACGATACCGCCGATGCCGTGCACGCCGAACACGTCGAGCGTGTCGTCATACTTCAGCTTGTTCTTCACCGTGCTGACGAAGATGTAGCAGATGGGCGAAACGAGGAGGCCGAGAACGATCGAGGTCATCGGAGCGCCAAGGCCAGAAGCCGGGGTGATCGCGACAAGGCCGGCGACGGCACCCGTTGCAGCGCCCAGCATCGAAGGCTTGCCGTGGTGGATCTGCTCGACAATCGCCCAGGAAACGGCGGCGGCGGCAGTGGCAACGAAAGTGTTGATGAAGGCAAGTGCGGTCACGCCATTGGCTTCAAGGTTGGAACCGGCGTTGAAGCCGAACCAGCCCACCCACAGCAGCGAAGCGCCGATCATGGTCATGGTCAGCGAGTGCGGCGGGGTAGCTTCCTTGCCGAAGCCGACGCGCTTGCCGATCATGATGCAGCCCACGAGGCCTGCGATACCGGCGTTGATGTGAACGACCGTGCCGCCAGCGAAATCGAGTGCACCCATCGCCCACAGGAAACCAGCGTCAGTCGGAGCGTCAGGCAGGAAATCCGGACCAGCCCAGTACCAGACCATGTGCGCCATCGGGAAGTAGATCGCGGTCAGCCACAGAACGGTGAAGACCATCAGCGCCGAGAACTTCACGCGCTCTGCAAAGGCACCGACGATCAGCGCCGGGGTGATGCAGGCAAAGGTCATCTGGAAGATGACGAACGCGTATTCAGGGATGTAGACGTTGTTCGAGAAGGTTGCCGCATAAGTCGTTGCGTCAACGCCCATCAAAAACATCTTCGAGAAGCCACCGACGAACGGGCTGCCGCTGGTGAAGGCCATCGAATAGCCCCAGCTTACCCAGACAAGCGCTGCGACCGAAACGATCATGAAGACCTGCATCAGCACCGAGAGCATGTTCTTGGTGCGGACAAGACCGCCATAGAAAAGTGCGAGCGCCGGAACGCTCATCATCAGGACGAGGGCTGACGAAATCAGCATCCAGGTCGTGTCGCCCTTGTTGACCATGCCGGCCATCTGTTCAACCGATGGTGCCTTGATCGGCCCATCCTGTGCAAAAGCGGCCGTAGCGGCAAAGAGCGAAGCGCCCGTTCCCACCAAGCCACCGATCATCTTACGGATCATGTTGGTTCCCCTAAGGTCGGAAATGGAAGGCGCGCTCAAAGCGCGGTATCCCCGGTTTCACCGGTGCGGATACGGGTCGCCGATGCGAGGTCGAGCACGAAGACCTTGCCGTCGCCAATCGCTTCGGTGCTGGCGGCCTGCTGGATCGTTTCCACGATCTGCGGCGCAAGATCGTCGCTGGCAGCGATTTCGATCTTCACCTTGGGAAGCATATTGGTGGAGTATTCAGCGCCGCGGTAGATTTCGGTCTGGCCCTTCTGCCGACCAAAGCCCTTCACCTCCGACACCGTCATCCCAGCAACGCCCAGACCCGACAGTGCTTCACGCACTTCATCGAGCTTGAACGGCTTGATGATGGCGATGATGAATTTCATTCATGCCCCCTTTTCATGGCCCTTCGTGCCGAGCGACCTGCCGGCACAAATGATTAAGCAAGGGGCGTGCCAAATCCGCAAAGCTACGAATTCAGCGATTCACGGGAACAAAAATGCCCGCCGGGCGGTTAAACGCGCTCGAATCTTGGGCAGCAATCGGGCTATGCCTAATTTTTAGGCAGGGATGCCTGCTTCGTTTGCAGGCAGGCGCAGCGTTGCCCACACTGGTAAGTGGTCCGACCCGACGGCCGCCAGCGGGCTGTGATGCACACCCAGCCCGTCAATCTCCAAGCCGGCGCTGATAACGATCCGGTCAAGCTGTGCCACCGGGCGGCGTGAAGGAAAGCTGCGCCCCGGTGCCAGCACCCGCAACGGTGCGGGAAATGCGCCCAGCGCGCCGCCAGTATTGGACCATTCGTTCAGATCACCCATCATCACCACATGGGCAGGATCGGGATAGCTATCCACATGGCCACACACGGCTTCCACCTGATGGCGCCGCCGCAGTCCGGAAAGATCAAGGTGCATGCCCAGCACCCGCACCACCTGCCCGCCGATGGATAGACTGGCGCATACTGCGCCGCGCGGCTCGATGGTCGGCAGCGGCACCGCGCAGGCATCGACCACCTCGATTCCGCGCCGCACCAGCAGGGCATTGCCATGCCAGCCCATGCTGGCGGCCGTGCGCGCACGATCGTAATGCCTTGGCTCGATCACCTGCCATGGGCTGTGATCGTCCAGCGTCGCGCGCGGAATCACCGCTTCGCGCAGGCCAAACCGCCGGTCGGCCTCTTGAAGGGCAATCACATCGGCGTCGATCTCGCGCAGGATCGACACGATACGGTCAGGATCACGGCGTCGGTCCAGCCCCACGCCCTTGTGAATGTTATAGCTGGCGACTTTAAGCTTCACGCCGGAATCAGTTGCCGCCGATGTAGCGGTCAGTCGGTCGAACCGGCAGGCCGTCAATGCTGCGGGTGCGACCCGCCACTTTGGCTTCCCACGCAACCGGGTCGGCCTGCGCGTGGTATTTCACCAATGTCTGGCGTTCATGGTCCACCGCCATCACTGGCACACCCCAGCCGCAACTGGTCTGCACGCTGTCCACCGCAATGTCGAATATCTGGCGGGTGCCCGGCAGGATGTCGAAATGCGCGGCCAGTTCATTCCATGCCGCATCAGCAGGCAGCACCGGTTTGCCATGGCCATACAATCGCAGGATCAGCGCAGGCTGATGAAAATTGCACATCATCACCGTGATGCGCCCATCGACCAGCAGGTGCGCGTGGGTTTCATTCCCGGAACCGCCAAGGTCCAGATAGGCAACGCGGTTTGGCCCCAGGACGCGAAAGCTGTCATACCCCTTGGGCGAAAGGTTGATCCGCCCTTCAGCCGCCGCTGTGGCAATGAAATAAACCGACTGCCGCCCGATCATGGCTTCATGTTCTGGCGTAATGCGGTCGGTAAACTCTGCCATCAGAGAAAACCCTTCAGCGTGGCGATGAACTTGTCAAACTGGTCATGGTGCAACCAGTGCCCGGCATTTTCGAATTCGACCACTTCGGCGCTGCGAAAATGCTCGCCCATTCCGTTCCTGTCAGGGTTTCCAGCCCAGGAATCTGCGCCGTTCAGCAATAGCGTCGGGCACGTAATCGCCCGCCACAGCTCGTTCCGCTGGTCTATGCTGATGTCATAGGGCGCACCATCGACATTCAGATGTGGGTCAAACTTCCAGCTGAACGTGCCATCTTCGTTGCGGTTAATTCCGTGAATCGTCAGATGCCGCGCCTGTGTGTCGGTCAGGTAGGGGTTTTCCCCCTTCATGCGCGCATAGGCGTCTTCCAGCGACGGGTAACGGCGCGGCAGACGCCCCGCAGCCTTGCGCTTTTCGCCAATGAATTCGCGCACCCGGCGGGCGAACGGCACGTCCTTCAGCAAAGCTTCGCGCTCAGGCGTCGGGAACAGACCTTCGATCGCCACGATCTTGCGCACATTTTCAGGAAATAGCCCTGCATAACGCAGGCTGGTGTTGGCCCCCCACGAATGCGAAACGATGGTTACCGGTGCAAGATCAAGCTGGTGGATCAACTGGGCCACGTCATAGACAAGGTCCATCGTCCGGTAATTGCCGTCCTGCGTCCACTGGCTATCGCCGTGGCCGCGATGGTCCATGGCAATGATGTGCCAGTCTTCGCGCAGCGCCTCGGCCGTCCAGTCCCATGACCGGCAATGGTCGCGCCCGCCATGCACCAGCAGAAGCGGGGGCTTGTCAGTATTGCCCCAGTCCACATAGTGGAGCCGCAAGCGCTGCGAGATGAACGTGTTCGATGTGGGGCCAAGAAGCTGCATGGCACGCTAACTGCGCCCGATGCTGTCCGGTTTCAACCCCGCCCGGTTACCTTTCCTTCGTCGCAGAGAACGCCAGTTCGGGATTGCGTTCCTGCTGATAGCTCACATCCCAGGAAGATCGCGCCATGAACACAAGGTCGCCATCACGGTCTTTAGCAAGGTTCGACTTGTTGAAATCTGCAAAGGATTTCAACGCCGCATCGTTACCTTTCAGCCATCGTGCGGTGTCAAAGGGCGATGCTTCAAGCCCGGCTTCAACCTTGTATTCCGCCTCAAGCCGGGAAATCAGCACTTCAAGCTGAAGCTGCCCCACCACACCAACAATCCATTGTGAACCAATTTCAGGATAGAACACCTGAATGACGCCCTCTTCCGAAAGATCGTCCAGCGCCTTGCGCAACTGCTTGGTCTTGGTCGGATCTTTCAGCGCCACCCGCCGCAGGATTTCCGGCGCAAAATTGGGCAGCCCGGTAAAGCGCACATCGTTCTTTTCAGACAGCGTATCGCCCACGCGCAAAGTGCCGTGGTTGGGAATCCCGATGATATCGCCCGCCTCGGCCGTATCGGCAATTTCGCGGTCCTGTGCAAAAAACAGAATCGGCGAATGCACCGCAATCGGCTTGCCCAGCCCCGAAGGCGTCAGCTTCATGCCGCGTTTGAACGTGCCCGAAACCATCCGCATGAAGGCAATGCGGTCACGGTGCTGGGGGTCCATGTTGGCCTGCACCTTGAAGATGAAGCCGGTCACGTCCGCGCGTTCAGGATCAATCGTACCCTGATCGGACGATTGCGGGCGCGGGGGCGGCGCGAACTTTGCAATCGCATCGATCAGGTCTGCCACGCCAAAGTTCTTGAGAGCGGACCCGAAATAGACCGGCGTCAGATCGCCATGGCGATAGGCTTCGATGTCGAATTCAGGATAGCCAGCCCGCGCCAGTTCGATTTCCTCGGCAATGTCATCCGGGATGTCGGTCGCCGGCTCCACCTTGCCCAGAAATTCGCGGCTGTCGCCTTCGGGGCGGGCAATGGTTTCGTCGGCAAAGCTCATCACGCCCTGAAACAGGCCGCCCATGCCGATGGGCCACGACATCGGCACCACGTCCAGCGCCAGCGCATCGGCCACTTCGTCCAGCGTTTCGAACACACTGCGGCCTTCGCGGTCGACCTTGTTGACGAACGTGATGATCGGCACCGACCGCATCCGGCACACTTCAAACAGCTTGCGCGTCTGCGGCTCGATCCCCTTGGCCGCGTCGATCACCATGATGGCAGAATCCACCGCGGTCAGCGTGCGATACGTGTCTTCGGAAAAGTCCTCGTGCCCCGGCGTGTCCAGCAGGTTGAACACGATGCCGTCCTTCTGGAACGTCATCACCGACGACGTGACCGAAATCCCGCGCTGCTGTTCGATCTTCATCCAGTCAGACCGCGCGCGCCGCGCAGCCCCGCGCGCCTTCACCTCGCCCGCAAGATGAATGGCCCCGCCTTGCAGCAGCAGCTTTTCAGTCAGCGTGGTCTTACCCGCGTCAGGGTGCGAAATGATGGCAAAGGTGCGACGATTGGACATGGAAAGCGCGGTTAGCGCCCGCCAGCCCTTTCGTCCACATGCTTGACGCGCGGCACACGCTTGACAGTACCGGTCCCTATCCGCTTGGCTGGCCCCATGGCATCCCCTTTGCGCAATATCACCATCGTCGGCGGCGGCACCACCGGCTGGCTTTCCGCCCTGTTCCTCGTAACCCGCCTGCAAGGTGCGGTGCAGCGCGGCGAACTGGAAATTCACCTGGTCGAATCCGAACGCATCCCGATCATCGGGGTGGGCGAATCATTGTCGCCTTCGATGGCAAAAACGCTGGAACAGCTTGGCATCCCTGAGGATGAATTCATCCTCACCACCGACGCCACGTTCAAGGTGGCCGGATATTTTGTCGGGTGGGACCGCGCCGATGACGAAAAGCCGATGAGCTGGGTGAACCCCTTCGTCGGCTTCCTGACCGCCGGGTGGGAATTCGAACGCTATGAACTGACCGGCGCGGCTTATGGTCAGGGAGCAGACTATGCCCGCGTCGTTTCCCCATGCCGCGAAGCCATTGAACTGCACAAGGCCCCCAAGATGCCGGGGCAAAAGCCGTTCGAACACGTCCTGCGCTATGCCTACCACACCAATGCCGCCGCCTTTGCACCATTCCTGCGCAAATATGCCGAACAGCGCGGTGTAAAGCGCACCGGGGCCGATGTGACCGGCGCTCATCGCGACGAACGCGGCCACATAACCGCGCTGACACTGGCCGATGGACGCGAAATGCCGGTGGAACTGGTGATCGACGCCAGCGGTTTCGAAAGCGTGCTGCACCACAAGGTCATGGGCGTGCCGCTGGTCGATTACAGCCACATCCTGCTGAACGATCGCGCGGTTGTTACCCAACTGGCCCACGCCAATCCTGACGAGCCGCTGGAACCTGCCACCCGCGCCACCGCCCTACCCCACGGCTGGTCGTTCCGCGTCCCGCTCTATAATCGCACCGGCAACGGCTATATCTATTCCGGGCAACATTGCAGCGACGAACATGCCGCGCGCGAATTTGCAGATTACCTCGGCCCTCAGGCACGGGTTGATGACATGCGTGTCATCCCCATGCGCGTGGGCCGCACTGCGCGCAGTTGGGAAGGCAATTGCATCGCGCTCGGCCTTGCTTCCGGCTTTGTCGAACCTCTCGAAGCCTCGGCCATCTTCACCGTCGAAACATCGATCAAATGGCTGCTGCACTATTTTCCGGATTCAAGTTGGGAACCGGCACTGCGCGACCGTTACAACCAGCGCGTCACCGACCTTTACGATGAAGTGGCAGACTACATCGCCCTGCACTATCGCCTGTCGCGCCGTGAAGACACGGCTTATTGGCAGGCCCAGCGCCATGAAATGAAGGTATCCGCCCGACTGGAACAGAACCTCGCCATCTGGAAGCACACCCTGCCAGTTCGCGCCGATTTTGCCAGCACCAACTATTTCGATGAAAACACCTACATCGCCGCGCTCTTCGGCAAAGGCTTCTATCGCGGTCGCGACCTGCAACCCATGCGTGAAGTCGATGCGCGCAACTGGGCGGGTCTCAAACAGAACATCACCAGCGCCCATGCCCGCGCACTGGGCATGTTGCCGGACCATCGGGCCGTGCTGACAGAGATTCGCAAACGAGCGGGCGGTTAACCCCGAACCGTCACATCCATGCAAAAGCTGAGCGATGCGCCCGCATCCAGCAGGACAACGCCCGGTTTGTCCCTGAAATCACCGTCGAAACCTTCGGGGTCAGCGTGGCCCTGCCATGGTTCGATGCAGATGTAATTTGCCCCCGGCACCTGCCACAGGCCCAGCGATGGGCTGTCCGGAAACGCAATGTCCAACCATGATCCGCCATCTGCGCCATAGGATAGGGCGCGGCTGGTCAGGGTATCCCAGATCATCGCATCGGCGCGAAACAGGTCGGGCGATAGCGCGAGTTCGCGGCCCTGCACCGGCGTCGGTTCGCCCTTGGGAAGCAGCAAACCGGTTTCCCGACTGACGCGGCGCAAATCCTGCGGCTCCGACTCTGCGAACACGATCTTATGCGCCGCCTTGTCCGCCCCACCGGGCAGGGGCCATGCGAAAGCCGGGTGATAGCCGAAGCTGAAAGGCAGGTCGCTCGCATTGGGGTTGTTCACGCACGCTTGCGTGAACAGCGTCATACCTTCAACCCGGAACGTCATCTCCAGCACGAAACCGAACGGATAGACCGCGCGGGTATCGGGCGAATCGGTCAGGCGAAAGCGCGCCTCGTTGTCAGTCAGATGAGCCAGCGCAAACCGGCTGCGCCGGGCAAAACCATGGCGCGGCAGCGTATAGCCCTGTCCATCCAGCCGCAGCGTATCGCCCGCCAGCGTTCCCACAATCGGGAAGAGCAGCGGTGCATGACCCGACCAGAAGGTCGGGTCCGCATCGGTCATGTATTCGCGGCCAGCACCATCGGTCAGCGACCACACTTCGGCCCCCTGCGGGTTGATCCGCGCAGTCAGGCCATCGCTACCGATCGTGACCAGATTGTCGGTCATCCGCGCAAGGTGCCTCCTTGCTTGGCAGCAGCAGCCACAACCTTGTCGGCAATTGCTTTCAGCGCAGCCTCATCGAACGACTTGTCGACCGGCTGCAACGTCACCTCGATGGCAAGGCTCTTCTGCCCTTCGGGCACGCCTGCCCCGCGGAAATCGTCAAACACCCGTGCGGCGACGATGGCCTGCTTGTCCGCGCCCTTTACGCTGCGCAGCAGATCACCCGCAGGCACATTTGCATCGACAAGGAAGGCAAAGTCGCGCGTCACCGCCTGCAAGGCGGGCGGCGCGAAGTGCGGACGGGCAAAGGCGCCAGCGCCCTTCTTGGCCGGGATACGGTCAAGGAACAGCTCGACCACGGCCACTGGCCCATCAAGGTCGAACGCCTTGGCCGTTGCCGGGTGCAACATGCCAAAGCGCGCCAGAACCTGCTTTGGCCCCAGACGCAACGTGGCCGACTGGCCGGGGTGGAACTGCGGCCCCGCCTCACCCATCACCTGAAGGTTATCGACCGGCGCGCCCGCTTCGGCCAGAAGCGCCAGCGCTTCGGCCTTGGCATCGAAAGCATCGAACGCCTGCGCCTTGCCCACGGCCCAGCCGCGCGCGCTACGGTCGCCCGCCAGCACCACGCCAAGGCTCAACTTTTCATCGCTCGCGCCGTTGGCTCCGCGCAGATAGCGGCGGCCAATCTCGAACACGCGTACCGAAGATGCGCCGCGATGCAGGTTGCGCTGTGCCGCAGACAGCAGGCCCGGCAGCAGCGAAGGCCGCATCGCCTTCAGATCTTCGGAAATCGGGTTGGCCAGCGTCCAGATCGCCTCGCCATCGGCAAAGTGCGCGGCTTCCGCTTCGGGCAGGAACGACCACGTTACCGCTTCATGCAGTCCGCGCGCAGCCGCAGCGCGGCGCACCCGGCGTTCCAGCATCTGTGCAGCCGTCGCGGTCGGCTTGGCCACACCATCGGCACGCGGCAGCGGGGTTGAAGGCACCGCCTCCAGCCCGTGAACGCGGATCACTTCTTCGACAATATCGGGCGCGCCATCCACATCCGGGCGCCACGTCGGCACTGTGACCATCCAGTCATCCGCCACGTCAAAGCCCAGCGCAGCCAGAATGCGCTTCTGTTCGGAATCGGCAACGTCGATCCCGCCCAGATTGCCCGCAAGGGCCGTGTTATAAGCCACCGTCTTGCGTGCCAGCGGTGCTTCGCCTGCGCGGATCACCTCGCTTGGCTCACCCCCGCAAATCTCAAGGATTAGGCTGGTCAGGATATCCATGCCGGTGTCGAGGAACGCCGGGTCCACCCCGCGTTCAAACCGTCCCCGCGCATCCGATGCCAACGCCAGCGCCTGCCCAGTGCGAGCAATCTGCGCGGGCGTGAAATAGGCAACTTCCAGCAGAACGTCGGTGGTGTCGTCACCACAGCCTGAATGTTCGCCGCCCATGATCCCGGCAATGTCATGCACCCCGGCATCGTCGGCAATCACCGTCATCCACGGCTCAAGCGCATATTCCTTGCCGTTCAGCGCAATGACCTTTTCGCCATCCTGCGCCTTGCGCGCCACAACCGCGCCCGACAGCTTTGCCAGATCATAAGCGTGGGCGGGACGGCCATAGCCCAGCATCACGAAGTTGGTGACATCCACCAAAGCCGAAATCGGGCGCTGGCCCGCGCTTTTCAGGAAATCCTGCAACCACTTGGGGCTGGGACCATTCTGCACCCCGCGAATGACGCGGCCATAAAACGCAGGGCAACCTGCCGCATCGTCGGTGCGCACGTCCACCGGGCAGGCAAAGCTGCCCGCAACAGGTGCCGCCGCAATCGGCTTCAACACGCCAAGGCCTGCTGCGGCCAGATCGCGTGCGATGCCGTAAACGCCCATGCAATCAGGGCGGTTGGGCGTGATCGCCACGTCGAACACCGGGTCCGATCCCAGATAGTCGGCATAAGTCGTGCCAACCGGCGCATCTGCGGGCAGTTCGATGATACCGTCATGGTCATCGCCCAGGCACAGTTCGCGCGTCGAACACATCATGCCGTTGGATTCGACACCGCGCACCGCCGCCACTTTCAGCGTCATGCCATTGGCCGGAACCACGGCGCCCGGCAGGCCCAGCACGCCGACAAGACCAGCGCGCGCATTGGGCGCACCGCACACCACCTGAAGCGGCGCGGCATCGCCGACATCGACCGAAAGCACCTGCAGTTTATCCGCTTGCGGGTGTTTTTCAGCGGTCAGCACGCGGGCCACGCGAAACGTCTTCAACGCCGCCGAAGCATCTTCGACACCTTCGATTTCCAGACCCAGCGAGGTCAGCTTTTCAGCGATGGTGCGCGCATCGGCCTTGGTATCGAGGACCGACTTCAACCATGAGAGCGAGAACTTCACGAACGTACTCCCACACCGCCAGAAAGGGTCGGCACGTCCAGCGCGCCAAAGCCATAGTGGCCCAGCCACCGCGCATCGCCATCAAAGAAGGCGCGCAAGTCGTCCATGCCGTATTTCAGCATGGCCAGCCGGTCGACGCCGGTGCCAAAGGCAAAGCCCTGCCATTCATCCGGGTCCAGCCCGCCGAATTCGATGACCTTGCGGTTGACCATGCCGCTGCCCAGAACTTCCATCCAGCCGCCGTTTTCGGCATCGCCGCTGCCGCCGACCACGCGCTTACCATTGATAAGCGTATAGCCCACGTCCACTTCCACCGAAGGTTCGGTGAATGGGAAATAGCTGGGGCGCAGGCGCAGAACGATGTCGTCGCGTTCAAAGAAAGCCTTGAGGAAGGTTTCCAGCGTCCATTTCAGATGGCCAAGGTGAATGCCCTTGTCGATGACCAGACCTTCGATCTGGTGGAACATCGGCGTGTGCGTGGCATCCGAATCCGAACGATAGACCCGGCCCGGCGCGATGATGCGCAGCGGGGCGCCTTCGGCCAGCATCGTGCGGATCTGCACCGGCGAAGTATGGGTGCGCAGCAGCATCGAGCGGCCTTCTGCATCCTTGTCAGGGAAGTAGAAGGTATCGTGCATTGCACGTGCCGGATGGGTTTCCGGCATGTTCAGCGCGGTGAAGTTGTGCCAGTCGTCCTCGATCTCAGGCCCGCTTGCCACGGCAAAACCCATGTCGGCAAAGATTTCGGCCAGCTCGTCCATCACCTGCGAAACCGGGTGGACCGAACCCTTCAGCGCTTCGGGCGCAGGCAGCGAAAGATCGATTGTTTCAGCCGCCAGCCGTGCTTCCAGCACCGCGCCTTCCAGCGCGGTCTTGCGTTCGCCCAATGCAGCAGTGACCGCTTCACGCGCGGCGTGAATCTTGGGGCCTTCACTCTGCCGTTGTTCCGGCGTCATCCCGCCAAGGGACTTCAGCAGCGCGCTGACCCACCCCTGCTTGCCAAGGGCCGAGACACGGATCGCTTCCACCGCTTCGGGCGTGGCCGCTTCTGCAATGGCCGAAAGCGTTTCGGCCTGCTGTTGATCGAGCTGTTCCATGGCCGCTGCCGCTAGCCCGAAACGCGCAAGAATCAAAGTGCCGACTTGAACGCAAACTCTATGAAGCGGTCGGCGCATGGAGCGCCTGCACTGCACTGCCGACAAATTCCTGCCGCGCCCGCATCACCGCCTGCAACACAGGCTTGGGACTGGCTGCATATTCGCTGGGGCTCATCCCCATGAAGCGGTGGAAATCGCGCACGAACTGGGCCTGATCGTGATAGTGGCCGTCAATCGCGCCGATCCAGTGCAACGATGGGTCCAGCATATACTGCACCAGACTGCGCATGAAGCGCTGGCGGCGCAGCAACAAGCGCGGCGGAAAGCCGAAATTCCGGGCGCATAACCGTTCAAGCGTATGTTGTGGCACGCCTGACGCTTCAGCCATTTCAGCCACGCTGCCAATGTCAGCATTCAGCAAGGCTGTATGACAGGCGACGATGCGAGGGTCGTCATCGGGCGGCATGTCCAGCCCGGCCATGAAGTGCGCCACGATCCGTTGCAGTTCGGCCTGTTCGTCAGGCACCGCGGCGAACAGGCGCTCCGCCAACGCGCGGAACGGCACCAAAAAACGCTCTTGCGCCACATCATAGAACTTGTCGGCGTGGCTGCGCGCAGGCGCTCGCACATATCGCGCCCAGCCCAGCGGCAAAAAGCCCACCCCCCAGATTCGCGTGGAGCCAACGGTAAAGCGCACCGGAACACTGGTTGGCCCGGTGACAATCGCCGTCATGTCACGGCCGACTGGCATGCCCGGCAATTCCGAAACCGGCAGATCGCCGCTGCAGATGCGCAGATTGGCCCATTCGGGATGGAGGTGATCGGCCACTTTCCCGCCATCGGGAACGGTGATTTCGGTCAGATAGAACGTGGTGAAATAGCGGCTCAACGGCGCAGGCGGCCGATGGAATCGAACCCGGACTGAACAGTCCCCGGTCAAGATGTGTACGCCCCGATCTGTTTTGACTAAAACCTGTCGGGCATATCTGTGCATCGCACTTGCGCAAATCGCAACGAAAAAGGGGCTGGCTCCAGCAGGAACCGGCCCCTTTGTTCATTTCGCAAACCGAACGGTTCAGGCTGCCGGAAGGGCTGCCTTGGCCTGGGCGATCACCGTGGTGAAGATCGCGCCTTCGTTCATGGCAAGGTCAGCCATGGTCTTGCGGTCCAGTTCGATCCCGGCCAGCTTGGTGCCGTGGATGAACTGCGAATAGGTCAGGCCTTCGGCGCGGACAGCAGCGTTGATGCGCTGGATCCACAGGGCGCGGAAGCTGCGCTTCTTAACCTTGCGGTCGCGATAGGCATACTGGCCGGCCTTTTCGACGGCCTGGCGGGCAACGCGGATGGTGTTCTTGCGACGGCCACGATAGCCCTTCGCCTGATCCAAAATCCGCTTATGCTTGGCTTTGGTGGTTACACCACGTTTGATACGGCTCATTAGTCAGCGCTCCTCAGTTCAGCCCGTAGGGCGCCCACTTCTTGATAACCTTCGCATCGGCGTCGGAGATCACGTCAGTGCCGCGGTTCTGGCGGATGTACTTGGCGTTGTGGCTGATAAGGCGGTGGCGCTTGCCGGCAACGCCGTGCTTCACCTTGCCGGTGGCGGTGAGCTTGAAGCGCTTTTTCACGCCGCTCTTCGTCTTCATCTTGGGCATTTTCGTCTCCTGATTACGATGCGTCCGATCTGCCTTGGCAGCCCTTGTGGCCAGGCCGATCATCGAATCCGCGTCGGTTGAAGCTGGGGCCGTTAGGCGAAGCACATCCGAAAGGCAAGGCGAGTCTTGTTCCGAGCTGCCATTATCCTTTGCCGATGTCGGCCAGATCGAACGCTGTCGTCTGATACGTCTCGTTGATCCAGTTGCCGAACAGCAGATGCCCGTGCCCACGCCAGGTATTTGCGGGCATCGCCTGCGGGTCATCGCCGGGGAAATAGTGACGCGGCAAATAGCCTGCTTCATCACGCGCATATTCACCAGCCAGCGTCAGCGTATCGTATTCCAGATGGTTGAACATGTGCAGCGTGCGCTGCGCTGGATCGTCGATCAGGCACAGGCCGGTTTCCGGGCTGTCGGCCAGAACCGAAAGCCCCCGCCCTTCGGGCAGGTCTTCACGGCGCACCTCGCTCCAGCGTGAAACAGGCACGTCGAACACGTCGGGCAACCCGCGCATCCACGGATTGGCCGGGGCATGGTTGATGTGGCGGAACACCCCCGATGCCTTGTTCTGCAGTGGATGTTTTTCGATCCCATGGAAATGGTACAGCGCCGCCATCGCACCCCAACACACTGAAAGCGTACGGTGAACGTGGTTTTGCGACCAGTCAAAGATGCGCCGCAACTCGTCCCAGTATGTCACTTCCTCGAAAGGGATCGTTTCCACCGGTGCCCCGGTCACGATCAGACCGTCGAACTTCTCGGCTTGCACATCTTCCCATGGCCGATAGAACTCGGTGATGTGACCGGCAGAGGTATTCTTGCTGACGTGATCGGAAATACGCAGCAGTTCCAGTTCCACCTGCAACGGCGTTGCCCCCAGCAGGCGCGTAATCTGCGTTTCGGTGGTGATCTTGTCCGGCATCAGGTTTAGCAGGGCGATCCGCAGCGGGCGAATGTCCTGCCGGGCCGCCTCGGTCACGCCCATCACGATCACGCCTTCGGCCTCAAGTGTGCGGCGGGCGGGGAGGTTGTCGGCAATCCTGATCGGCACTGGACGGTCTTTCTCTTCAAATCTGAACGAGGAAGACGCCTGCGACTGAGTCCGTTTGGTTGCCGGATCGGCCACATCCCATTCCCGGATGTCCAGAATGCTGGCTGGCCGGTTCAGGTGCCACCTTGCCCGGAAGGCAGGTTGGCGTTGAGGCGTCACCCCAACTCTCGATGTGATTCTTCATGTAATAGGTCTGCTGCGCGTGCGCAACCATGATGCAAGAACGTCAATGCAGGCACGCGCCCTCTTGCTATTGCGATTTTATCGCATTATTAATGCGAACCATTGGCAATATCAGCCGAGCCGGAGAGCCTGTCATGTTCATCTGCATCTGCAACGCCATTCGTGAAAAGGACATTCGTTCTGCAGCGCGTTGCCATGCCGGACAGGCAGAAGACATCTATGGCCGCCTTGGCTACAAACCCCAGTGCCGCCAGTGCCTCGAAGATGCCGATGATGTGATTTCCGACGAACGGGCCTGCGCTTTCGCCTGATCGATGCGAGCTGAAAAAGCGTCGCATTTTCGCGCAAAATCCAGAATTTTTCGCTCCCGCATGCGAGTCGTTCGCGCTTTGCCTTCGCGAGTAACCCGCGTAGAATCCTTTCAAATTTCCCGTAAAATTCAAGTTTGAAGGATCACGCGATGAAGGGTGACGCCAAAGTCATCGAGTTTCTGAACAAGGCGCTCCTGAACGAGCTGACCGCGATCAACCAGTACTGGCTGCATTATCGCCTGCTCGCCAACTGGGGCATCAAGAAACTGGCCGAATACGAACGCCACGAATCGATCGACGAGATGAAGCACGCCGACCTGTTGGCGGATCGCATCCTATTTCTCGATGGCCTGCCCAACTTTCAGGCACTGGGCCGGTTGCGCGTGGGCGAATCGGTCGAAGAAATCCTGAAAGCCGATCTCGCGCTTGAAATGGACGCGCTGCCCCTGCTGCGCGATGCCATCGCCTATTGCGAAGAAGTGCGCGATTACGTCAGCCGCGACCTGTTCCAGAAAATCCTCGAAAGCGAGGAAGAGCACGTCGACGTAATCGAAAAGCAGTTCGACATGATCGAACGCATGGGCCTTGCCAATTACGTCCAGCTCAACAGCGAAGCCAGCGAGGCCTGAACCGGCAGATCAGGCGCTGCCCGTCTGGGCAGCAAGGTGCGAGGGGTCGATCCCCTCGCGCTTCCACGCCTGAATCCAGCGCCGCCCTGTTGGCGTGCCGAACAGAATGTCGGAACACCCGCGCGCAGCATGCCAGCCGTGGTGGCGCATCTCGCCTTCAAGCTGCCCTGCGCCCCATCCGGCATACCCGAGCGCAACCAGAAACCGGCTTGGCCCGCGCCCTTGCGCAATCGCGCGCAGGATATCCAGCGATGCGGACAGGCGGCACAATGGGTTCACCGTCACGCTTTCCTCTCCGCCCCAGTCGTCGGAATGCAGGACAAAACCTCGCGCCGTTTCCACCGGCCCACCTTCCAGCACCGGCATATCGGGCGCCACGCCAGGGTCGATGCCCACGTCCTCCAAAAGGCCATGCAGCGTCAGCCCATCGCGCACTTTGCCAATGCCGATGCCCAACGCGCCATTTTCATCATGCACGCACATCGCGATCACGGCATGGTCGAACCGCGCATCGCCCATGCCCGGCATCGCCAACAACAATCGACCGCCCAGATATTCCGCTTCGCTCATGCTGCCAAAGATAGGGTCAGGCAGCCTCGGTTGCCAGTCCCATCCGCACGACCGATCACGCCGCCACCTTGACCTTGCGATCTTCTGCCGCATCCAGCAGCTTTTTCTCCACCGTCTTCATCCGGCTGTCGCTGTCGATCTTTTCGCCCAGCACGTCAGTCACATAGAACGTATCGACCGCGCGTTCGCCATATGTCGCGATATGCGCCGAATGGACGATCAGCCGTGCCTCGAACAAGGCCCGTGCCAGACGATTGAGCAAGGCGGGCCGATCTCGCGCGCCCACTTCGATCACGGTGAACCGGTTCGACGCCTTGTTGTCAAAGATCACGATCGGGCGCACATCAAACGCATCTGCCCGCGGGCGAGCCAGTGGCCGCGCCGCCAGTTGCGGCACCAGCTTCACCCGGTTGGCCAGTGCATCGGCAATCGCGTTCTTCAACCGCTCGATTTGCGTCGCCTCGTTCAACGGACGACCCAGCGGATCCTGCACCAGGAAGTTGTCGACCGCCGTTCCGTTGCGCGCGGTGTGGATGCGCGCATCAATGATGTTGCCGCCCGCCAGATGGATGCCGCCGGCAATGCGATAGAACAACCCCGGATGGTCTGCCGCCAGCACTGTCACCAGCGTCGCCCCGCGCGCCGGATACCAGTGCGCTTCCACCGAAAGCGGCTCGCCCAGTGCGCGGTCCATCTGCTGCAGGTTCAGCACGATGATGTCTTCCGGCTCGGCAATCCAGTAGGCATCCGAAAGCTGCCGCCCGACCGTGCCGATCAGCGCATCGCGCTCCTTCAGGATCGCCGCCACGGCCTTTTTCTTTGCGGCAATGCGCTCTGCCCGGCCATGTTGCTTGTGGCCCAGCCGCAGCATTTCCTCGGCCGATACATACAGATCGCCCAGCAACTGCCGCTTCCACGAATTCCACACCCCCGGCCCCACCGCGCGAATGTCCACGATGGTCAGGATCAGCAGCAGGCGCAGACGTTCCACGCTTTGCACGGTGTTCACGAAATCGGCGATGGTCTTGTAATCGGCCAGATCGCGCTTGAACGCGGTGGCGCTCATCAACAGGTGCCATCGCACCAGCCACGCCACCAGTTCCGTCTCTGCCGCCGAAAGGCCCAGCCGCGGGCACAGCTTCATCGCAACTTCAGCGCCCAGCACGGAATGGTCACCGCGCCGCCCCTTGGCAATGTCGTGCAGCAGCGTCGCCACATACAGCACCCGACGCGAAGCCACCTTGCCCACCACTTCACTGGCCAGCGGATGGTCGGCCTTGACCTCGCCCTTTTCGATGCTGCCAAGCAGGCCGATCGCACGGATCGTATGCTCATCCACAGTATAGTGGTGGTACATATCGAACTGCATCTGCGCCACCACCCGGCCAAAATCGGGCACGAACCGGCCAAATATACCCGCCTCGTTCATCCAGCGCAGCACCGTTTCGGGATCGTTGCGACTGGTCAGCAGATCAAGGAACAGCGCGTTGGCGCGCGCATCCTTGCGCACGCCCGCGTCGATCAGCCCTGAATCGCGCCGCGCGATGCGCATCGCTTCGGGGTGGATTTCCACCTTTTCACGGTCGGCCACCACAAACAGCTCCAGCAGCCGCGCCGGGTCTTTCTGAAAGATGTCGTCGGTGGGAACGCCCAGCTTCCCGCCCTCGATCACGAAAGCGCCTACCTTCTTCTTGCGGCTGCGCAGCGACGCAAAAAAGCCCCGCTTCTGCCGCGCGAACTGGCCGTCCAACTGCGCCAGAAACACCCCTGTCAGCGATCCCACTTCCTTGGCCTGAAGGAAGAAGTACTGCATGAACCGTTCGACCGCGCTTTTGCCGGGACGGTCGGCAAAGTTCATCCGCGTCGCCACTTCGCGCTGCAGGTCAAACGTCAGCCGGTCTTCGGTGCGGTTGGTGATGGTATGCAGGTGGCAGCGCACCGCCCAGAAAAAGTTCTCGGCCCGACGGAATGCGCGATATTCCTCCGCCGTCAGCAGGCCCACATCTACCAGCTCGGACGCATCGCGCACCTTGTGGATATATTTGCCGATCCAGTACAGCGTGTGCAGGTCACGCAACCCGCCCTTGCCCTCTTTCACGTTGGGTTCGACCACATAGCGACTGTCGCCCAGCCGCTTGTGCCGGTCGTTCCGCTCCTGCAGCTTCTCGGCCACGAACTGCTTTTCGGTGCCGTCCACCACTTCGGCCCAGAACCTGCGCGAAGCCTCGTCAAACAGGTCGCGGTCACCCCACACATAGCGGCCTTCCAGCAACGCCGTGCGGATGGTCAGGTCGCTTTTCGCCATGCGCACCACTTCGTCCAGCGAACGGCTGGAATGGCCCACTTTCAGCCCCAGATCCCACAGGAAATAGAGCATGGCCTCAATCACCTGCTCGCACCACGACGTCGGCTTGATCGGGGTGACGAAAGCAATGTCCACGTCAGAATGCGGGGCCATTTCACCCCGGCCATATCCACCCACCGCCAGCACGGCGATCCGCTCTCCGGTGGACCGGTTACTGGCGCGATAGACGCGGGCCACGATATGATCGTGGATCACCCGCACCAGCTGGTCGACCAGAAACGCCTGCCCCTGCGCGCATTCGGCGCCTGCAGAAGGCTTGGCCTCCAGCCGCCGCGCGAGCTCCGCCCGGCCTGCCTTCAACGCATCGCGTAGCAGTTCCACCACCGCAGGGCGCGACTTCTCGCCCTGCTCGGCAAAGGCGGCGGCAACCGCATCGGCAAGTGCGCGGCGGTCAACGATGGCACGCTGGTTGGCAATCCGGGGAAGCATCATGCCTCCCCTTTAGACTTTCAGGCGTTACCGTCCAATAACAACTGGCTCAGGACCAACAACAATCACGGGCGGCAACAGGGCGTTTCAGGCCATCCCCGCCTCCAGCCATTCGCGGGTATAGCGTTCGCGCAAGGACCGCTTGTCCACCTTTTCCGTGCCAAGACGCGGCAAGGCCTCATCCACTTCCCAGAACCGCACCGGAATCTTGAACGGCGCGATATGCTCCTTCAGAAATTCGCGCAGTTCGTCCTCAGTGGCCGAACAGCCTTCCTTCGCCAGATAGACCGCCGCCGGAACTTCACCCAGCTTTTCATCCGGCAGGCCGAACACGCTCGCTTCGGCAATGCAGGGGTGGGCATAGATCGCGCTTTCCACTTCGATGCACGAAATGTTTTCGCCGCCGCGAATGATGATGTCCTTCTTGCGGTCGACGATGAACAGATAACCCTCAGGGTCCAGATACCCAAGGTCGCCCGACCGGAAATACCCGTCGGGCATGATCGCTTCGCGCGTGGCTTTCTCGTTGTCCCAATACCCCAGGAAATTGGCGATGGACCGGATCGACACTTCGCCCACCTCGCCCTGCGGCAAAGCATTGCCCGCATCATCCAGAATGGCCAGATCCACCAACGGGCGCGATGCTGTGCCGGTGCTGCCGGGCTTGGCCAGATAGTTTTCGTTCAGATTGCCGCAGCCCACCCCGTTCGTCTCGGTCAAGCCATAGCCTAGCAGCGGGAAGGCATGGGGCAGCGCCTTACGGATGCGGTCCACATGCTCCACCGGACGTGGCGCGCCGCCTGCGGCAAAGGAAACGCAGGTCGAAAGGTCGTATTTGTCACGGTCAGGGTGCGTGGCAATTTCAAAGCTCATCAGCGGCACACCGACGAAGTAGCTGACCTTTTCCTTCTCGATCAGCCGCATCGCTTCTTCGGCATCCCACTTGGCCATCAGCACCAGCTTGCGGCCCAATGCGAAAGATTGCAGGAATACCGGCACTTCACCCGTCACATGGAACAGCGGCACGTTGACCAGCGTGGTCGGCTGCGCATCGGGCGCAGGGCCTTCACCCCGCGCGGTCAGGATCGACAGCATCGCCACCGATTGGGCGACATAGTTCATCGTGCCCTGCACCACACCGCGATGATCGGAATAGGCACCTTTGGCCATGCCCGTGGACCCGGACGTGAACAGCACCGTTGCCAGATCATCGCCGGTCAGTTCGGGCAGCAACGTATCCATGCCGCCGCCCTTGGCCAGCAATGCGGCAAGGCCCTGCTCATAGCCGCAATCATGCACCATCGGCAAAAGCTGCGCACCGTGAGCATGGCCTTCCAGTCGCTTGGCCCGCGCGCCGTCGGCAATCAGAAACCGGCATCCCACCAGATCGACACCATGGGCCAGTTCTTCGCCCTGCCACCATCCGTTCAGCAGCGTGACGCAGCCGCCCGCCATCAGCACCGCCATATAGGCGATCACCCAGTTGGCCGAATTGCGCGCGGCAATGCCCACGCGCTCGCCCTTCTGCAGACCATGGCCCTCCACCAGACCGCCCGCCACATGGCGCGCCGCCTTATAGATATCGGCAAAGCTCAGGCGGGTATCGCCATCAACGATGAACGTCTTTTCACCCTGCGTTGCCGCGAAATAGGCAAAGTATGCGGGCAAGTGTGGCGGTGCCGCCGCAATCATCGGCAAATCCCGGTCAAACCGCCGGATCGGAACCGTGTGGAACATGCCGCCTTCAGCGGTCAACGCGCCAAATGCGCGATCCATGGCAAGGTCCAGTTCGGTCTTCATGACGTCCTTTCAAATATCCTCGCCCGCAGACACATCATCCGTGCGCCTTTTCGGGTTTGCCTGTGCCCTTCGCCCTGTGCCAATAGGCTACCCCAAAGGGGCGCGTTTGGCAGCATGGAAACGGGTCCGTTCAGAAAGTTCTAGGGAGTTCGCAACTTGCTGTCACTACTGTCAACAGCAACCGCGCTTGCCGTAACGTCAGCCGCGTCTGCGGGGGCTGCGGCCCCGATTCGCTGGGACGAACTGGGCGTTTCACCCATCGCGCTCGATCTCGGTTTCTTCGCCCTCAAATGGTATTCGCTGGCCTATCTGGCAGGCATCGTGCTGGGCTACTGGCACCTGTCAAAGATGATCCGCCAGCCCGGCGCCCCCATGGCACAGCGCCATGCCGACGACCTGTTCTTCTATGCCACCCTCGGCATCATTCTGGGGGGCAGGCTGGGTTACGCCACATTTTACGCGCCGGAACTGTTCGCCCATCCGCAAAACCTGCTGAAGCTCTGGGAAGGCGGGATGAGCTTCCATGGCGGGCTGATCGGCACCGTCGTCGCCATGGCATGGGTTGCCTGGCGCGGCGGCCTCAACTTCATTCGAGTATGCGATTACATCGCGGTCTGCACCCCATTCGGGCTGCTGTTCGGCCGCCTCGCCAATTTCATGAACGGCGAACTGTGGGGTCGGCAAGCCGAACCTGACGTGCCCTGGGCCATGGTCTTTCCTGGCGGAGGCCCCATCGCCCGCCACCCCAGCCAACTTTACGAAGCCGCGCTCGAAGGGCTGGTGCTGATGCTCTTGCTGCTCTTCCTGTTCTGGAAGACCAAGGCGCGCTGGCGGCCCGGCCTGCTCGTCGGCGTGTTCGGCTTCGGCTATGGCCTTGCGCGCTTCATCGTCGAATATTTCCGCGAACCTGATGCCCAATTGCTCGATTTCGCGCTGCGCACCGGCCTTTCCATGGGCCAGTGGCTGACCGTGCCGATGATGGCCATCGGCCTGGCCTTCCTCGCAACCGCGCTGGCTCGCAAACCGCTTTCGGCCACGGGAACCGCTCCTGCGTGAAGGCTCCGCTGCTTGAAACGTTCACACGGCTGATCGTCAATACCGGGCCGATCAGCATGGCCCATTACATGGCCGAATCGAACGCCCGCTACTACGCCAGCCGCGACCCGCTTGGCACGACCGGCGATTTCATCACCGCGCCCGAAATCAGCCAGATGTTCGGGGAGCTGATCGGGCTGTGGCTGGCCGATATCTGGATTCGCGCCGGACGGCCAAAGCCGGTCCACTATGTCGAACTCGGCCCCGGTCGCGGCACGCTGGCGCGTGATGCGCTGGGCGCTGCGCGGCGCTATGGCCTCGACCCGCAGGTGCATTTTGTCGAAACCAGCCCTGCCCTGAAAGCGCTGCAGAACGCGCTGCACCCACAAGCCATCTGGCATGATGATCTGTCCACCCTGCCTGCAAGCGGCCCCCTGCTGATCGTCGCCAACGAATTTCTCGATGCCCTACCCGTCCGCCAGTTGGTGAAAACCGCCCATGGCTGGCGCGAACGCATGGTTGGCCTCGAAGACGATGCGCTGTTACCCGTGGCCGGCACGCAGCCGATGGACAATGCCGTCCCTGCCGCGCGGGCCGATGCCCCCGAAGACACGATTCTCGAAACCTCACCCGCCTGCGCTGCTGTCCTGTTCGAAGTCGCAGGCCGCCTGGCCACGCAAGGCGGCGCAGCGCTGTTCATCGATTACGGTTACGACCAACCCCGCTTCGGCTCCACGCTTCAGGCCGTCCGCGCCCACCGCAAAGTCGATGTCTTCACAGCTCCCGGCGAAGCAGACCTTACCGCCCATGTCGATTTCGCCGCATTGGCTCCCATCGCCCAGTCGCGCGGCGTGCGCTGGCTTGGCACGGTGGAACAGGGCGCATGGCTGCGCGCCTTGGGAATCGACGCCCGCGCCGATGCGCTGGCCGCATTCTCCCCTACCCATGCCGCAGACATCGCCGTGGCGCGCGACAGGCTGATCGATGCCGACCAGATGGGCAGCCTGTTCAAGGTCATGGGCGTTGCCGGACCCGACTGGCCCGATGGCGCCGCGTTCTAGCGAATCTCCCCGATCTTGGCCCAATCTGCCCCGCCTTGCGTGAAACTGGCGGAAAACCGTGGTTCACCCCATACCAAAATGCCTGTTGGCAAAGGCGCTGCTTTGCGTCTATCAGGCCCGCCAAGTGGGGGCCGCCGCGCCGCGTTTGCGCGCGTCCGGTTCCCGTGCGGCCGGTGTTTTTCCTTTTCGGAAATTCCTGGTCGCTCCAAAAGGGGCAAGTTGGACCGTGCGCGATCCGCGTGCGCGGCGGCAGCAGGCAGGGAATTTCAATGGCTGATGAGGCGAGCATCGACACTTCGGTAGTTTCCGGGCCGGAAGCGACCGGGGAAGGCGTGCGCCGGCGCGATTTCATCAATATCGCGGCGGTGAGTTTTGCGGGTGTGGGCGGCTTGGCCGTCGTGCTTCCGCTGGTAAGTCAGATGGCGCCCTCGGCGGACGTTCTGGCGCAAAGCTCGACTGAGATCGACATTTCGGCGATCCAGACGGGCCAGGCGATCAAGGCGGTGTTCCGCAAGCAGCCGGTGTTCATCCGCAACCTGACTGCGGAAGAAATCGCTTCGGCCGACAAGGTTGACGCATCTTCGCTGCGCGATCCCCAAACGCTGGAAGAACGCACCAAGGAAGGCAAGACCAACTGGCTCATCACCATGGGCGTCTGCACCCACCTCGGCTGCGTGCCGCTGGGCGCTGGCGAAGGTGAAGTGAAGGGTGAATTCGGCGGTTACTTCTGCCCGTGCCATGGTTCGCACTACGATACCGCAGCGCGCATCCGCAAAGGTCCGGCACCTAAGAACCTCGAAGTGCCCGAATATTCATTCATCTCCGACACTGTCGTGAAGATCGGCTGAGGACAGGACTCATGAGCTTTCCCTGGGCGAACGAATACAAGCCGGGCAATGGCCTGACGCAGTGGCTTGACGAAAAGCTGCCTCTGCCGCGCTTCGTATATAACGCGGTTGGCGCCGGTTACCCGGTGCCCCGCAACCTCAACTACATGTGGAATTTCGGCGTTCTCGCCGGGTTCTGTCTGGTTCTTCAGATCGTCACCGGCGTCATCCTTGCGATGCATTATGCCGCCAACGCTGGCGTTGCGTTCGATTCGGTCGAACACATCATGCGTGACGTGAACTGGGGCTGGATGTTGCGCTATGCGCACGCCAACGGTGCGTCGGCCTTCTTCGTCGTCGTTTACCTGCACATCTTCCGTGGCTTCTTCTACTCATCGTACAAGGCCCCGCGTGAGATGATCTGGCTGCTGGGCGTCGTGATCTTCCTGCTGATGATGGCCACTGCCTTCATGGGCTACGTGCTTCCCTGGGGCCAGATGAGCTTCTGGGGTGCCAAGGTCATCACCGGCCTGTTCGGCGCGATCCCGGTCGTTGGCGAACCGATTCAAATCTGGCTGCTGGGCGGTTTTGCGCCTGACAACGCCGCACTGAACCGCTTCTTCTCGCTCCACTTCCTGCTGCCCTTCGTGATTGCCGGTGTCATCATCCTGCACATCTGGGCGCTGCACATCCCCGGTTCGTCCAACCCGACCGGCGTTGAAGTGAAGACCGAAAGCGATACCGTTCCGTTCCACCCGTATTACACGGCAAAGGATGGTTTCGGGCTGGGCGTGTTCCTGCTGATCTACTGCGCGGTGCTGTTCTTCGCACCCAACGCACTGGGCCACCCGGACAACTACATCCCGGCAAACCCGCTTTCCACGCCCGCACACATCGTTCCCGAATGGTACTTCTGGCCGTTCTACGCGATCCTGCGCGCCTTCACTTATGACTTCTTCTTCATTCCGGCCAAGCTGATGGGCGTGCTCGCCATGTTCGGCGCGATCCTGGTGTGGTTTTTCCTGCCTTGGCTGGATACTTCGCCGGTGCGTTCGGGCCACTACCGTCCGCTGTTCCGCAAGTTCTTCTGGTTCGGCCTTATCCCGACCATGGCCGTGCTGTTCTACTGCGGTGGCGCTCCGGCTGAAGAACCCTACGTGATGCTCAGCCAGCTCGCCTCGCTGTACTACTTCGCGCACTTCCTCATCATCCTCCCGATCGTCTCGTCGATCGAGAAGCCGGAACCGCTTCCGTTCTCGATCACCGAAGCCGTTCTCGGCAAGGATGAGAGCGCTGTGCTCAACGCCAACCCCGCTGCCTGAGCCAGCCCGAAGCGTAAGAGAAAGAGAACCCCATGGTCCGTCTTTTTGGCCCCCTGGTAGGCCTGTTCTTCGCAGTCGCGCTGCTCTGGTCGTTCGGTAACGGCGCCTACACCGCGATTACGGAACCCGCAGCCGCCACGGCTGAGCACGAGTTCCATCTCCACCCCAAGAAGGTGCACTTCGCCAGCGATGGCGCCTTCGGCAAGTTTGACAAGGCGCAGCTTCAGCGCGGCTTCCAGGTTTACAAGGAAGTCTGCGCCACCTGCCACTCGCTCAAGCACGTCGCCTTCCGCGATCTGGCCGCTCTCGGCTACTCGGAAGCCGAAGTGAAGGCGATTGCCAAGCAGTGGGGCACCAAGCAGCCGACGTTCGACGCCAAGACTGGCGAACGTGGCGAACGTGACAACATCGCGTCGGACTACTTCCCGGTCGTATATTACGCCGGTCAGGGTAGCCCGCCCGACCTGTCGCTGCTGACCAAGGCCCGTCACGATGGCGGTGCTTACACCTACTCGCTGCTGACCGGGTATCAGGAACAGCCGGCTGAACTTCTCAAGAAGTTCCCGGATGCCAAGACCCCGGATGGCCTGCACTACAACCCCTACTTCGCCAACCTGAACCTCTCCATGCCTGCGCCGCTTTCCGGCGAAGGTCAGGTGACCTATTCGGATGGCACCAAGGCAACCGTCGACCAGATGGCTCAGGACGTTTCGGCGTTCCTCATCTGGACCGCCGAACCCAAGCTGGACAAGCGCAAGCAGACCGGTTGGGCCGTCCTCGGTTTCCTGCTGATGGCAACGGTTCTTGCCTATCTCGCCAAGAAGAACGTCTGGGCTGATAAGCACTAAGACAGTCGCCTTTCGGCAAAACAAAAAGGCCACCGGAAACGGTGGCCTTTTTCGTATCTGGCGATAGCATCCCGCCGCGATGACACCTGATGATCTCAAAGCGCTGGTGCGCACCGTGCCAGACTTCCCCGCGCCCGGTATCCTGTTCCGTGATATCACCACGCTGATCGCCCACGGCGAAGGCTTTGCCGCCACCATCGATCACCTTGCCACCATGGCCCGCAACGCAGGCGCACAGGCGCTGGCAGGCATGGAGGCGCGAGGCTTCATCTTCGGGGCTGCCGTCGCCGCCCGCATGGGCCTCGGCTTCATCCCCGTGCGTAAACCAGGCAAGCTGCCCGTCCCCACCATCGGCGTCGACTATAAGCTGGAATACGGCCGTGATCGTCTGGAAATGGACCCCACCGCCATCCTCAAAGACCAGCGCGTCGTCATCCTCGATGATCTCATCGCCACCGGCGGCACCGCTCTGGCCGCCACCGAACTTCTGCGCAGTGCCGGTGCCAACGTCACCCACGCCCTCTTCGTGATCGACCTCCCCGACCTCCACGGCGCAGCCCGCCTGCGCGACGCAGGCCTTACCGTCGAAGCCCTCATGCACTTTCCGGGGCATTGAACCAAAAAGGGCGGCCCAACCGGACCGCCCTTTGTATTTTCATCTGGCCTGACGCTCAATCCACCAGCATCAGCGCATCCAGCGCAACCACGCCTTCGCCCAGCGGATGCAGGATCACCGGGTTCAGGTCGATCTCGCGGATAGAAGGTTCGGCGCGCAGCACCTGCCCAACCTTGACGATCAGCGCCGCCAGCGCGGGCACGTCCAGCGGGGGCGATCCGCGATAGCCGGTCAGCAGCGCCGCGCTTTTCAGCTTCATCAGTTCGGCCTCAACCGCATCCTGCGTGAGGTCCGCAGTCAGCAGGCGCACGTCCTGCAGGATTTCAGCGGTCACGCCGCCAAAGCCCGCCAGCACCACCGGACCCCATTCGGGATCGTTCTTGGCGCCCACGATCATTTCCATGCCACGCTTGCCCATCGCTTCGATCAGCACGCCATCCAGCGCGATGCTGGCCGAATAGGCCGCGACATTGGCATGAATACGCTCCCACGCCTCGCGCACCGCACCGCCATCGGCAAGGTTCAGGATCACCCCGCCCGCATCGCTCTTGTGGCCCAGCGCGGCGGCCTGTGCCTTCATCGCCACCGGATAGCCCACGGCATCCGCCGCCGCGACAGCCGCGTCGGCACTAGCCGCAAAACCGCCCTTGGGGAAGGACACGCCAATCGGTCCCAGCAGATCCTTCGACTTGTATTCAGGAATCACGCCGGAAACCACGTCCAGCCCGTTCAGCGGCGTTGCAGGCAGGTCGTTGACCGACAAGTCCTGCGCTGCCCAGTGCGTCAACCGGGTCACGGCCCGCAATGCGCGTTCGGTGGTGGGGAACCATGGAATGCCCGCCGCCCGCAGCGCGGCAATGCGCTCCACCGGAACTTCCGCGCCTTCGTCCAGCCCGGCAAAGATCACCGGCTTGGTCAGCACCTTGCCTTCAACCGCGGCAAGGATGGCCGGGAACTTGATCGCGCAAGTGATCGCCTCGGCCTGAATGATCCCGGCAAACACCGTGCCGACCCGGTCATCGTTCAGCAGCGCGTCGATGCAGCGGGTATAAATCGCCGGTTCCGAAAGGCCCTGCGCGGTAATGTCCAGCGGGTTCGACACAGGCACAAACGGCGGCAGCGCGGCACGCAGCAGCGGCGAATCCTCGTCGTGCAGGTCCGCCAGCGGCAGTTCCAGTTCTTCCGCCAGATCCAGCGTCAGCGCCTTGAACGCGCCCGATTCGCCCAGAACCGCCGTCTTGCCCGAAGGCAGCGCCGGACAGCGCACCGCGATTTCGGCGATATCGCCCAGCTCTTCCAGCGTTTCGGCAAAGATCACGCCCGCGCGCGCTACCATGGCCCGCATCAGCTTGTAATCGCCCGCCATTGCGCCGGTGTGCGTGGCGGCAGATTCGCGCGCCGCGCTGGACTTGCCCGGATGCAGCAGCACAACCGGCTTGCCTGCGGCCTTCGCCCGCTTCGCTGCGGCAAGGAACGCCTGCGGCTTGCGGAACTGTTCCACGATCATGGCGATCACATGGGTATCGTCCTGATCGACCAGCCAGTTCACATAATCTTCAACGCCACTGGCCGCTTCGTTGCCAGTCGACACCGAATAGGAAACGCCCGCATCGCGCGCCAGCAGCATCGTGCCCAGCACCGCCGCCATCGCGCCCGATTGCGATACGATGCCAATGGCCCGCTTGCCTGCAGGTGGCACCGCATTGGTTTCCACAAACGTCAGCGGGATACGGTCGACATAGTTGACCAGACCAAGGCAGTTCGGCCCTTCGACCACCATGCCTGCTTCGTGCGCGATCCGGGCAATCTCGCGCTGTTCGGCAAGGCCTTCCTCGCCACCTTCGGCAAAGCCTGCCGAAAAGATCACCACGCCGCCGCACTTGCGCGCGGCAAGGCCCTTCACCGCGTCCAGCACACCCGCGCGCGGAATGGCCAGCACAGCCACATCCACGCCTTCGGGCAGCGCATCGACCGAGGCATAGCACCGCTTGCCCATGATCTCTTCGCGCTTGGGGTTCACCGGATAGATCGCCCCGGCATAGCCATTGCGATCAAGATTGGTCAGCAGTGTAGCGCCCAATGCGCCCGGCTTGTCCGATGCGCCAACAACGGCAACGGACTTCGGGCGCAGGAAACGGTCCAGCGCAGCGTGCGAGAGATTCGGCTCAACGGTCATGGCATCCTCCGATTTCGCTATGCGCTATAACAATTATCGGAAGAAGGTAAAGTGACTCCGCTTCAGGCCCGCACAACCCTTTGGTGCAGCACCCCGAACGGCGCATGGCCCGCGCCATCCACCGCCTCCATCCGCACGTCGTCGCCAAACGCCATGAATGCGGTTTTCGGCTCACCCAGATCGACCACTTCGATCCCGCGCCGCTCGGCCACGCACGATGATCCGATCTCGCGGAAATTAGCGTTGGACACTGTGCCGGACCCGATCACCGTGCCCGCAACCAGATCGCGCGTGCGGGCGGCATGGGCCACCAGTTCATGGAACCCGAACGCCATCGGCGCGCCATTGGCCGCGCCAAACCGCTGGCCATTCCAGTCCACCAGCAGGTCAAGGCACACCCGCCCGTCGCGCCAGTTGTCACCCAGTTCATCCGGCGTCACCGCAAAGGGTGCCATGCCGCAAACCGGCTTGGCCTGAACCCAGCCGAACCCTGTCTTCATTTCCGGCCCGGCCAGCGTGCGCAACGACCAGTCGTTGATCTGCACGATCAGCTTGATATGCCCCATGGCATCGGCCGCGCTGGTGCCCATCGGCACCGCATCGACGATCACGCCAAATTCGCCCTCAAAATCGATGCCCAGTTCCTCCGACGGAAAACGCGCGTCAGCCAGCGGGGACAGGAACGTGTCGGACATGCCCTGATACATCAGCGGCACATCGGTCTTGGGCTTGGTAATCCCCAGCACCGCATCCATCAGATCGCCGTGCGCCGGAAACGCCGATCCATCCAGCCACTGCCACGCACGCGGCAAAGGCGCAGCCACGGCGGCAGGATCGATCATATCAGGAAACACCGCAGTCGCCGCCAGTTGCGGGGCCACCATGTCCCATTGCTCGATCGCCTGCTGCAACGTCTGTACCGACGCATTGGCCGAATGCCCGCCATCTGGCGCAACAATCACCAGCCGACCGTCCGGGGTTCCGTTGTTCAATGTCGCCAGCCGCATGTCACTCTCCTGATGTCGATCAGGACCGACTACCCGGCTGGCCCACCTGCCACAAAGGAATGGTTTTTATCGAAAGCGATAAATTCCGTGAATGTTAGTCGACCGGCTGCCAATCGAACGCCAGTTCGCCTTCACGATGGGCAAAGCGATTCAGGTGATCGGCCACCACCTGCTGCATCCGGTCCAGATCGCCGTCGCCGGTGATGCGGCAAGTGACGTTCAGGTCGGTTTCGGTAGCGTTCAGGTCAACCGGCCCGAACGGCAGATTTACCCGTCCGTTGTGCGGGTCAAACGTCACTTCAAATTTGTGGCCCCAATGCTTGCAAAGCTGCTGAAGATAGCGGCTGGCATTGGTGGTAGGCACGATGGCGCGGCTTGCAGACATGGCAGGAGTCTCTTTCCAGATCAGTTTTGATCTTTCTAAGATATATCTTTAAACTCTTTCGTCAACCCTTACCCTGAGAACTTTCAAAGATCCGAGGTTGACGAGTCAGCGCAAGGCATGGCAAGCGCCCATCACCAAAGGCCGCTCGGCCTGAGCGGGTATAGCTTAGTGGTAAAGCTCCAGCCTTCCAAGCTGGCTATGCGGGTTCGATTCCCGCTACCCGCTCCATCTCCCGTCCACCGACATCACCCACATCGCTACAGCCAGCCGGAAACCTTTGTTTTTCGGTCCTTTCCTGCGCCGTCACGCTTCCTGAGAGACAAGCGGAAGCTGGAAAATGTCGTCCCGTGTTGCCTTGGCAAATGCCCCCGACGGGGCACCGGTTCTACGGCAATCACCAGCCACTGAATTTTCGGCATAAATTTCAGGCGTTATCAATCTGTTTACCATTCTCTGGGAGAATTTACGTAGTTTTACTAATGGTATAGCCGATGTCCTCCGAGAGAAATCACCAATACGGAGATATTTGGCTGACACTGTTACGGGGGCAGTCAAATGCGGTCTGACGTCAAAAACCTTCTCGATAGGCTCGGCAAAAGCCAGTTCCGCTATAAAGAATTTTCCGATCGCTTTTCGGATCTGGAAACTTGGCCTGTATTTGAAGCTGTAATTCGCGACCCCCGCGTATTCAATTCGGCCTCGAAAATTTCGGTTCAGGCTGCGTCATCTTCTCAACCGGTTGTTGCCCCAATCGGTTCAGTCCTTTCACGCAAATACGGCGCGGATGATGCCGCGGCTCCGGCCCGGTCTTCGGGCGATGTGCGGACCCTTCTGTCCAGAATTTCCTCGGCTGTCGAAAAGGGGACGATCTGATGGCACTGGTCCTGATGTCCGGTCTGCGCGGGGGCGTGGGCACAACCACCCTTGCGGCCAATCTCGCCATGACGGTCGCGGCTGCAGGCCGTTCCGCTGTCCTGCTCAACCTTTCCTCCAGCAGCACGATCGGGCTGCATTTCGGGCTGGACCCGCTTCAGCCCCTGCCAGGTTTCGATGCCCCGGCAGCAGCAGCCGGCCCGGTTCATGGCGTGCGCCTGCTGGATGCCACGCTTCAGGCACGCAGCGGCGATCTTGGCGATGGACTGTCCAGCGGCGATTTCAGCTTTGATGGCGATGTCATCCACATCGTCGACCTTTCGGGGGTGGACGATGGGATTGCGGCACAATTGCGGTCGCACGCCAACATCGAAATATGCGTGCTCACCCCTTCGGCGGAATGCCTCTACTCGCTTCCAGCAGCGCTCGAAGCCTTGCCTGACAGCGCCGCATTTCTGCTGAACCGCAGCGACGACACCCGCAGGCTTGGGCGTCATATCGCCAATTTCTCGCGCGAATTGCTGGGCGAAAGGCTGATTGCCACCGTTCAGGCAGACGAGGCCGTGGGGGAAGCCGCTGCCATGATGCAGCCTCTGGCGCGCCACGCGCCCGCCAGCGCGGCTCTTGCCGATATCACCGCGCTCGCCACTCGCCTTACCGGCCTTGCCACAAGGTCGCAGGACCGCGCCACTATGTCTGATCTTCCTGCGCAAAGTGACGCCGCATGATTCGCCTGTACCGTGCTGTGCTGCCATGGCTCTCCATAGCAGCGATGGTCTTTGCCGCCGTGGTCGTGGTGGGCGTGCCGCTTGATCTGACGCAACAATGGCTGATGGCGGGCGGCACCGTGATCGGAACGATGGTGCTGTCGCGCCGCGGGTCGCGCAAGGCAGCGCTGACGCTGGGCATTCTCGCCATACTCACCTCCTCGCGCTACATGTTCTGGCGCACCACCCAGACGCTGCAATTCAACACCCTGCCCGAATTCCTGTTTGGCGGCGGCTTGTATCTGGCCGAACTTTACGCCTGGATTCTGCTGCTGTTGGGCTTCCTGCAAACAAGCTGGCCGCTGGAGCGCCCCCCGGTGGAAATCGAGGGCGAGCCAGAGACATGGCCCACCGTCGATGTCTATATCCCGACCTACAACGAGAGCCTCGATATCGTCCGCAACACGGTTTATGCCGCGATGGACATGGATTACCCGGTAGATCGTTTCCGGGTCTACATTCTCGACGACGGTCGGCGCCCGGAATTCCGCGCTTTTGCACGCGAAGCAGGCTGCGGCTACATCACGCGCGATAACAACCTTCACGCCAAGGCCGGCAACCTCAACGCCGCGATGAAGAAGACCGATGGCCAGTTGATCGCCATTTTCGATTGCGACCACGTTCCCAACCGGTCGTTCCTGCAACTCACGCTCGGCTGGTTCCAGAAGGATGCCAAGCTGGCACTGATGCAGACGCCGCACTTCTTCTATTCGCCCGATCCGGTGCAGCGCAATCTGGCCCCGGTGCGCGATATGCCCGGCGAAGGCGACTTGTTCTACAACCCTGTGCAGGACGGCAACGACCTGTGGAACGCCACGTTCTTCTGTGGTTCGTGCGCGGTTATCCGCCGTGAAGCGCTGATGCAGACCAATGGCTTTGCCGGTGAAACCGTCACCGAAGACGCGCACACCGCGCTCAAACTGCAGCGCATGGGCTGGAACACCGCCTATATCTCGGCGCGTCTTTCAGCCGGTCTTGCCACGGAACGCCTTGTTGTCCACGTCGGCCAGCGCATTCGCTGGGCGCGCGGGATGACGCAGATCATGCGCATCGACAATCCCCTGCTGGGCAAGGGCCTGAAGTGGCAGCAGCGGCTTTGCTACCTCAATGCCATGCTGCACTTCCAGTTTCCGCTGCCGCGCATCGTGTTCCTGACCAGCCCGCTGGCCTACCTGATCTTCGGCCAGAACATCATTCAAGCCTCGGCCTCGCTGATCTTCGCCTATGCCCTGCCCCATCTGTTCTGCTCGCAAGTGGCTTCGGAACGGCAGCAAAGCGGCTGGCGGCGGCCCTTCTGGGGCGAAATCTATGAAACGATTCTCGCCTTCCATCTGGTTGCGCCCACCGTCATCACATGGTTCCAGCCGCGCAAGGGCAAGTTCAACGTCACCGACAAGGGCGGGCTGCTTGACCGCACCTATTTCGATTGGGCCATCGTCAAACCACACCTCATCACTATCGGCCTGCTGGTTGGCGGGATGTTGCTGGCCATCGCCAAATATGCGTTCTTCGCGCAATACTTCAACGTCCAGCTCGATACGCTGGCGCTCAATCTTGCATGGGCGGCCTTCAGCCTGATCCTGCTGATCGCCGCAGTGTCGGTCGCGCGTGAAACCCGGCAGGCGCGGCAGGAAATCCGCCTTCAGGCGCAATTGCCGGTCACCGTGCATTTCGCGTCGGGCCACGTTGCCAAAGGCACCACGACCGACATTTCGATGGGCGGTGCCGCCATCACTCTGCCCACCGGCGTCGCCCCGCTCGATGTGCCGGTAACGCACATCGTGCTGTCAACAGGGGCTGAAAACCTGTCGATCCGCATCGATCAGGTGCGACGCCGCGACGGTTTCGTCTCGGTCCGGTTCCTGCCGCTGGAAAATATCGCGGCGCGCCAACTGGTGCGTGCCATCATGGGGCGCGCCGATGCCTGGCAGCGTTCCGCACCGCCTGAGCGCGTTGAAGGGCTGCGCTCGCTTCAGGATATCATCGTGATCGACGCCATGACCGTAAAGCGCGCTCTGCGCCTGAACTTTGCCGAACGTCGCGCGCAAAAGGCCGAAATGGCCGCACAGAAAAAAGCTGACGTTGCCACGAACGAAAAAACCTCAGGCACAGCGGGCGCACTCATGGCCAGGGCCGCAGGCATTGCGCTGGCTCTGGCTGCTGCTGGCTATACGCTGCTGCCGTACCATGCCTTTGCCGCGACGGTTGCCGCTCCTGCCACGCCCCCAGCGCCTGCTGCGGGCAGCACCGAACGGCTGACCTTCAAGGACTTGCGCATCCGCAACGCGATCCGCCTTCAGGGTACGCGCGGCGAAATCAGCATTCCGTTCGGGCTACGTCAGGATCAGGTGGTCAGCGCCGCCTCGATCACACTGCAGGCGGCGTGGTCGCCTGCCTTGCTGGGTGACAGCAGCCAGCTTGTCGTCATCGTCAATGGCGAAGTGGCACAGATCGTTGCGCTGCGGGCTGAAAATTCCGGCGGTCAGGTCATCACCGTGCCGGTCAACCCGGCACTGTTCCTGCCCGGCGACAACCAGCTCAACCTGCGCCTGATAGGCCATTACGCGCGCGATTGCGAAGACCCGTTCAGCAGCCTGCTGTGGGCTAATATCAGCAACACCCGCTCGTGGCTCGATCTGACCACGCAATACCTGCCTGCCCGGCCAGATCTTGCCCGCATGCCCGCCCCGTTCTTCGAAAAGGGCATCAATTCCACGCTCAAGGTGCCGTTCGTCTTTGCCGGGCAGCCCCGTGCCGGAGAGCTTGAAGCCGCCGCCCCGATCGCATCGTGGCTGGGCAGCCTTGCCAGCTATCGCGGCTTTTCGTTCAAACCCTCGTTCGGCCAGATCCCCACCGGCAACGCGGTGGTGTTCCTCAACCGCAATGGCGCGATGCCCGAACTGGGCCTTGCCGTTACTGGTCCCTCGGCCGCCGTCATCCCCAACCCGCGTGATCGCACCGGCACGTTGCTGGTCATCATGGGCCGCGACAATGCCGAACTGCGCCTTGCCGCAGGCGCCATCGCCACCGGCAAGGGCGTATTCGGCGGCGCACGCATGAGCTTTGAAGGCGCGCGCATCCCCACCTGGCCGCGTTACGGGGCGCCGCGCTGGCTGCCGACAGACCGCGCCATCCGTCTTGGCGAACTGGTCGAACCTTATGCGCTGCAAGGCATGGGCCTGCCGCCCGGCCCGCTGACCGCCCGCTTCCGCGCCGCACCCGACCTGTTCTTCTGGCCGCGTCAGGGGGGCGAAATCGACCTGCGCTATCGCTATCCCGTGGCCAACTGGCTTGACCGCGATGCCTCGCGCCTCGATGTCTCGCTCAACGGTCAGTATCTCAAGACCCTGCCGCTTACCGCCAGCTGGTGGACCGGCCTGTTCGGCACCAAGGGCGCCACCAGCCATGACGGGCACCAAAGCGTCGTCCTGCCGCGCTATGCCCTGTTCGGCCAGAACGAGATTGTGTTCGATTACAACCTGATCGTGGCGAACAAGCAGAAGTGCACCGGCATGCTGCCCGATAACGTGCGCGTCTCGGTCCTGCCCGATACGCTGATAGACCTGACCGATGCCTATCACGGCATCGAAATGCCCGATCTCGCCCCATTTGCCGGCGCAGGCTATCCCTTCACGGTGCGCCCCGATCTGGCCGAAACCACGGTGGTCATGGTCGGTAATCCCTCGGCGGCCTCGGTCGAAGCTTTCCTTGGGCTGATGGGCCGCTTTGGCGATGCCACAGGCGCTGCGGCAACCGGGGTGACCGTGACCGACCGCATCGAACCGTCACGCCTTGCCGATCAGGATGTCCTTGTCATCGGCAGCTCCTCGCTCGCCTCAGCCGAACAGTTCTTTGCTGATGCCCCGGTCCACTATGAAGGCGGCGGGCTGAAAGTTACCCAGCGTTCGCCCCTGCAATATGTCGGCGCATTGTTCAGCAACCGCGATCAGGCCGACCCGCAGGACGTTGCCGCCATCGTTCAAGGGTCGCGCGGTTTTTCGGGCATCGCCAGCTTCCGCTCGCCCTATGCCGATGATCGCACCGTCGTCGCTCTGCTGGCCGATGATGTGCGCCAGTTGCCACTGCTGGTCGATGGCATGGCCGATGCCAAGATCAACGCCCAGATCCAGGGCGATCTTTCGGTCACGTCGGGCGATGGCATGGCCAGCTTTGCTGTCGGCCCGACCTATTGGGTCGGCTCGCTGCCAGTATGGATGAAAGTCGCGTACTGGTTCAGCAAGCGCCCGCTGCTGATGGCGCTGTCCACGCTGCTGCTGGCGCTGGCGCTCACCGGTCCCGCCTATCTGTTCTTCAGCCGTCAGGCCAAGGCCCGGCTTGCGACCAACGATGAAAAGGGCACGTAAGATGAGCCGCAAGCAAAGCCCCGTCCGGCTCGCCCTGATCGCTGCCCTGCTGGCGAGCGGAGCGATCCCTTCTGCCGCACTGGCGCAGCAAGCCCCGGCGGTGAAGGCCCTGCTCGATCAGGCCGCTTACTGGCGCGGCAAGGGCCGCAACGATCTTGCCGATCAGGCCCTGCGCCGGGCACGGGCGCTTGATCCTGCAGCGGCAGAGGCCGCACCCGCGCGGCCAAAGCCCTCGGCCAAGCCGGCCTCTGCCCCCAAACCCTCTCCCGCACCCGCTGTCGCCAAGACCACACCCGCCCCGCGCAAGGCACCGGTTGCAGCCTCGCGCCCAACCCCCGCCAGCAACGCCGGAACATCGCGCGTGGCAGGGTTCTCAGCGCTCGATTCAGGCGATCTTGCCACTGCTGCCAGCCGCTTCGAACGCGCTCTTGCCGCCAATCGCAACGATGGCGATGCGCTGGGCGGCCTTGGCATCGTGCGCCTGCGCCAAAGCCGCTTTGCCGAAGCGCGCGATCTGCTCGAACGCGCCTCGCGCCTTCCAGGAGCAAATCGCTGGGCCGATGCGCTGGCCTCGGCCCGCTTCTTCGGCGGGATCGAAGACGCCCGCGACGCGCTGGACAAGGGCTATCTCGACAAGGCACAGGCCATTGCCGAAGACACCGTGCGCCTTGGTTATGCCCAGCCCCAGCCCGCGCTCGAACTTCTTGCGCAGATCTATGAAAAGCAGGGCCGCTTTGCCGATTCCGCCGATCTTTACCGTCAGGCCAGCGCAGGCGGCGGGGCCGATGAATCCCGCCTCGCCAGCCGCGCGGCACGCGGACGCGCGCTTGCTGCCATGGCACGCGGCGATGACTATGCCGCCGAACAGGAATTTCAGGGCGGCCTGCTGATCGACCGTGACGATCCGTGGATACGCTATGAATTTGCCCGCTTCATGATCGGGCGCGGTCGCCGGGCCGAAGCGGAATCGCTGGTGGCGTCACTGGCGCAATCGGCAAACCCCGATGCGCTCTATGCCGCCGCGCTCATCAACAAGGATCTCGGCAACCTCCTTGCCGCATCCGCACTGGTAGAGCGCGTGCCCGAAAGCCGCCGCAGCCCGGCGATGCGCAACTTCGCCATTTCGATCAAGATCGAAGCCGCCATCGCCCGCGCCAAAGCACTGGCTGACACCGGCCAGAATGCGGGCGCCGTCTCGGCCCTGCGCCAGATTGCCAGCCTGCCCTCGCTTCCTGCCGCCCGCCGCGCAGAAGTCGCCGCAGCGCTCCTCGATCTGGGCGATGACGCCACCGCAGCCAGCCTTGCCCGTTCGGCCCTTGATGGCGAAATCACCGATCTTGGCGGCTACGATGCGCTGGTCCGCGTGCTCGCCAGCACCGGTCGCGACGATCTGGCCCGCGCTGCCCTGCAAAAAGCCTCCGCGCTTGGCGGTGCATCACCCGATGCGCAGCGCGCCGTTGCCCGCATGTCGGCTGGCCTTGCGATTTCGCAGGCAGACCGCATGCGTCTGTCCGGCCAGTTCGCCCCTGCGTTCGATCTGCTGCAAGGCGCATGGAACACCGCGCCCGACAATCCCGAAATCCTTTCCGCACTCGCCCGGCTTTATCAAAGCGGCGGCATGTCCGCCCGCGCGGCGCAATCCTACCAGCTCGTGCTGGTGCGCGATGCCCGCAACCGCGAAGCCCTGCTTGGCCTTGCCCAGACCGCACAGGCCGCAGGCGACCGCGACCTTTCCAAGGACGCAGCCGACCGCGCTCTTGCCGCTTACCCCGGCGATTATCAGGTCCACCTGACGCTGGCCCGCGTGGCGCAGGACCGGGGCGACAAAGGCGCAGCCGTGCGCCTGCTGAAAGAAGCGCGCGAATTGTATGCCCGCCAAAACGGCGGCACCACGGCGATCGCGCCCGGTGCCAATCCCTTCGCCACCGTGCCCGGCGCGGGCGATGGCAATCCGTTCCGCGCGCAGGCCTTTGCCGCTCCCGCTCCTGTGGCGGTAAACCCCTTCGCGCTGGGCAACACTACCCGCCTGCCCGCTCAGGCCCTGCCCAATCAGGCCCTATCCAACCAGGGGTATGCCCCGCAAACTTACGCATCTGCCGCAACGGCATCGCCCGTGCCACAAATGGTGGCACAGGCCCCTGCCGGATGGGGCAGCGCTCCCGCCACCTCGTTCGGTATGCCCGTGCCGTCAGAAAGCACCGGCTTTGGCACCGGTATTCCCACCGGCCCCACTGACCCCGTTCTTGCCGCCATCGCGTCAGACATCGAAACGCTCAGTGAAGATGCGCGCCCGCGTGCCGATCTTCAGACCAGCTATCGCAGCCGCAAGGGCGAAACCGGCCTCAGCGCGCTCAGCGAAATCAAGGGCACGGCAGAATTTTCCACCGGCCTTGCCGGTGGCCGGGTCCGCGCCCGCGCCGAAGCCGTGGTGATCGATTCGGGCCGCCCCACTGGATCGGGCCTTGCCCGCTTCGGCCAGAACGCCACGATCGAAGCACAGGCCATCGTCGATGAAGAACGCGCCGTACTGTCACAGGCGCAAACCCAGCAGGCGTCGGGCGTCGCCTTCACCGTCGGCTATGCCGACAGAACGGTGCAAGTCGAAGGCGGCACTACCCCGCTAAGCATGGGCAAGACCAAGGCCACGTTCCGCGCTGCCATCACGCCCGAATTGTCGCCCGGCGTGCAGGCCAAGGCATGGGTGGAACGCAAACCGGTGACCGATTCCATCGTGTCCTATGCCGGCACGCGCGATCCCGTATCGGGCGAACGCTGGGGACAGGTCATGCGCACCGGCGGCGGTGCCGGGTTCTCGTATGATCGCAACGGCAACGGCGTTTACGGCGAAGTCGCCTACAACCGCTACAACGGCACCAATGTCCGCAACAATCGCGGGATCGAAGCCAACGTCGGCGGCTACCTCCGCCTTATCAAGGGCGAACGCTCGCAACTCACCGGCGGCATCAACGCCAACTATCAAACCTACGACAACAACCAGAACTTCTTCACCTATGGCCACGGCGGCTATTTCAGTCCGCAAAGCTTCCTGTCCATCGGCTTTCCCATCAACTACACGCTGGAAAGCGAAACGCTGGACATCAAGGCCAACCTGACGCCAGGCTTCCAGAGCTTCAGTCAGGATGAAACCGCGCTCTATCCCACCGATCCTGCGCTGCAGGCCAATCTTGATGCGCTGAAGGCCGCCAATACCGACGTGCGCTCGCGCTATGACAGCCTCAGCCGCACCGGCTTTGCCATCTCGGCCGGTGGCGAGGTCTATTACAAGGTTTCGCCAAATACTCAGGTCGGCGGCAACGTTTCATTCACAAGCTTTGGACAATACGAAGAATTCCGCTCGCTGATTGGTATTCGGCAAGCGATTGGAGGAACGCGGTGATTCAGATGCCCCTGCGCGAAGCCTTTGGAACAACCCGCTCGCCCGGTGTTCCGCTGATCCTGTCAGAAGTCGTGGCCGAACTTGCCGATGCCGCCTCTCCCCAGCAGATCGCCGGTTTCGGCTTTGCTCTGGGCCAGCGTCTGGCCGCACGGGTGCCGCTCGATCAGGTTACCGACCTGAACGATCTTGAAGCCCACGCAAACCGCCTTTGGGCCGATCTCGACCTTGGCCAGTGCCGCCTCTACGCCGATGACACGGCGCTGATCGTCGAACACGATCCCGGCCTGCTCCGGCCCGATGTGCTTGCCCCCGCCGCGCGTCCGTTCCTGCTCGAACTTGTCCGCGGCATGTTCGACGCCTGCTTTCGTGCGCTGGGCAGCGCAGCGGGCATTCAGACTTCGGCCACATGGCATGAACGGACAATCGAATTGCGTCATGGCCATTGATTCAGGCGGCATCGACCGCCGGGATTTCGCGCTTGGCTGCATCGCCGTGTTGACGGCGGCCTGCGGCAGGGTTCCGGCGGGCAATGCCAAGACCCGCAGCGGCCTGTGGTCGCAATTCCGCGAACGCTTTATCCTGCCCGCTGGCCGGGTCATCGACAATGGTAACGGCAATATCAGCCACAGCGAAAGCCAAGGCTATGGCATGCTGCTGGCCACCTTCAACGCAGACCGCGAAACCTTTGATTCACTGGCACGCTGGACGGCAGAAACCCTGCTGCGGCATGATGTTGCGCTGCATGCATGGAAATATGACCCGCGCGAGGCAAACCCCGTGCCCGACCCCAACAATGCCACGGATGGCGATATCCTGATCGCATGGGCGCTGGCACGGGCGGCAAGCCAGTGGAACCTGCCCGACTATGCCCGCCGCTCACAGGAAATCCGCAAGGCCATTCGCAGCCGTCTGGTGGTGAACCATGCAGGCAGCGCAGTGTTGCTACCGGGGCTTGAGGGCTTTGCCATGGATGGGCGGGTCATCGTCAACCCGTCCTATTACATCTGGTCCGCGCTCGATGCCTTTGCCGCACTGGATGGGCAAACCGTATGGGGACCGGTCATCGACGACGGGGTAAAGCTGCTCACCGCCGCTCGCTTCGGGCCGCTTTCCCTGCCGGTTGACTGGTTTGAAATCGACACGGCGGGAAAGATCGCTCCGGCACGCGACAAGCCTCCCCGTTTCGGTTTCGACGCCATCCGGGTGCCGCTTTATGCCGCCGCAGGACGCCGCCTGTCCGTGGCGCAACCCGTTGTCGCATGGTGGAAAAGCCTTGCCGGAAGCGGTAAACCCATCCCCGCATGGATCGACGTGCAAACGTCTGAAACCGCGCCGTTCGCGCTTTCTGCGGGCGGCATGGCGGTGGTCGGCAGAGCGATGGGCACCGCACAACCTGACAGTCTCAGCGACGATTACTACGCCGCCATCCTGCAACTGCTCGCCCACGATCTCAGGTAAAAGGATCGATCAGCACCTTGCACTGATGCGACCGCTTGCGCAGGCTTTCAAACACAACGGGCGTGGCAGCCAGCCCGATGGTATCGGTCACCAGCAGGCGCGGCTCCACCGCCCCACGATCCAGCGCATCCAGCGCGGCTTCATATTCCTGCCGGGTAAAGAACGCTGATGTCACCAGCCGCACCTGCTTGGACAGCATCGCAAAGCTGTTGAACGTATCGGGCCGGGTACACAGCCCCAGCAGTGTGATCGTGCCATCGTTACGCACCTGCTCCACCGCTTGCGCGATCAGCCCCGGCACGCCAACGCATTCAAACACCACGTCCGCCTTGCCGCCCAGCGCCCGCTCTGCTGCCCCCACCGGATCGGCCGCATCGACCACAAAGTCATGCGCGCCCATCTGCAACGCCCGCTTGCGCTGGAACTCGGCCAGATCCTGCACCACCACGCGGCCCGCGCCAAACCGCCGCGCCCAGAATGCCACGGCAAGGCCAATCGGCCCCGCGCCCAGCACCAGCACCTTGTCGCCAATCCTCATCCCGCTCAACGCCACGCCATGCAGCGCCACCGCCAGCGGCTCCACAATCGCGCCATCGGCAAGGCTGGCGGTTTTGGGCAGGGCAATGCACTGGTTAGGCCGCGTCAGCGCATATTCGGCATAGCCGCCACCCTGAAGCCCGAACTTTTCACACCACTGCACCGCGCCGGTCTGGCAGGCATGGCACGAACCGCAGCTTTGCAGCGGGATCACCGAAACCAGATCACCGGCCTTCAGCCCCGTCACCCCCTTGCCCAGCGCCACCACCTCGCCGGCAAATTCGTGGCCCAGCACCGATCCCGCCCCCTGCCCATAGGCGGCGTCCTCGGTCATGTGCAGGTCCGATCCGCAGATGCCGCAGCGGCCCACTTTCACCACCACGTCGCCTTCGCCCGGCGTCGGGTCGGGGATGGTTTCGATGGCAAGGGGACGGTGCAGTCCCTGCATTACCGCTGCGCGCATTTAGGGTGTTCTCCGGCCCGGTTTGCGGGCGTTCTGGGACGTTCAGTGACGTTCGTGTACGTTTAGGTGCTTTTCAGGTCATGGGTCAGTGCGCGGTCTGTCCACCGTCGATGGCGATGGTTGCACCGTTGATGAAACTGGCCGCATCCGAACACAGATGCAGCACGGTTCCGGCAATTTCATCAGGCACGGCAGCCCTGCCCGACACATTGTTGGCAAAGAAAGCAGCGCGGAAATCCGCACTGTCGGCCCAGTGCTGCGTCATCGGCGTGACGACAAAGCCGGGGGCAATCGCATTCACCCGAATGCCCTTCTGCGCATACTCCACCGCCGCCGCCTTGGTCAGCCCCGATACCGCGTGCTTCATCGCGCAATAGACGCTCATGTTCGGGTCAGCGATCAGCGCGCCGACCGATGCGGTGTTGACAATCGCCCCACCGCCAACCTTCAGAAAATGCCGGATTTCCGACTGCATGGCATAGAACACGCCCTTGAAATCGACATCAATGGCAAGGTTCATTTCGTCCACCGGCACTTCATGGATCGGCCGCTGCGGCGGCAGCACGCCTGCATTGTTGAACGCCGCATCCATCCGCCCGAACTGCGCGACACAGGCCGCCACCAGTGCTTCAACCGCAGCAGGATCGGTCACATCGGTCGGCACAAACCGCGCCTCGCCGCCACTTTGCGCGATGATCGCAACGGTTTCCTCGGCCTGCGCGTCCTTGTCACCAATCATCACCTGCGCACCTGCCCGCGCAAAGGCCACGCAGGCCGCACGCCCGATACCGGTGGCCCCGCCGGTCACCAGCACGGCTTTGTCCGCAAACGTCATTCCTGCCATGCGGGCTGCTCCCCTTTTGCAACCTTCGACGAATTTCCGAGCAAGAAGTCTCCAAGAACATCAACAGCTTCGGGATAGGATTTCTGAACACGCGCGCGCAGATCGGCGCTGTCCTTGCTGGCAGCCACCAACCTTGGCCAATCGGCCACGTAACGGCGGCTGAACTCAAGCCCGCTGGCATCGTTGGGCAGGCCGGGCTTGCTGTGGCCGGGCACCACCATGTCCGGCTTCAAGGCCGCCAGCCGGTCAAGCGAGCGGCCCCATGCCGCGATGCCTGCGGCATCATGCTCACCAAACCACAGGTGCATCTGGTTATAAACAAGATCACCCGGAAACAATGCCTTGATCGACGGCGCCCATAGGGCGGTGGCATGAACGTGGTCCCCCGGCATCGGGCCGATGACCTTAAGTTCGCGCCCCTCCAGCATGATCGTATCGCCATCCAGCGGCAAAGGCGCAGACGGATGGCGTGGGCCATTGGTCCCCAGCATCGGGCTCCAGCGCTTGACCTTGAACGGCAACGACTTCCAGATGTCGGACACAACGGTCGGATGGGCGACGATCTTCACATCGGGAAACGCCTGCTGGATCACCTCCATCGCGAAGAAGTGATCGGGATGATCGTGCGTGACGAACACCGTGGTCAGCCGCTTGCCGCTGTCCAGCACCATGCCAACCACACGGTGCGCATCAGCCATGGTGAACGGCGCATCCACCAGAACCGCCTCCTTTTCCCCTTCGATCAAGGCGATATTGGCATAAAGCGACCCCGCACTGGTGCGCAGCACTTCCACCGTCAGCGGTTGGTCCTGCGCCTGTGCCGGGGCGAACGGCAACGTCAGCGCGGCAAGCGCGGCGAGCAGCCGGGCCTTCACTGAAACTTGCCCAGCATCATGCCGCCATCGATCACGCAATGGCTGCCGGTCATGTAATCGGATGCATCGGACGCCAGCAGCAGTGCCAGCGGCTTGATCTGGTCGGTTTCGGCCACGCTGCCCAGCGGGACGATGGCGTCCCACGCCGCACGCGCCACCGGGTCTTTCTTCAGCCAGCCACCGCCGATGTTGGTGACGAACGGCCCCGGCGCTATCGCATTGATGCGGATTCGGAATTCCGCCAGTTCCAGCCCCAGCGCGCGGACCATGTGCAAAACGCCCGCCTTGGCCGGCATATAGGGCAGGCCAACGATGGGTTCGGTCACAAGCCCTGCATTGGATGCGGTGGTGACAATCGACCCGCCAATGCGGCCATTGGCGCGGCCTGCCTGCTTCATGATCCGCACCGCATTGCTGACGGTATAGAACACGCCGTTCAGATTGATCGAGATCGAGCGGTCCCAGCGGTTGTGGTCATACGTGTCCACCTGCCCTTCGGGATTGCGGTGACCCGCAGGGTTCCAGAAGCCCGCACCGGTATCGATGCCCGCATTGGCAAAGCAGATGTCCAGCCCACCGAAGGCCGCCGCGTGAGCGTCGAACGCCGCGACAACCTGATCCCAGTCGGAAACGTCCAGCCGGTCGGCCCGCACGTCATGGCCTTGCGCCCGCAGCCGCGCAGCTTCGCGTTCCACCCCTTTGGCGTCGATGTCGGTCAGCGTTACCGATGCGCCCGCTTCGGCCATGGCTTCGGCATAGGCAAGCCCAAGGCCCGATGCGGCCCCGGTGACGAACGCACTGCGCCCCTTGATGTCGAATTTGTCGAGCGTTCCCATTGGCATCCTCAATTATGTTTATCGCCATTGTGGCTATGGTTATGATTTCTCGCGCTCGATCAGGCGCTGCAACATGCGCCGCGCGCGCACCCCGCCGCCATCGCCGCCCAGGATCAGCGGGCGCAGCGCCCAGAAATCCTCTCCCCGCATCAACCGGTGGCTATCGCGGATGATCGGCATGTCTTCCTGTTCGAACGCAAATTCCAGCGCGCCGCGCATGGCAGCGGCAAATTCGGCGTCACCCAGTTTGTAATCGCGCGCCGTTGCCCAGAAATAGTGCGTTGTATCAGGTGTTTCGGGGGTAAAGGCATGGAGCGATGGCAGCAGCGTGCAATCATCGCGCGCCGTGCCCGGATCACCTGCGCGAAAGTCAAAATACAGCACGGCGGGCGCATGCCACTTCACCATGCCGTAAAAATCCTGCTTACGCCCTTGCGTGCCCATCACCGCATCAATGCCGACCGACAGGTAATCATCCGCACGCACATATTCGGCAAAGACGTTCTCGCCATCCTGCCAGAACTTGCGGTCCCCTTCGGTAAAGGCGCTGGCGACCAGCGCAGGATGGACGAAGTTGGCGTGGCTGAGATCAAGGATATTGTCGCTGTAAAGTTCGTAGTGTCCCTCGGCCACGGTGCTGCCGCGCACGGCCTCCCACCGGGGATCGGACAGCCACGAAAAGTCGGGGATCAGCGCATCGTCGGCCCGGGCCGGATCTCCCATCCATATCCACAACAGCGCATGGCGTTCGACTAACGGATAGGCATGCAGCCGTGCATCGGGAAGCTGGCCGCCGGGGTGCGGATTGTGGACGCAGGCCCCCCCACCATCGAAGCGCAAGCCGTGGTAGGGGCACATCAGCCTGCCATCAACCACGCTGCCGTGCCCCAGTGGCGCAAAGCGGTGTGGACAGCGCCCGCTGATCGCCTGCGCCACCCCGTCCGAATCGCGGAACAAAGCAACCAGTTCTTCCAGAAATGTGCGCTGCTGCGGCTCTTGCGCCAGATCATCGGCCCAGCCCGCGACATACCAGGTGTTGCGCAGATACGTCCCTTCAGGCTTTGCAGAAAGCCGTGGAACCGGTGCCCTGTCCGCGCTCACCGTCCGCCCTTTACAGGTAAAGCGCTGGATTGATGGCAATGCCGTTCTCGCGGCAATACGTCTCATAGTGGTTCATAAACCACCACACATCCAGCGTTTCGACATGGTTGCCGTGCTCGTCAAAGAACTCGTTCGCGCCCTGCATGTGGAACAGCGCCTTCATGCCATTGGGATCATCGGTGACGAGTGTATGCGCGGTGCCCGGCGTTTCGGTGATGAAATCCCCGGCGCGGCACACCCAGTCATATTCCAGATAGCGGAATGACCCTTCCAGCCCCACGGCCCAGACCTTGCCCCGATGCTTGTGCGTGCCGATTACGCCCGGCCCCTTGATCCATAGCACGTTGACATAGACATTCTCGCGCACGTCGAACGCCAGATGCCGGATCGCGGCGTTGTCGCCAAAGGGCACCCACGGGCTTTCCGCCTCTGCCGACCCGACATAGGTGCCTTCAACGCCCTTGGCGCGGATCAGGTCGCCATAAAGTTCGGGAACATTGACAATCTTGTAGGCCCCTGACGGCGGCGCTTTCATCGTGCCCATGATCGCCTCAAAGATAGAGCTTGGGGTTGATGGCTATGCCGTTTTCGCGGCAGTAGGTTTCGTAGTGGTTGATGAACCACCAGACGTCGGTGGTATCGACCAGCACGGCGTTTTCGTCGTAGAAGTCGATCGGGCCTTGCATCCAGCCGAACAGCTTGCACCCTTGCGGATGGTCGGTGACCAGTGTGTGGCTTTCGCCCGGTGTTTCCAGAATCAGCCCACCCGGCGTCGCCACCCAGTCGTATTCCAGATAGCGCACGCTACCTTCAAGGCAGACCATGGTGATGGTGCCGCGGTGGAAATGCGTGCCGATCACCCCCGGTCCCTTGACCCACAGGATGTTGGAAAACAGGTTCTGCCGCACGTCGAAGGCCAGATGCTTGATCGCGGCATTTTCGCCAAAGGGCACCCATGGGCTGTCCACATCGGTCTGTGCGTCAATATAGCGGCCACCGGGGCTGAGCCGGGCGACCAGTTCCCTGTGTGCAAAAGGCACGTCGACGATCTCAGCCTTGTTCGAAGGCGGTGCGGTCATCACGGTTGCAGTGCTCATTATCTCTGTCCTCTCAGCGGATCAGGGTGTCGACATAATCGGCACCGATGCCGACCTTGTCGTAGTGTTCGCGCGCGGCCTGCATGTAATCGAACACGTCGTAATGGCCGGTGGTGTTGCCATCTTCGTCCAGCCACATCAGCGGGCCGGACACGACGAAGAACACCTTCATCGGATCTTCGTGTTCGTAACAGACCAGCGTGTGGCTCTCGCCCGGCGTTTCGTAAACGAAGTCGCCCGCCGTGGCGGTCCATTCATGTTCAAGATAGGCCCACTTGCCGCTGATGGTGTAGGCCCAAATCGGGTGCGGATGATAATGGCGGTTCACCAATCCCGCCTGCTTGCTCATCAGCACATCGGCCCACATGTTCTTGGCCGGGCTGATCCACACGGGCTTGGAAAACACCGTCTCGGAAATGGGCACCCAGAAGCGTTCGTCGCCCTCGGCAATCTTGGGCAGATAGACTTCGGGCAGCCCGCCTTCGCGGAACACCTTGGCTACTGGTTTGAGATCCTTCCAGAATTCGGTGTGGGCGGCTTCGGGCATCGCATTCTCCACTATCGGCGCGCGCGGGGCAACACAGAGGGGATACTCCTGTTCCCCCGCGCGACCTTTCAGATCAGAACTCGAAGCCGAGCCTGACGTACCATTCGGCCGGACGGCTGTAGGTGCCGTAGATCTGGCCGCCTGCGATCTGGGCCTGCCCCGTCACCAGATAGCGTTCGTTGGTGATGTTGGTGCCGCCAACGGTCAGGTTCCACTGGTTGTCGGCTGCCTGATACTGCACGCTGGCATTGACGATGTCGGTCGTCGGGCGCAGCAGCAGGATCGTGCCTTCGGTATCGTTGCGCATGCCGGTGGTGTGGGTCCAGTCGGCCAGCATCACGATCTTGCCGCTACCCACCGCCACTTCGTAACGCGGCGATACGTTGAACTTCCAGTTCGGTGCCTTGGGCAGATCAGAACCGGTCTGCACCCCAAGCTGGAAGGGATTGGCCGCGACCTGCGCGGGAGCCAGGACGTTGGTATAGTAGGCATCAAGGTAACCGGCGGACGCGGTGATGGTGAAGCCATCAGCCGGGGCGGCCAGCATTTCCAGTTCGAAGCCCTTGATCCGTGCGTCGCCAGCGTTCTGAATGGTGGGCGAAACGCCCTGCTGGAAGTTGAGCTGGATGCCCTTGTACTTGGTGGTGAAAGCCGCCGCGTTCAGTTGCAGGTGATTGTCGAGCAGGGTCGACTTCACGCCCACTTCAAAGGTTTCGGCCACTTCTTCGCCAAAGGTCGGCGCGACAGGCAGCGGGTTCGACAGGCGCGTCGTCCAGCCACCGGTCTTGTACCCGCGCGAGAACGAGCCATAGGCCATCACGTCATCGGTGGGATGCAGTTGCAGGCCCAGCTTGTACGAGAAATCGTCAAACGTCTGCTTGTTGGGCGAGGTGGGGTAGTAGCGGAACGGCTGTGACGGGATGGGGAAGCCGACCGCCGTGGCGCAGGCCGCGCTGGGATTGCCGGTGGCCGGATCAAGCGCCATGCAGTTGAACAGCTTGTAGTTGAAACCGTTGATGTCTGCCTGCGCGCCGTCATAGCGCTTGTTTTCCTTGGTATAACGCGCGCCGACCGAAATGCCGATCAGGTCGTTCAAGCGCCAGTCGACCTGGCCGAACCCGGCATAGGCTTCGGTATCGACCTTACCCGGGCCATCCACCTGCAACAGGCCGGCCGAGAACGTCACGAAGTCGCGCAGATCGCCCTTTTCCTTGAAGCCATAGCCGCCGAGCACGAAGTTCAGCGCGCCGTCCATAGCCGAACCCTGAAGCTGGACTTCCTGGCTGAACTGGTCCTGATCGACGATGAAACTGGTCTGCAGGATCGGCAGCGGCGAATTGTCGAGGTCGACGCCGGCGGCAAAATCGACCTTGCGATAGGACGTGATCGATTTCAGCGTCACGCTGTCCGACAGGTCGAATTCAAGGTTCAGGCCAAGGCCCCACTGCTTCAACTTCGAGAAGTTGTTGCCATTGGCATAGCTGACGTCCTTGTCCGTGTTCACCCAGCGGCTGTCGTAGGGCAGCACATTGTTGAACGGATCAGAATCGACGTTGCGGCTGGCAAGGCCCGGCAGCGTCAGATAGCCGTTCACGCTGGAACGCGGGCCGCACAGGTTGGTGGCATTGCGCGCGGCAATTTCAGACGACGTTGCGCCGATGCAGAAGTTATACAGCCCGGCAAACAGGAAGCCCGAACTGCCGGTCACCACATCCAGCGCGGTGCCGGGGATGTTGTTGGCGGCAACACCTGCGAACGGCCCCGGAATGGGGGTGACGGCCAGCACGGTGTTGGCGGTCGAATCCTGATCGATGTTGGTGTAATCGGCGCTGACAGTGGCGCGGAAATTGCTGCCGTTGTCCCAGCGCAGCTTGCCGCGCAGGTTCCACGAATTGTCACCACCCTGACGGCTGCGGGTTTCATAGCCTGACGCCGGGAACAAGGTATAGCTGTCGTTGGCACCAGCATTGGGATAGGCTTCGCGCTTCTGGAAACCATCGCGCTTGTGCAGGCCGAACGCCACGGACGAGCTGAGGCCATCGGCCAGCGGAATGTCGACAAGGCCGCGTGCCTGAACGCGGTTGAAGCGACCAACAGTGATGTCGCCCTTCACATGGAATTCATCACCCGGCGTATGGGTGACGATGGAAATAGCGCCACCGATGGTGTTGCGCCCGAACAGCGTGCCCTGCGGGCCTTTCAGCACTTCGATGCGTTCGACGTCCAGCAGGTCCTGGTTCGCGCCGATCGAACGGCCAAGGTAAACGCCATCCAGATAGACGCCCACCGCAGGGTCGATATTGAAGGCGAAGTCGGACGAACCGATACCGCGAATGGTTGCGCCAAGCACAGCGCTGGAACCGGAAAACGGCGTCGAAGCGTCAAGCGTGACGTTGGGCGTGATGCCCGAAAGCGCCGACACATCGCCCACCGCGCGTTCCTGCAATGCGGCTGATGTGAAGGCCGTGATGGCAATGGGAACATCCTGCACGTTTTCAACACGCTTCTGCGCGGTAACGATGATCTGCTGAATGCCGCCGGTGGATTCCGCCTGGGCCGCGTCTTGCGCAAAAGCAGGCATGGCAATGGCCGTAGCCAGCGCCGCAATCGAGACTGATGCCAATCTCATGGTTCTCTCTCCCTGTTGTAATTGATGCACGGTCGGGCTTGCCCCATTCCCCTGCATCATGCCTGACATCCTATGGCCTGTCGGAGGGCTTTGCTTGCACTGACGCGCACCCCGATCAGGACTGCCGCGCAACCGGTATGCTGCGCAGCAATTCTCTATTCCTGTTCCGCGCCGCTGCGCCCCAACCGCCAGTCGCGTGGGGCCACGCCAAACTGCTGGCGGAAGCAGCGGGTAAAATAAGCACTGTCGTTGAAGCCCAATGCAAAGGCGATTTCGGTGATGCTGGCATCGGGCCGCGCGACCAGCCGGTCTGCCGCACGGCGCAGGCGCTGGTCCAGTATCCATGCGGTGGGCGTGGTGCCCATGGTGGCAAACACGTTCTGCACCGTACGCACTGAAATGCTGCAGGCATCGGCGATGGATGCCGTGCGCAACGCCGGGTCATCCAGATGCGCTGACACCATGGCCAGCACCCGACGGCGCAAGTCCACTTCACCGATCTGCGCCGAAGGCCGCTGGCTGCCGCGCATGGCCAGCGCTACCATATCATAGAACACCGCGTTCACGCCCACTTCCCATTCGGGATCTTCAGCCGCACGTTCCCCCTGCTGCCACAGCGACAGCAGAAAATCGTGAAACACCCGTCCGCCGGGCGTTGCACCGCACATCCGCTGCATCAGCGCATCGTCCACGCAGGGGAACCGCTCGGCCAACGGCGCGCGGGGAAATTCGACCACCAGCATTTCATGCCCGGTCAGTTTGATCGAATAAGGTGTGTGCGGGCTGGCCAGCACGAAATCACCGGGCTGCAACGCGCATTCGGCCTGCCGCTGCTCATGTTCGCTCGAACCACGACACTGAAGATGCAGGATAAGGCGCTCGTCATCTTGCGCCATGGGCGTTCTGCCAACAGCGGACTGCGTGGAATCGGTGCGGATCATGTCCAGTTCCCCCACCCGCCACGAAAGCATCCGCCCCGCAAAATCTTCGCCCGGGACCTGAACGAACGTGCCAGTGAAAACACGGTCGGCAATCTCGTTCCAATACCGCACCCGGTCAGGCGGGGCGACATCACGGGTATGATATTTGAGAAGCGTAGCCATCGGTCTTCTCCCGTTTGTTCAAATCGCCCTTGCCAGTGCCGGAGCGGAACGCCGCGCAAGCACGCGCGGCGCGGATTCAATCAGAAACAGCGTGCAGAAACCTGCCAGAAGGGTGCAGCCAAACATCAGCCACAGCGGCGCGGTCAGCCCATAGACATCGGCCATCGCGCCCGCGAACAAGGGTGCCAGCACCCCGCCCAGCACTTCACCCGCACCCATGACCACACCGGTGAGCGTCGCGGTCAGACGCGGATCGACCGATTCTGCCGGGATCGTCGCCATGAACATCGGGAACAGCCCGTTCAGGCCCCAACCGACAAAGAAGATCGCGGCAAGTCCCCAGACAGAGCCGGTGTAATAGATAGCCGCCAGCGGCAGCACGACGCCGAAAAAGGCAAAGAAGATCATCACCGGACGCCGCCCGATGGCATCGGAAATAGCCGGCACGACAAAGCTGCCCAATCCCGCCGAAATGCCCAGCGTCGCCATCAGCCAGCTCATCGTATCAGGATCGAACCCGCGCGCCTTGGTCAGGAACAGCGGCATGAACGCCCAGCACACCACCAGATAGGACACCAGCAGGATCGAAATCAGCGCGCACAGGACCACGTTGCGATGGGCGAAGGCTTCACGCAGCGTCACTTTGGGGTGGGCATCGTCATGTGCAGGGACCGGCGGCTCACGTAGCGTGAACCAGATCAGCGCCGCCGTCACCAGACCCGGCAAGGCAGCAAGGTAAAAACCCGTGCGCCAGCCTACCGCCACAGCCACCGGCACCAGCAGGATCGGCGCAAGGCCCGATCCCAGCAGGTTGGACCCAAGGTTCTGCGCCACACCCATGGCCATACCGCGCCGTTCGGGCGCAACTTCGGCCACGATCATCGAATGGCTGACCGGCATGACCCCGCCTTCGGCCGCGCCCATCAACAGGCGCGCGCCCAGCAGCATCAGGAATGACGATGCCGCGCCAGAAATGAACGAACACAGGCAGAAGGCCACCGTCGCCACGACCACAACCGGTTTGCGCGATCCCAGCTTGTCGGAAATGCGCCCAACCGCCAGCCCGGACAGTGCCCATGTCAGCGACAGGGCCGAACTGAACATGCCGACCTGCGTATTGGAAAGCTGAAGGTCCGGTTGCACGAACGGCATCAGGAAGTTCAGGGCGTTACGGTCAAAGAACAGGATGCCAAAATTCAGGCTGAGCAGCGCGGTCACCCAGATCTGGTATCCGCTGCCTTTTGGCGTTCCGGCACTGGCCCTCTGGGCGTGCTGCATCGTGTTCTCCCGTTCCCAATGTCTTGTCGTTTTTCCGACTTCACGCCCTCGTCATAGTTCTCCCCTGCCCGCACCTCTTGCATTCTCGCGCACTGCGAACAGGATCAGCGCGCAAGTATCAGATGAACGGGCGCACCGGATCGGCACCGTCCCACCCCTGCGATGCCTGCCACATCGCGGTGAAATGGGCGTCCATGCCCGGCGTTGCGGGGATCAGTTCAAGGAAGCCAGGGGCCGCATCGTGCCCGCCTTCAAGATAAGCGACACTGCCGCCAGTGGGCACCGCTGCCTTGAACGCAAGCGTATATCCCCGGTCGAGATAGCCCGGCAGGTCAGCCTCAACGTCCTTGCAGGCAATGCCGAAGTGGTGAAAGCCATGCCCGCGCTGGTCGATGGTTTCGCGATAGACCGAAGGGTTGCCATCCAGCGGCTGGATCAGTTCGATCTGCATCTGCCCGACAAAGCCCATGGCGATGGTGACGTCCGCCGTGGAAGGCGCGCCGCGATAGAACTGGTCCGGCCCCAGAAAGTGGTCGAGCAGGAAGAACGGCCCCGCCGCGCAATCACGCTGAAAATGCGCGATCGAGGCGTGGATATCCTCCACCACGAACGCGGTTTGCATGACACCGCCAAAGGGCTGGCCGAAGCCAAGCACGCTAGCCATATTTTCCTCTCCTGCGCCCCGCCTCTATCGGGCGGCGACGCTTAAACTTCTCAGATCACAGCGTAATCGCAACCTTCCCGAAAAGCCCTGCCGACGATTGCCAGGCATAGGCGTCCAGCACCTGCTCCATCGGGAAGGCGCGTTCCACCACCGGTTTGATCCCGTGCGTATCGATAAAGGCGTTCAGCCGCTGGGCCATGCCCTTTGACCCCACGAAAATACCCCGGATCGACGCGCCCTTGAACATCAGACCATGTGGGCTGGTGTCGCCATCGCGCGTCAACACGCCGATCAGCGCGATTTCGCCAGCAAAGCCCACGGCCGCAATGGATTGCGCCAGCGTTCCCGCTCCGCCCACTTCGACCACCTTGTTTACCCCACCGCCCGAAATGCGCGCGGCCTCAGCCCCCCAATCGGGCGTCGCGCGGTAATTGATGACGTGATCGGCGCCCAGCGCCTTCACCCGCTCAAGCTTTTCATCCGACGATGACGTGGCAATCACCCGCGCGCCAGCAGCCTTGGCAATCTGCAAGGCCAGCAACGAAACCCCGCCCGTACCCAGCACCAGCACCCAGTCTCCGGGCTTAACCGGTGAAGGCCCTTCCATCAGCGCGTTCCACGCGGTCACCCCGGCGCAGGGCAGGCAAGCGGCCTGCGTCCAGTCAAGGCTTTGCGCCAAAGGCACTACGCCGCGTTCAGGCAGCACCACATATTCCTGCAACATCCCCGGCGCAGGCGGCGCGCCCAGCGCCACGCCTGCTGCGGGGTTAGGCGGTCCGTCCATCCAGTCCTGAAAGAATATCCCGGCCACCCGGTCACCCACGGCAACTGTAGTAACGCCCGCGCCCACGGCGGCAATCTCGCCCGCACCGTCAGACAGCGGTACCGTGTCCTGCTGCACCACGCCGCCCATATATTTTCCTAGCGGAATAATCTGGTCGCGGAAGTTCAGCGAACAGGCGCGCACCCGCACCAGCACTTCGCCCGGCCCCGGCTGCGGCATCGGCGCATCCACCATGCGCAAACCATCCAGCGATGTGGAACCTTGTGAGATCAGCCATTGCCGCATCACGCTTTTTCTCCCTGCCGTGCACTATTCGCGCATTCAGGCCGCAAATTAATATGCGAGACAAACAGATTTCGCAGGGTGAAATCTATTGGGGATTCATCTCCAGCGCGTGCCCAATCACCAGCGCGGTCGTGCGCAGCGCATCAAGGTGCCGCTGCACCACGCCTTCATCCGTCCCGCGCCGCCCCGGCCATGTCACATTGATCGTGGCAATCGGCGCGCCCGCCACCATGATCGGCACCGCCATCGACCGCCGCCCATCGCGCAGCACAAGCTGTTTTGACCGGTCAGGCCACGGATGCAACGGATCGCGCGTGGCATAACCGCGCAGGCGCACCTGACGCAAAATCTCGCGCAAATCGTCCTCGCTGCCTTCGGGCGGGTTGCGCGGGCGTAGCCGGTCGATGATCGAATCACGCTCCGCCTCGCCACACCCCGCCAGATAGGCCCGCCCTGTGGCGGTGTGGATATAGGACAGCTTCACCCCAACCGGACCAAGCGTGGCCGAATCAAGCCGGAACAGCGGGCTGTTCGTCTCGATGATCTCCATATGGTCCAGTCGGGGCGCGGCCAGCACAGAAGGCCATGCAATGCGCGTGGAAAGTGCCTTCATGTGGGGCGACGCTATCTCGGCAATATGGGCCACCGATGTCACCGGCGTCCGCTCGACCCGGTCGACGTGCGGCAGGTATGCCCCATCGGCAAGCCTTTGCCAGATAAGCCCTTTCTGCCCCAGCGTCACCAGCATGCGCAGCAGCGTGGCCTTGGGTAGGGCCGTGGCCAGATGCAGTTCGTGCAGGCTGGCCGCCTTGCGCGTCTGCACCTCGATCAGCACGTCCAGCCCACGTTCCAGCGCGCGCACGGTCTTCACCTTGCGGTCCAGCATCATCCATCTCCCGATGCACTTGCGGCGAATTATGAGTTTCACCTTGCGAAACGCAAAATCCCGAATGCCTCGTGCAAAATCAAGCCCGTTGACGCAGCAATAGGCAACGGAAGAGGAAACCGATGACCGAGCCAGCACAAAAAAGGCCGAGCGTCCTGTTCATTTGCACGCAGGATACCAAGGAAGAGGAAGCCCGCTTCACCCGCGCCATTCTGGAGCAGGCGGGCGTGGACGTGGTCCATCTTGACCCTAGCGTGCGCCGCACGCTTGGCGGGGCGGAAATCGCGCCGGAAGTGGTAGCTCAAGCAGCAGGCATGACCATCGAACAGGTCCGGGCATTGCACCATGAAGGCAAATGCCAGGACGTCATGATCCGGGGCGCCATTGCCGCCGCCCACGCATGGGATGCAGACCATCCGGTTTCGGGCATCCTTGCTATTGGCGGGTCAATGGGCACCGCGCTGGCGGGCGCACTGATGCAAAGCTTCCCCTATGGCCTGCCAAAGCTGATCGTATCGACCATGGCGTCGGGCTTCACCAAGCCCTACATGGGCGTGAAGGACATCGCGATGATGAACGCGGTGACCGATATTTCCGGCCTCAACACCATCAGCCGCGAAGTTTTTCGTAATGCTGCCAATGCCATGGCAGGCATGGCCAAGGGGCACGAACGCGAACGAGGACCGGACAGGCCGCTGGTCCTCATCACCACGCTGGGCACCACCGAAACCAGCGTGAAGCGCATCCGGCAGGCACTGGAAGCGGACGGCTGCGAAGTCATGGTGTTCCATTCGTCCGGCGCGGGCGGTCCCACGCTGGATGGCCTTGCCGCCGACAAGGACGTGGCGCTGGTGCTGGACCTGTCGCAGACCGAAATCCTTGACCACCTGAACGGTGGCCTTGCCGATGCCGGGCCTGACCGGGGCCGCGCCGCGCTACAAAAGGGCATCCCCACCATCCTTGCGCCGGGCAATGCCGATTTCATCATCGGTGGCCCGATCGATGCGTCGCGGGCGCAATTCCCCGGCCGCCGTTATCACGAACACAACCCGCAGCTTACCGCTGTGCGGACCAATGTAGCTGATCTGGAACGGCTGGCCGACCATCTGGCCGCCAATGTCCGCGCGGCAAACGGCCCGGTGCGCGTGTTTACCCCGCTGCACGGCTTTTCCAACCATGACAGTCCGGCAGGCCACCTGCTCGACCTGTCAGTCCCCGGTCCGTTTGCCGCATATTTGCGCAAGGTCATGCCCGAAAACGTGCCCGTGACCGCCGTGGACTCCCATTTCAATGACCCAGCCTTTTCCAACGCGGTGATTGCCGCCGCGCGCGAAATGCTGGCTGCCGGACGCTGATCGCCATGCAAGACGACCTGCCGCTCACCCACGAAGACATTGCCGAAATCGCGGCCATCCTCGAACAATCGGGTTACCGCGAAATCGACCTGTCCACTCGCCGCTTCCGCCTGCGCGTGGCAAAAACCGATGCCGATGCAACTGGGGTAACGCAGGAGTGGCAGTGGGCGGGCAACACCGCGCAAGCCGCTGTCGAAGTCCAGACCACTGCCGCAAACCCAGATGCCATCTGCTCCCCTTTGCCCGGCACGTTCTATCACGCGCCGCAACCCGGTGCGCCGCCGTTTGTCAAAGTGGGCGATGAAGTGGGACCGGAAACCGTGATCGGCATTGTCGAAACGATGAAGCTGATGAATCCGGTCCATGCGGCGCGCAGCGGCACTGTGGCCGAAATCCTTAGCGCCAATGGCACGTTGGTTGCCAAGGGCGAAGCGCTGGTGCGGCTGGCATGACCATCCGCCGCCTGTTCATCGCCAATCGCGGCGAAATTGCCCTGCGCGTCATCCGCACGGCCAAAGCCATGGGCATCGAAACCGTATTGGGCGCGTCCGAGGCCGATGCGCATTCGGTGCCTGCAAAGCTGGCAGATCACGTGGCCATCGTCGGCCCCGCTCCATCGTCGCAAGGCTATCTGGTGATCGAACGGGTCGTGGCAGCAGCGGTTCAGGCCGGGTGCGATGCGGTCCACCCCGGCTATGGCTTCCTGTCTGAAAACGCTGGATTTGCCAGCGCGGTGGCACAGGCCGGAATGCGCTTCGTCGGCCCGGACATCGCCACGCTTGAAGGCATGGGCGACAAATTGGCCGCCCGCCGCCTCGCGGTGGAGGCGGGCCTGCCCGTTCTGCCCGGCGGTGAAGCTGCAACGCGCGATGCCGTCCATGCCCGCGCTGCGCAAACCGGTTATCCCCTGCTGCTGAAAGCCGTGGCGGGTGGCGGCGGCAAGGGCATGCGCCGGGTGGATCATGCCGAAGATCTCGACATCGCATTGGATATGGCGCAGGCCGAAGCGCAGGCTGCATTTGGCAACGGCGCGGTCTATGTCGAACGCTTCGTGGCGCGCGGACGTCATGTCGAAGTGCAGCTTCTGGGCGACGGCAACAGCGCCATCCACCTTGGCACGCGCGATTGCTCCATCCAGCGCCGCTTCCAGAAACTGGTCGAAGAAGCTCCCGCCCCGGCTATGCCCGAAACGGCGCGCGCGGGAATCGAACAGGCTGCCGTCACGCTGGCCCGTCATCTCGGCTATCGCGGTGCGGGAACGGCGGAATTTCTGGTCGATGCCGATGATTTCTCGTTCTACTTCCTCGAACTCAACGCCCGCATTCAGGTGGAACACCCTGTCACCGAAGCGATCACCGGGGTCGATCTGGTGGAACAGCAATTGCTGGTCGCATCGGGCAAACCGCTGGGTCTGACGCAGGCGATGGTGCGCCCCAGTGGGCACGCCATCGAAGTGCGCATCAACGCCGAAGACCCCGACGCCGATTTCCGCCCCTGCCCCGGCGTGGTCACCCGTGCCGCATGGCCTGCGGGCGCTGGCGTGCGGGTGGACACCCACATTGCCGCAGGGGGCGAAGTGCCGCCGTTCTACGATTCGCTGATGGGCAAGCTGATCGTCCACGGGGCCAGCCGCGAACAGGCACTGTCCCGCATGGCGCAAGCGCTGAAATCGCTGACCATCGAAGGCCTGCCCACCACCGCCCCGCTCCACCGCCGCATCATGGCCGATCCGCGCTTTATCGCGGGCGGCGTTGATACCGGCTTTCTCACAGGGCTTGCGCTATGACCGAAATCCGCCTCGTCGATGTGACCATGCGCGATGGCAACCAAAGCCTGTGGGGCGCCACCGGCCTCAACACCGCGCACATGCTGCAAGCCGCCGCGCTGACCGAGGCTTGCGGCTTTCGCGCCATAGACTTCACCTCATCCAGCCACATGGCGGTTGCCGTGCGCTATTTCCAGAACGACCCGTGGGAACGGCTGCGCAGGATGCATGCGGCCATGCCCACCACGCCGTTGCAGTTCATCACCACCGGCCTGCGCTTCATCGCGTGGCAGCAGGCAGACCCCGAATTCATGCGGCTGGTCTATCGCGCGCTTCAGGCCAATGGCGTGGGCCGCTTTGTCCTGTTGGACCCCATGCATGAAGTGCCCGCCGTGATCGAGGCGGCAAAGCTGGTGAAGCAGGAAGGCAGCGCCGAAGTCATGGCCGCGCTGACGTTCACCCTGTCGGAAATCCACACCGACCAGTTCTATGCCGATTTTGCCCGTGCCGTGGGGCAAAGCCCGGACATCGACCTGTTCTATATCAAAGACCCGGCGGGCCTGCTGTCGGTGGACCGCGTGCGCACACTGGCCCCGGCGGTAAAGGCCGCCATCGGCAACCGCCCGCTGGAAATCCACGCCCACACCACCGTCGGCCAAGGCATGTTGACCAGCCTTGAAGCGGCGAAGCTTGGCATATCGGCCATTCACGTCGGCGTCGGCCCCGGTGGCGATGGATCATCCCTGCCCGAAGCTAACCGCATGGTCGCCAATCTGGAAGAGGCCGGCTTTTCCGTGGGGATCGACAAGCCCGCGCTGCGGCGGCTGACCACCTATTGGAAAAAGGTCGCAGCTGCAGAAGGTCTGCCCGCAGGACAGCCGCAGAACTTCGATGCCAGCTTCCTGCGCCACCAGATCGCGGGCGGGGTGATGACCACCATCGCCCGCCAGTTGGACGAACTGGGACTGGCCGACCGTATGGGCGCGGTGATTGCCGAAACCGGGCAGGTGCGCGCCGATCTTGGCTATCCCATCATGGTCACGCCGTTTCCGCAGATGGTCATGACGCAGGCGCTGTTCAACGTGATTGGCGAACGCCGCTATGCCCAGGTGTCCGATCAGGTGATCCGTTACTGCATGGGCAAATTCGGCAAACCCACATCGCCCGTGGACAGGGCCGTGCTGGCCACGATCATGGACCGGCCCCGCGCGCGCGAACTGGAAAACGAACCCATGTTCCCCGCCCTTGCCGACCTGCGCCGCCAGTTCGGCAGCCATCTGCCAGACGAGGAATTCCTGCTGCGCGCGGTCATGCCGGGCGAACAGGTGGACGCCATGCTGGCCTCAGGGCCTTCGCGCGCCACATACACGCCCGAAGCCGCGCCCATCTTGTCGTTGCTACGCCAACTGGCCGCACGGCCACAGGCCCGCGACATCGTGGTGGAACGCAATGGCTTCCGCCTCGCCCTTCATGCCGGAGCATCGCTTTGACACTATCGCCTGACTTCAAAGCACGGTTGAAAGACGCCGCCGGTTTCATCTTCGACATGGATGGCACCATCGCGCTGGGCGATGCCAAAAGCGGCGGCCACCGCGCCCTGCCCCACGCCATCGCCACGCTGGAAGCGCTGAAGGCAACAGGCACGCCCTATGTCGTGTTCACCAACGGCAGCGCCAAACCGCCCGCCGCCTATGCCGCATCGCTGCGCAATGCAGGCTTCCCGGTGGAAGACGGGCAGATGCTGACCCCATCATCCTCCACCGCGATCTGGCTATCCAAAAAGGGTATCGGCAAAGTGCGCGTCCTGGGCAACGCCGGATGCGCTGCGCCACTGGCGGACGCAGGACTGGACGTAGTCGGCCCGGCAGAGGCGGCCGAAGGGGTGGAAGCGGTCTATACCGGATGGTTCCGCGAATTTGATTTTGCCGCGCTGGAAGCCGCCTGCCATTCGTTGTGGAACGGCGCACGGCTGGTCACGGCCAGCAACGTACCGTTCTTTGCCACCGAGAATGGGCGGGCCATAGGAGCCAGCTTTCCCATCAACGCCATGCTCACCGCGATGACCCGCAAACGCCCGCGCATTCTGGGCAAGCCATCGGCAGAAGCGTTCGACACCGCGCTGACCATCATGGGTCTGCCCAAGTCGGCATCTGCCCAAGTGGTGGTGGTGGGCGATGATCCTGCACTGGAAATGCGCATGGCAAACGCCGCTGGCGCCATGTCCATCGGACTTGCCACCGGCATCATGGGTTCAGAGGCCGATCTGCCCCCGCGCGACCGGCCGTCAGTGCTGTTAAGCGATCTTCAGGTGCTGTTAGAGGCTCTTTAGGTCACTCAGGATTTCAGCTCTTGCGGCAGCAGTGCGGCGGGGAAATTCTGATAGCAGACCGGGCGCAGGAAACGGTCGATCGCCATGGTGCCGACCGACGTGGTGCGCCCATCCGACGTGGCGGGATAAGGCCCGCCATGCACCATCGCCTCGCACACTTCGACCCCTGTGGGCCAGCCGTTGACAAGAATGCGCCCCACCTTGCGTTCCAGCACCGGCAGCAGACGCCGGGCCGCCGTTTCGTCCGCCGGATCGATCTGCAAGGTTGCGGTCAACTGCCCTTCAAGCCCTTGTAAAACCGCGCGCATCTCCGCTTCGTCAGCACAGACCACGATGACCGACGCCGCGCCGAAAACCTCATGCCCCAAAGCCTGATCGGCCAGGAACTGCGTCGCCGTCGTGCGGAACAGCGCAGCACCCGCAAGCCCTTGATCGGCAGGGCCAGTGGCCAGCGTTTCAACAGCAGCGTTTTCGGCAAGCGCCGCAGTGCCTTGCGTATAGGCATTGCGGATGCCGCCAGTCAGCATCACTTGTGCCGGAGCGGTCGAAACCGCACCCGATGCGGCGGCAACGAATGCGTCCAGCCCTTCGCCTGCCACGGCCAGAACAAGGCCGGGATTGGTGCAGAACTGCCCAGCCCCCATGGTGAGCGACTGGGCAAATTGCGCACCGATGTCCGCCCCGCGCGCCTTCAGGGCTTCGGGCAGCAGCAGCACCGGGTTGATGCTGGACATTTCGGCATAGACCGGGATTGGCACGGGCCTGCCTTGCGCGATGCGAGCCAGCGCCAGCCCGCCACTGCGCGACCCGGTAAAGCCAACCGCCGCGATGCGCGGATCGCGCACCAAAGCCTCACCCAATTCGTGCGACGGGCCGACAAGATGCTGGAACACGCCTTCCGGCAGGCCCGCCTGCGCCACGGCGCGCGCCACCGCCTGCGCCACCAGCGCACCTGTCAGCGGGTGGGCAGGATGGCCTTTGACCACCACCGGGCAGCCTGCGGCCAACGCCGATGCGGTGTCGCCGCCGGCAGTAGAAAAGGCGAGCGGAAAGTTGGATGCGCCGAACACCGCCACCGGTCCCAGCGGGATCATCCGCAAGCGCAGATCGGGCCGGGGCGCGGGCTGGCGGTCGGGCAGAGCAGGATCGATCCGCACCTGCAACCAGTCACCCCGCCGCACCACATTGGCAAACAGACGAAGCTGGCCCATGGTGCGGCCCCGTTCACCTTCAAGACGGCCACGCGGCAGCCCGCTTTCGGCCATGGCAGTTTCGATCAGCACATCGCCAATGCCCAGAATTTCGTCCGCGATCCCTTCCAGCAGGCGGGCGCGGACTTCGTAGTCGGCGCTGCGGAACGTATCAAACGCCGCTTCGGCCAGCGCGCAGGCGGCGGCAACATCGGCCGGTCCATGGACCGGCAGTTCATCGCCATGGGCCTCACCCGTTGCGGCGATCACGGAACGGAATGCGGTCATGGCGAAAATCCTCGGACGTTGGCGGTGCAAAGCCTGCAAAGACCCATGGGCCAGCGGGCAAAAAAGTGCCCGGTCCGCTCAAGGGTGGCGAACCGGGCAAGGGAGTAGGTCGTTGTTCAGAAGGTGAACTTGGCCCCGACGTTGAACTGGCGACCGCTGTGGGTCAGCACGTTCAGACGGTTGGTTTCGTCCACGAACTGGTCGTTCTTGGTGTCGAGCAGGTTGATCGCCTCAACGCTCACCTTGATATTGTCGGTGATGGCATAAGACATCTGCGCGTCGAAGTTGGTCGTGCTGTTGGTGCCGTTATAGGCGTTGCCTTCGGTGCCGGGCACAGCGGTCAGATAATTCGAACGATAGGCCAGCGAGCCACGGACCGAGAACTTGGCGTCTTCATAGTAAAGCGTCAGGTTCGCGGCGTTCTTGGACAGGCCGAGCAGCGGCGCGGTGACCGTGGACGCACCGTTGGCCGAGGTGAGATATTCGATATCCGACTGGACGTAGGTGTAGTTGGCCAGCACGCCGAAGTTCTTGAGCACACCCGGCAGGAAAGTGAAGGGCTGCTGCATGTTCACTTCAAAGCCCTTGAGCTTGCCCCCGCTGGAATTGACCGGGCGGCTGACGATGAAATCATCCGTCGGGCTGGCGGTGGTGCCGGTGAGCAGGGAATCGGGCAGGCCTAGCGAAGAATAGGGCGCGGTGACGGCCAGTGTCTGGACGAACGTACCGATGTCTTTCTGGAACAGCGCGACGGAATAGATCGCGCCCTTGGCCGGATACCATTCCACCGCGAAATCAAGGTTGGTGGATTCGGTCGGCTTCAGGTCCGGGTTGCCCGAACTGAAGCTGCGGTTGCCGCCCGATACGTTCAGGTTGCCGCCCGGCGTGATCGACGCGATGCCTGCGCGCGCCATGGTCTTGGCTGCTGCGAAACGCACCAGCAGATCGGGCGTCACATCATAGACAAGGTTGGCCGAAGGCAGCCAGCGATTATAGCTGCGGTTGGACGATACCAGATTCACTGCCGTACCCTGGCTCGCATAGCCGGTCGAAATCTGGCGCGTGTTGACATAGCGCACCCCGGCGTCACCGCGCAGCGGCAGGCCGGCATCTTCCAGGTTGAACGCGACCATACCCCACGCGCCCAGATCCTTTTCGGTCACCGTGATGAACGACCCGCGCGCCGTGGCATTTTCAACGCCGCCGGTCTGGTAAAGCGGATCGGTATAAGTGCCGAGGTTGGACACGAAGTAATCAAGGTTGGGCACGACCCATGCGTTGGGTGTGCCGGTGGGCAGATCAAGCCCGCGCCCGAAGCCCGAAAACAGCGTAGTGGCAGCGGCAAGCTGAGCTGCGGTCAGCGTGTTTACCCGGGTTTCGCCCAACAGACGGCGGCGTTCGGTGGAATTGTAGGTGAACTTGCGCCAATCAACCCCGGCCTTCAGCGTGAACAGATTGCTGGCCTTCCATTCCAGCGCGCCCTTGGCGGTGGTGAAGGTGTTGTCCACGGTCTGCGGGCGGATGCGGACTTCGGATGTGCCGTTGACGTGGGCAAAGCCCGCAGGCGACGTTACGTCAAAGCCCGGAATGATCGCCGGGAAGCGGCTGGAGAAGTCGTATTTGAAATCCTGTGAATTGATCGAGTCGATCGTCACTGTGGTCTGGATCGGGTTCTTGAACGCCGATTTGGAATAGCCGACCAGCCCGGTGAACTTCAGGCTCTCGCCCAGTTCCTGCTCCAGATTGCCGGTCACTTCGTAAAAGTCTGTCACCAGCTTGTCGAAGCGCGACTGCGAACGCAGATCGACGTTGTCAAATTCACCGCTGATGATGTTGTTGTTGGCATCAACCACACCGTTGCGGATGATCGTCTGCGGCTTGCCCGTGCCCGAACGCGAGAAACTGATCGCCTGAAGCTGGGCTTCGCTGCGGGTGCCATCCAGCCGCGAATAAAGGCCGTCGATGGACAGCAGCGTGGTTTCCATCGGGCGCATCTGCACCGAAACCGCCGCGCCAAGGCGCTTCTGGTTGATGTCGTAGGACACAAGACCCGGAATGCGCGGGTGGAACAGCGCGGTATCGGGATTGGCATCGTTGATCTGGGCGATGGTCTTGCCCGAAAGGGTGGACGCCGCATTGAAGCCACCGTTGAACCCGCCATAGGTCCAGCGCGTGATGTTCGCGCCCTCTTCCTTGATCCGGCGTTCTTCATACGAAATCGACATCAGCACGCCAAAGGTGCCGGCATCGTTGGTGGTCGTCGCCAGCGTGGAGATGCGCGGCGTGGTCTTGCGAGCGAGATCGTTATAGCTGCCTTGCACCGACACGCTAACCGTGGGTTTGCGGAAATCGAACGGGCGGGCGATGTTCAGGTCAACCGTCGCGCCCAGCGAACCTTCCTCGACATCGGCTGAAGCGGTTTTGCGCACGGCAAGGCTGTTGAACAGGTCTGACGAGAAGATGTTGAAGTCGAAACCGCGACCACGGTTCACGCCGCCCGAATTGTCCGTGCCGCCGGTGGTGCCGATGGCTTCCATGCCGTTGATGCGGACACGGGTATATTCAGGGCCAAGGCCGCGCACCGAGATATTGCGGCCTTCTCCGTTCACACGGCTGATCGCCACGCCGGGAATGCGCTGCAGCGATTCGGCAAGGTTCAGGTCGGGAAATTCGGCAATGTCTTCAGCCTTGATCGCGTCAATCGCCGACGTTTCCTTGCGCTTCAGACCCAGCGCGCTGGAAAGGCTCTCACGAAAACCGGTGACGATGATCGCCTGTTCGCCCGCGCCTTGCGCATCGACCGCGTCTGCCGAATCCTGCGCAAAGGCTGGAACCGCAACAATGGTGGCCAGCGCCGAACTGCAAGCAAGCGCGGCCCGAACGGCGCGCACGTTGAATAGTGCCATTTCGCATCCCCTCATACTTGGCCGCTAAGGGCCAAATCTTTCCCGGTCGTATTTCGCCGGAGCGCCCTTTCGATAACCCTCGTCCCTGCCCAAAAGCCAACCTCAATCGCGCATGAATCATTGCGCGCCTTGCACTGATCGACCGGTGATCGTTGCGCGGATGCCTACAAGTTGCCGTAACGGTACGCAGGCACCGATCCAGCCATGATTTAGCTTGATCGCTGCGCAATTGGACTTGGACCGCATTTTCCGACTTGGCTACCAGTGTTGGCAAGGCCCGCGAACACCCGGTGCGCCAAGGGACGCGGGGCCGCAAAGAGCGCACGACGGAGATGATGATGCCTGTGGAACAAGACCTGCGGCCAACCCGCGTCCGCTATCGCATCATTGCGCTGATCTTTCTTATAACCACGCTCAACTATGCCGATCGTGCAACGTTTTCGATTGCCGGAGAGGCGGCATCGGCAGAACTGGGCCTCAGCGCGGTGCAAACAGGCTTTATCCTGTCGGCTTTCGCATGGGCCTATGCGCTGGCGCAGATTCCTGGCGGTGCGCTGCTCGACCGGTTCGGCACCAAGCGCATCTATATCGCGGCCATCGTCATCTGGTCGGCCTGCACGGCGGTTCAGGGCTTTGTCGGCTGGATTCCGGGGCTGGCCGCAGTGTCCACGCTGTTTGTCATGCGCTTTCTGGTTGGCCTTGCCGAAGCGCCATCGTTCCCCGGCAATGCCCGGCTGGTGGCGGCATGGTTTCCGGCGCGCGAACGCGGCACCGCATCAGCCATTTTCAATTCGGCGCAGTATTTCTCGCTGGTAGCCTTTGCCCCGCTGATGGGCTGGCTGGTCCACACCTTCCACTGGCGCGCGGTGTTCTGGGTGATGGGCGTGCTGGGCCTTATCGCCGCGCTGGTGTTCAAGCTCTTCATCCACGGGCCGGACCGGCACCCCGCCATCAACAAGGCCGAGCTGGACCTGATCCGCGAAGGCGGCGGGCAGGTAAACATGGAACAAGCCGCCAGCGGCGCGGCCCCTGCCCCCACCTTCAACTGGGCCAATGTCCGCCTGCTGCTGACCAGCCGGATGATGCTGGGCATCTATCTTGGCCAGTATTGCATCAATGTGCTGACCTATTTCTTCGTCACATGGTTCCCGATCTATCTGGTCAAGGAGCGCGGGCTGAATATTCTGGAAGCGGGTCTTGCTGCTGCCGTCCCGGCGATATGCGGCTTCATCGGCGGGCTTGCTGGCGGGGTCATTTCCGACCGCATTCTGGCCCGCACCGGCAATGTCGACCGTGCGCGCAAGGTGCCGCTGGTGCTGGGCATGGCGCTGGCCACGCTGATTATCGCCTGCGTCTGGGCAGAACAGGAATGGCTGGTCATCCTGCTGATGTCGCTGGCCTTTTTTGGCAAGGGCGTGGCATCGCTGGGCTGGGCGGTGATGGCCGACGTGGCCCCGCGCCAGCTTGCAGGCCTCTCGGGCGGCGTATTCAACATGTTCGGCAATTGCGCCGGGATCGTGACGCCGATCGTGGTCGGTTACATCGTCGCCGCCACCGGATCGTTCGATCTGGCACTGGGCTTTGTCGGGCTGCACTGCCTGCTGACCATCGTTGCCTATACCATGATCGTCGGCCCGCTGCGCCGTCTGGAACTGCCCGCATGAGCGCTGACCGCCGCACCGTCCTGACAGGGCTGGTATCGTTGGCCGCGCTGCCAGCGATAGCCCGCGCGGCGCCTGCGCCGTTCCATCTGGATACGCCGATGGCCGCCCCGCGCTGGGCAACGATGCAGCGCGACCTGCTGGCCGCCCATACCGCCGCGTGCGAGGACTATTACCAGCGCTACGTCGACAAGAACGACGCGCTGGAATGCTTTGTCCGCTGGGGCGCGAACGATGGGCCGGACGATGCGGCGGAATTCACCAACGACTGGGTGCTACTGCACGCGCTGGGTGCATCGGACCGGTTGCTCACGCTATCGCAACGCTTTTGGGAAGGACACTTGCGCCAGTATGGCCGCGCCCGCACCCGCGACGTGCCGGTGGCCCGACGCGGCATGTATCACCGCG